>JAAYOY010000040.1 GCA_012520035.1 Bacillota bacterium
TCCTGCGGTACGGTAACCATTAGTCTTTCAACCAAACTTTGCAATTCTCTGACATTACCCGGCCAGGGATACGCGTATAAATGGTGAATAATATCATCGCTTATTTCTTTCTCAATTCCATATTTCTCTTTTAATTTTGCCTTAAAATGATAGATTAATGCCGGTATATCTTCTTTACGTGCACGCAAAGGAGGCACTTCAACCGGAATAACGTTTAATCGGTAAAACAGATCTTTTCTGAATTTCCCGTTATTAACCATTTCCTGTAGGTCTTGGTTTGTTGCTGCAATAATTCTTACATCAGCAACATTCTTTTTAGTACCACCAACTTTAAAATACTCCCTGTCTTGAAGAACGCCCAGTAATTTTGCCTGCGTCTCCAACGGCAGTTCTGCAACTTCATCAAGAAATAAAGTTCCTCCCTTGGCCAGCTCAACAAATCCGGGTTTGCCAAACTTAAGAGCACCGGTAAAAGAACCCGGTTCATAGCCGAAAAGCTCCGATTCAATGAGAGTCTTGGCTATAGCGGCACAATTTACTTTAATAAAATTGCCGGCATCATTATGAAGGTTATAGTCATGTATCAGACGAGCGATAAGATCTTTGCCTACCCCGGTCTCACCTAAAATTAGAACGGTAGAATCTACCCCGCTTAACTGGCAAGCTAGTTTTACGGTTAGATCCATCTTATCGCTTATATAGACAAGTTCGTACTTGCCGCCATCGATTTTAATTTTTTTATAAAAAACCGGACCGATACTGCCGTTAAGCCGGCATTCCTCATTGGTAATACCTTGAGCTTTCTTTTCCTTCGAAATAATGGACATGCTCCTGATATTGCATACTACCCGTTCCAACTTGCCGGAGGCTGAATCGATCACCGGGGAAGCTGTGCTCAGCAATTTCTTTCCCGCAGCAGTATTTAATTCACTGGTGATTATCTTTTTTTGTTGAATGGCTTTCAAGGATGCAGAATCATTTATTATGCCACGTTTGATAAGTTCACTGATGGTCTTGCCTACCTGACTTTTTAAACCTATCCCTGAAACCTGCTCAAGGGCAGGATTTGCATATAAAATTTTTGCTTTTTTATCAAGAATCAAGAAAGCATCACTGGAGTATGTCCATAAAGTTAATAGTTCGCCAATACTGTCTAGTTTCAAAATATACCCCCGAAACAAATATTCAAATATTAAATCTAGTATAAACTTAACGAATCGTAATGTCAACACACTCAAAGCCGCTGTTGGGATAAATTACCTGCTATGCAAATGAAAAAAAATGTGCTAAAATTTTAGCATAATTTGTTTAAGTTGCCAAATTAATGCTGAAATATAAATTATTAAAAGATGATCACTTATTTTCCGGTGGAGGAAAACATTATGAAAGAAAGGAATACTACTATCGCACAATATTTTAAGCTTATTAAATTTCTTCTGAAATTGAACCTGATACTGGTATTTTTTTTTATTGCTATAACTGCAAATATATCTGTCACAGAGGCAGTTGACAGCCAAACCGTTGTCCAGGTAAAAGTGGAGTTGCTCAATCTGAGAACAGGCCCTTCAACTTCTTTTACCAAAATAGATGGCCTTTCAGCGGGCACTCCTTTGTATGTTCTTTTTCAAGAAGGGGACTGGCTGCTGGTTCAGCTCCAAGACGGCAGAACCGGCTGGATTTGCAGTGAATATACCAGTTATTCTGCAGAAATGGCGGACAAGCTTCCTACTATTATCGGAGAAAAAACAAATGTCGAGGTTAATCAGTTAAACGTCAGGGTTGGCCCTGATTTAAATTTTAATAAAACATGCCAGTTAAACCGCAATTGTTCAGTTTTAGTCTATTTTGAACAGGGTAAATGGCTGCTGGTAAGGCTGGCTGACGGTTCAAGCGGATGGATCTTCCGGGAATACACCTCTTATATTTCAAAAGATGAACTTGTCGGAGGCGAATTAGATAAAGATTTTCCATACGGGGGAATAACCCAAGACGAGAAAGAATCTGCGGCAAACCCGGCAGATGAACCGGCAGGCGAACTTGCTGATGAAGAAGTAAAAACCCCGGGGGAAAAGGATACCCAGGGGAAAATGACAGAGCAATATCCTTTCCAGGTCATTGCCGATATAGATTTTTTGCTATTGAGAAATAAGCCCGGCCTGAGCAACTTTCCTATCGATATTATCCCTACGGACACAGTTCTTACAGTCCTGCAATCAGACGAAAACGGCTGGTTGCAAGTAACGCTTCCGGACGGAAGACAGGGGTGGGTTGCTGGCTGGCACACTAAAAAAATCAATAATGAAGAAAAAAATACTGAAACGCCCGTTACATATTTTCGACTTGCAACAGTCAAAGCCGA
>JAAYOY010000230.1 GCA_012520035.1 Bacillota bacterium
GAAGAAGTTGTAGCTTCAACGGAAGAACTGGCGGCATCGGCAGAGGAGCTTGCCGCTGATATGGAAATGCTGAATGCGTACTATAAAGAAATGAATGAACAGGTGGCGAAGACAGAGGAAATGTTAAGCTTTATTGAAAAAGTAGCATCCAACTCCAACCTGCTTGGACTTAATGCTGCAATTGAAGCTGCCAGGGTAGGGCATGAAGGCCGTGGTTTTGCAGTAGTGGCCGAAGAGATCAGGAAAATGGCTGAAAACAGTGCCAGGTCGGTGGAAGAGATCAGGGAAACCATTGAGAATATTAAGCAAAAAGTGCTGAGTATTAATTATAAAACCGACAGTGTTTTGGAAATATCACAGCATCAGGCTGCTGCCACCCAGGAAATTGCCTCTTCTATTCAAGAACTGAATAAGCATGCTGTAGATATTGAGAAAATTGCAAGACTGGTATGATCAGTGTTAATCAGGGTGTTACCCAATAATGTAATTGCTCAGGAGTCAGATCCGGGATTAAGGGGCAGCACGGAACAATAAAAACAAACCTGCTATTCTTGGATTAGAATTCCGGCTTTTGGAAAAATTATAAGGGAAGGAGGGAGCAGTCGCAGCAGATGGCACCGGCATGATAACGCAGGTTATAATATAAAGGACAGGAGGTATTTAGCATGGCTGACGACAAATTAAAGCTTTATGAGGAAAGAAAAAAAAGATTTTTAGCAGCGATGAATCTGGAAAAACCGGATAAAGTACCTGTTCGTTTGAGCCTTTCTGAATTTGTAGCGAAGCATGCGGGATACACTTTACAGGAGATATATTACGATCTGGAAAAAAACATAGATTCAATTAACAAGTTGCTGACAGATTTTGATCTTGATGCGATAACAGGGGCGCCCAGCCTGTGGTGGGCCGGTTTGCACGATGCAGTCGGGGCAAAATATTTAAAATTTGCCGGCCGGGAACTCGACCCGAATACACAATTTCAATATCACGAAGAAGCGTATATGCTGCCGGAAGACTACGATGCTTTTATTGAAAACCCGACTGAATGGATACTTAATACCTTCCTTCCGCGCCTACATGAAGAGCTATCGGAGCCTGGCTCATACCGGGCAAATCTTTCTCTGATAAAAGGTGCCGCCGGCATGGCTATGCAGCAGGGAATGAACAAGAAGGCCTGGGCAACCTGGGCTGCAGAGTATGGCGGAGTGCCTGCCTTTACCGCTATGTCTAAAGCTCCCTTTGATACTTTGGCGGATACCCTGCGCGGCTTAACGGGTATCATGCTGGATCTGTATCAGCGACCTGAAAAGGTCAAAGCGGCTTTGGAGGTCCTGATCCCCCACAATATTTTCTATGGTATGGCCACCTCCGGAGGTGAGATGGAGTTTCCGCTTTTCATGCCGCTGCACCGCGGGAGTTTTCCTTTCTTAAATCCCAAACAGTGGGCTGAATTCTACTGGCCATCACTGAAACAAGTTATTGAGGCTTTTTGGTCCAAAGGTAAACGAACCCTGTTTTTTGCCGAGGGCAACTGGACGCCATATCTGGAATCAATTGCTGAACTTCCTGAAAAGAGCATTGTTTTTCATGTTGATATGACTGATATGGCCCAGGCGAAAAAAATACTCGGCGGAAGATTCTGCCTCAGCGGAAATGTTCCCAATATGATGCTGGCTTATGGCAAACCGGAAGAGGTACGGGATTATGTGAAACGCTTAATTGACGAATATGCCGGGGATGGCGGTTTTATCATCGATGCCGCCGCCGTAATACAGGGGGATGCCAGAGAGGAAAATATCCGGGCGATTATTGAAACTGCCAGGGAATATGGTGTTTATTAATCACAGAGCGGAGGGTTAAAAATGGCAAAGGAAACAGTAAGTAAAAACACGTTCAAAAATCTACCTCCCGGGGTCTGTGTTCCCTGGGAACAGAAGGCGAAAGAACTGGGAGAAATTAAAGGCGATCCTGAAATAATAAAAAACCAGTGGGAGCAGTTGGATGCTTTTGCTTATATGTATTTGTGGTGGTGGGTACAGCGTTAAGAAGCCTTCGGTGTCAGTAAAAAATCTGTTTTATATTATTGATATTTATTAAAGGAGGACCTACAGGTGGTTAATCTTACTGACGAATTATCTATAGCTATCGCTGAGCTGGATGGAGATAAAGTAATGGCCCTGGTTAAAGAACGGCTGCAGGCAGGGGTTAAGCCGCTGGAGATTGTAAAAAAGCTGCAGGACGGCATGACCAGGGTTGGGGAGCTGTTTGAGACCGGGGAATTTTTTTTAAGCGAGCTTATTAACTGCGGTGAAATCATGAAGGGAGCCATGGCTGAGCTGGAACCGATCCTTGCCGGTGGAGGGCAAGGCTACCGTGGTAATATCGTTATCGGTACTGTGAAAGGGGATATCCATGATCTTGGGAAAAATATCGTTGTGATGTTGTTAAAGGGAACAGGATACAATGTAATCGATTTGGGGGTGGACGTCGCTCCTGAAAGGTTTATCGAGGCTGTGAAGGAAAATAATGCCCCCCTGCTTGCCCTCAGCGTGTTGCTTACTTCATGCCTGGATTCAATGAAAGAAGCCGTAACTAAAGTCAAAGAATCCGGACTTGATGTTAAGGTGCTCATCGGAGGCCCTATTATTGACGATAATTTCAGGGAATACTGCGGGGCTGATTTTAGCAGTAATATCGCCAGTGAAGGGGTCAAGATTGCTGAAAAAGTGTTTGCGTAAGGATCCGGTGGAGGCTTGCAGCGTTACCTATACATTGAAAAAATATTTTAGGTTTTAGAATAATTGCCGAATACTGTTACTCTGCAGCTTTGCTGCGGAGTTTTATCATACTTATGCCTTCTTATTCAGTTATACAATGTTTGAAGTTTTTTACCATTATTTGATATAATGTAATGCAATGCAAGGCAAGGGCCGCTCAGGCGGAGCTCTTTAGTGATTGATGCCTGATGCAGAAAAAGGGGCGGGGTAATGAACCGGGAAAAGGAAACTGCTGGAGCTATAGCATTCGGTGAATTTCTGGACAAAAAACTTGAACAGGAGTATTTTAACCACGAGATCGGCAGTTCTTTGAAATACATTCAATTAATTATCATCACGGCAGGCTTATTATTTTTCTTATTTGTTATTCCCGATTACTTCACGGTACAGAATAAACAGATATTCTATAAGGTTTTAATTAACAGAAGTGCATTTTTTGTACTGGTTTTATTATTCTCGCAGAGGATAAAGCATTTTAAGAATTATTATTCTCTGGCATACTGGGTTACTGCTCTTGAAATCTTAGCTTCTCTTTCATTTCTATTTATTTGTTTTATCTATGATAACCCCACCTTTTTGTTTCAATCTTTTGGGGTGATATTAATTATGCTGATTGTTTTTTGGTTGCCAAACCGGTGGATAAATATGGTTCTGGTGTCCCTGGGTTTAATCATCGCTTTTTTAATTTTCTCAATATATAACTTTAGGGGAATGATTACGGTTACCGAAATTTCTGCAGTTGCATTTTATGTAGTGTTGATAGCAATCATGAGCAGTATTACTTCATGTAAAATCAATTACTTCAAAAGATTACAGTATCTAAATAGCAAACAATTATTGGAGCTCTCTTCTACAGATCCCCTGACAGGGGTGTATAACAGAGCAAAATTCGATAAAGTGCTAAAAAAATGGGTTGCAATCTCCAAGCGCTACCATACTCCCTTGTCACTTATCATCTTTGATCTGGATGATTTAAAAAAAATAAATGACAGTTACGGACATCTGGTTGGAGACCAGATTTTAATTGTTGTAACCAAAATAATCCGGAATGCCATCAGGGAAACCGATCTATTGGCCAGGTGGGGCGGGGACGAATTTATGCTTCTTTTAGCTAATACAAAAGAACAGGAGGCCATTCAATTAGCGCATAGAATAAGAAAACTGATCGCAGGGCATAAATTTGATGAGGTTGGACATGTTAGCGGCAGCTTTGGTGTGGCAATGCTTGCCGAAGATGAAGATGCACAGTCGTTTTTCTGCCGGGCGGACCAGATGCTTTATCTGGCGAAGAAGGCCGGAAAAAACCAGGTAACGGGGGAAGGGAAGTATAGGAGCATGGACCGGACAGAGTGCATCTAAGGTTCAGCCTTTTTATAATTTCGAGTAGATAAACAGGGCAATAAAAAAGCCAAAAATTGTAGCGATATTTAAATGGAGCGTTATACCCAGAGTAATCATTATCGCCGACAGATCAAGGGTTGCCGGATTTAAACCGATGGACTGGCTGTAATTTAAAAAAGGTAAATAGTCTTTTAATATTTCCCCGATAAATGTTCCAAATATGCTTCCGATGATCAGCAGGACAATTAGAATTCCTGTGTTCTTTGGTAC
>JAAYOY010000231.1 GCA_012520035.1 Bacillota bacterium
AGGAAGCGGATATTATTATCATTACCGCAGGAGCATCACAAAGGCCCGGAGAAACCAGATTGGACCTGGTAGAAACCAATACCGCAATCATGAGTGAAATAATATACAGGATTATGGAATACAATACAAGCGCGATATTGCTTATTGTTACCAACCCGGTAGATATAATGTCATTTGTCGCCTGGAAAAATTCTGACCTTCCGCACTCAAAGGTTATCGGCTCAGGAACCGTCCTGGACACATCACGGTTCAGACACCTGCTTAGCGTACGTTGCGGTATAGACCCGCGAAATGTTCACGGTTATGTTATCGGCGAGCACGGGGATTCGGAATTTCCTCTTTGGAGCACGGCGAATATCGGCGGCGTTCCGCTGGAGCGCTTTTGTGAAAACTGCACAAGAGCTTGTTCTTCCCGCAACAGGGAAGAGATTTCCCAGAAGGTACGCGAGGCAGCTTATGAAATTATTGAAGGAAAAGGCGCTACATACTATGCTATCGCTCTGGCCGTGCGCAGGATCACTGAAAGTATTCTGCGCGATGAACACTCGGTTTTGACCGTATCCACTTATATCGATGATATTTATGGAATTTCGGATATATACCTCAGCGTACCTTGTATTCTCGGCAAAAATGGGGTGGAAAGTATTATTCCGTTCGAACTTGATGATACTGAAAGAACGTTTTTTTATCAGACAGGGGAGATCATCAAAAAATCCCTCCCTTCAAAACTGCGGGCACCTCTTCTATCCTGAATCATGCATAAAACCGGATAATCAAAAGTCATCAAAAAAATTATGGTTTGCTTTGCCTCAAAAGGTGGAACTATTTAATAGAAAAGACAGGGAATATCCCCGTCTTTAACTTTAGTATACAGCATACAGCATCATAAAGATATCTTTTATACTTTAGCCCTAACTATGTCTTTTACCTTCATCAATCTGGTCAAAGAACCGCGCTCATTTTCATCTAATTTCATCGTAATATAACGAATGGTCTCCTGCATCTGGGGAATAAGAACATACTCCAGAGCATTGACCCTGCGCCTGGTTTTTTCAATTTCATCCGCTAAAACCTGGACAGACTTTTCCAGTTCGGCCAGCTCCAGCAATTTGGGCATGATCCCTGATAAGGTATCAATTGAGGTATCCAGTTCTGCTGAAGTGCCTGCAAAACCATAAGGGTAAATACTGCCCTCCTCATCCGATCCGGCATGATCTTCTTCCCACAGAAAACGCGGTGCATAAACACTCATGATATTTTGTTTCTCCACTTTGAGGTCCATCCTCGCAGTAGGATACATCAGAGCCTCTTCCAGGGCCTCGGCAGACATAACGGCACGGGCTAAAAGAAATTTGGCAAAAGCTTCCGTCAGCTCCTTTTCTATTTGTTCCCGCAGTTCTTTGTTTTTCCTAACTCTTAGTAGAAACTGCCGAATAAGCTCATCCCTTTTATCCTTAAGCAGCTTGTGCCCCCTCAAAGCCATTTGTAACCGCTTTTTTAGGCGGTTTAGCTCCATCCGCGTAGGATTTACCCGAATTTCCATACTTCAGTCCTCCTCCTGTGCCGGCAGATACTTCTTAATAAAAGCATCGCTTACCCGTTTCAGCTCAGCACGAGGCAGGAGAGAAAGTAATTCCCATCCGAGGTTGAGCGTTTCTTCTATCGTGCGGTCTTCTTCTTCTCCTTGAGAAATATAACGGGACTCAAACTCATCGGCAAACCTGGAGAATTTTTTATCAGCTTCGGTTAGAGCAGCCTCTCCCAGGATTGCTGCAAGCTCCTTGGCCTCTTTCCCCCTGGCGTAAGCGGCATAAAGCTGGTTCATTGTATCGGCATGATCCTCACGTGTTTTACCCGGCCCGATCCCTTTATCTTTCAGCCTGGAAAGTGAAGGCAAAACATCGATCGGAGGATAAATCCCCTTACGGTAAAGGTCGCGACTGACAATAATCTGTCCCTCTGTAATATAACCGGAAAGGTCGGGAATGGGGTGTGTCTTGTCATCTTCAGGCATTGTTAAGATAGGCAGCTGGGTGATAGAACCTTTACGGCCTTTAATACGCCCTGCTCTTTCATAGATGCTGGAGAGGTCGGTATAAAGATAACCGGGATAGCCTCTCCGTCCTGGAACTTCTTTTCTTGCCGCAGAAATTTCTCTCAGCGCTTCCGCATAATTTGTTATATCCGTAAGAATAACCAGGACATGCATATCCTGCTCAAAAGCAAGGTATTCAGCCGCTGTAAGCGCCATGCGCGGCGTAGAGATACGTTCAATGGCAGGGTCGTCTGCCAGATTTATGAAAAGGACGGTGCGCTCGATAGCTCCTGTACGGCGAAAATCGTTGATGAAGAATTCGGCTTCTTCAAAGGTGATGCCCATCGCAGCAAACACTACAGCAAACTTGCCCTCGGAGCCCAGAACCTTAGCCTGACGGGCGATTTGTGCCGCCAGCCTGGAGTGAGGAAGGCCGGAACCGGAAAAAATGGGAAGCTTTTGTCCCCTGACCATGGTATTCATCCCATCAATGGCGGACACCCCGGTTTGGATAAACTCGGA
>JAAYOY010000232.1 GCA_012520035.1 Bacillota bacterium
AATTATATTTATTTTTATTGATGGCCTCGGCCTGGGGTCAAAAGATGAAAGCAACCCCTTTTTTGTAAATAACACACCGTTTATTACCAAAATACTGGAAGGGAGTTCCCTTACCAGGGAAGCCGCCGAAAAAGAATTAGGCCAGGCTTCGCTGTTAGGCCTGGATGCTACCCTGGGAGTTGAAGGGCTTCCCCAGAGCGCAACAGGCCAGACAACCCTTTTTACCGGAGTTAATGCTGCAAAATATCTGGGTCGCCATTTGCGCGCTTTTCCAAATCGCAGCTTGAAAAAAATCCTTTTAGAGAAAGGGATGTTTCGACAGTTACATGCCAGATCGTTAAAAGGAACATTTGCAAATTCCTATCGCCCGGAATTTTTTCACAAATTGATTTCCGGAGATAAAAGACATTTTTCATGTTCGACCCTAATAAATTATTATGCCGGTTTACAATTCCGCAATTTTGATGATCTTAACAACGGTGATGCAGTAAATATGGATATTACAAACCATTTCTTAAGAGAAAGAGGTTATGATGTTCCGCTTGTTTCACCACAAGAGGCCGGCAAAAGGCTGGTTAAGATTTCACAGGGTTATGACCTTACTTTGTATGAGTATTTTGCGTCGGATATTGCCGGCCATACCGCGGATTTTGCCAAAGCTGCGGAAGTGGTGAACAAACTGGATACGTTTTTGGGCTCTGTTGCGGAAAGTATTGATCCGGAAAAAGAACTTGTTTTAGTAACCAGCGATCATGGCAACCTGGAGAATATGAATGTTAAAATACATACTAACAATCCTGTGCCCGCTTTGGCGGTAGGGAAAGATCATCGAAAGTTGTTTAAACTGCTGAAATCCAGGCAGGATATCAGTGGTGTCCTCCCTTCCATACTGGAGGTGCTGAGGGAATAACTAAATAAAATGCGGTCTATCGAATAATCTGAAAAGATCATTTCAAAAAATGGGGTGTTAGCCTATTAATATTCAAATAATCGCCGTGGGAAAAATAAAGGAGCATTTCTATCAAAGAGGCGTTGAGCATTATTTGATCAGGTTGAAACCTTATGCGCGGATTAGCGTCATTGAGCTGCAGGAGGGGAAGTCAGGGGAGAAAGACAGTTCAACGTCTGCAGCACTCAGTGAGGAAGCAGAAGAAATTGAAAAATATATCAGAAACGACGCTCATTCAATAGTGCTGGCTGCGGATGGTAAGAAAATGCGCTCTGAAGAACTTGCCTATTACTTTGAGAGATTAATGATTGAAGGAAAAAGCAAGCTTGATTTTATCATTGGCGGGCCGAACGGGCTGGCTTCCAGCATAAAAAAAAGAGGAGACCTCTGTCTATCGCTTTCCGATCTTACCTTTCCCCATCGCCTTGCCAGGTTAATTTTACTGGAACAACTTTACCGCTGTTTTAAAATAATAAGAGGTGAACCTTATCATAAGTGACGTATAAATAAATATTATCAGCCATAGGTTCTTGCTATTTAATTAGGAAGCTATAAAATATTTCTCATATTGAATTTGCTTTTTGCCCAGGAAAATTCCCGGGCATTTTATTTAATAATTATTTAAAGGTATGCAGAAATCGGAAAGCATGCAGTCGAGTTGAATTGTTTAAGAAAAAAGAGATTCTCCCTAATACTATAAAAAACTATACATGAAAAAAGTTCAAGATATTTGTTTGGACATTTGCAGACATTTTGCCCTACCCATAAGGTGTATTTTTCCAAATAATCTGTTAGAGGCATAAGGTATTTGTTGACTTATATCATAATAAATTTTTACACTCATGGCAAAATATAACAAATACTTTAACCGTGTACCGTTATAATAAATAAGCCAGGCAATTTACTTGACAAATCAGGGTGGACAAGTATCTCGCAAAAAGATTTCCTTTACAGTGTAAGTACAGGGAAAGAGGGATTATTAAATGCAGGATGGTACAATATTTGAACTTGATGGAGTGGAAAAGGATTTAAAGGAAGATAAAGATGCCGGGGCATTGTCGCGAATCCTGCTTTTTCTGCCCAAGCTCATCCTTATTACTCTTATAGTATGTTTAATTCTATTCCTGGCCGATTTAGTATATTACCTGGTGCAGGATTATTTAACAAGTGAAATTTCCTTTGTTCTTCCTGAAATAAGTAAGGTGATAAATTTTGCCAGAGGCAGTACAGGCTTTTTAGCCATGGGGATTGTGCTGGCAGTTGTACTATTTGTTTTTGCTCGTTTCATTAGTATCGAAAAAAAGAATGAAATATTTAACGATGAACAGGGAAACGAACCGGAAGCTTCAAAAATGTTGCAGGCCATGATCGAAATAGAGGAGAGTGAAACACCTGAGCAGGTTGTTCCCCTCCCAGTGAAAAAGAAAGCATCAAGAAAAATATACGGTAAATATTGTGTACGGGAAGAAGCAAAAACGGATGAGAATTTTCGTAAAAAAAATAAACCTGAATGTAAATATAAGGGTTATTATCCTGGTTACAATTCTGGGCAGCGAGGAAACATAGTTATATTCAAACATAGCAATCCGGCATTTCAAAGGAGAGCAAACAGGTCGATAACACCAGTGGTGGACGCTGCTGCCAACAGAATTCAGCGCAAAACAAAAACTCAAGGTGGAAATGAAACCTTGTAAGGCGGTGTTTTTATTGAGATTGCGCAGATTAGTTAAATTCCTAATTTTTTGTTGGGCAGCAGTCGTAATCGGCGGGATGAACAGTAATTCAGCAGATATTATGAGAAAAGTATATGTGGAAGCCAAGCCTTTTATTACTGAGGCCGAACTTTACGTTGGGAATAAAATATTTCCTTATTATACATCAAAATGGGAATCGAAACTGCCTGATGTGCGGATTGAATATAACATCCGACCGGCATTTGCCTCACTTATACTTGTATGCATATCCTTGTTTACATCAATTTTTCTACAGGCGTATCATGGTAATGCTCCCGCCAGGGCTCCACCTGAGCCAAGGGGACCGTTGTGACGGGAACCAATTTTATTTCAATGCATAAGCTCCTAACCCCGGGGATAGGCTTGATAAAGAAAAACTAAATATCTCCATTTAATACGATGATAAATGCTGCCGGTCTTTAATAAACTCTACCGGTATTGCAGGTATTTAAAGTATCAGGAGGCCAAGGCACAACCTTCAAGAAAAGACCCATATTATTAGCGGGACCTGCCCCTGTTCGGGGCGAAAAAGGGATAGTGCCGAAGGCAACCTGGCATATAACATAAAAAAAAGAAAATGTTACCGGTTTGTTCTCGAAGTGGGGTGTTATCTTCATTACTTGGTTTAATTAGGAAGTTTTCAGTTTGGTGATAAATTATATAAGGAGGATTAACCAAAAGATATTAATTAATTAATTCATATATAATCTAGTAGTATTTTTTAAGTGAGATATTTGGGAAACCCTGAAAACAAGCCAGGCAGAAAGCGCCGGATGCGGTTGATATGAGGCAGCTGCATCCGGCGCTTTCTTTTTTTGAACCTTTTTATATATAGACTAACTTTTTTTAAAGCACCTATTTACTTAAGACCTTTTGTACGCAGGGTTTTTTCTTAGCTTAGTAACGATTTTTTTCGAAATGTTAATTGTTTAACAGGAAAATTAAAATGAATGGCGAACTCTAAAGTAAGGGGTTTTATCGGAAATAGTCTATTGACTATCATCATTTCAGTCGCCAGGCATGCACAGGAGGTAGTGATTTACAGAGATGTTATGTACAAAAGTAATGTCTCAAATTTAATTTACTAAGGAGGTTTTCAGTTAATGTATACAAAAGCGTTTATTCCATTTCGCGGCTATTATAGTTCACCGTTTGCACGCTGGCAGGGCAGCTTACAGAATGAAAATGCCATAGAGCTCGGAGCAGCCACGGCGAAGAGGTGGCTTGCCTCAAAGAATTTTGACCCCAAAATGATTGATTATGTTGTTTTTGGAAAAACGGTTGGACAATTGCATAGCTTTTATGCATCTACCTGGGCCGGCGCTATGCTGGGGGCAGAAAGGGTCCCTGCGTTACATATTTCCCAGGCTTGTTCTACATCTACCACTTGCCTTAATTATGCAGCGATGAGCGTGGAAACAGGCAATTTCAATTTGGCGTTTTGCTTGATGACAGATCGCTGCTCTAACGGTCCGCATACGATTTGGCCCAATCCATTAGGGCCTGGCGGTGAGGTAATCTCAGAAAACTGGATGATGGATAATTTTAATGCTGATCCCTGGGTGGGGCTTCCCATGATCAAGACCGCGGAAAACGCCGCTGCTTCAATTGAAGGGATTACCAAGGAGTTCTGCGATGAGATTGCCCTGCGGCGTTATGAGCAGTACCAGGATTCTCTTGCCAATGACAGGGAATTCCAGAAGCGCTATATGTTTCCCATTGAGTATAAGATCGGCAAGAAAACGGGCATTCTAGAAGCTGATGAAGGGATTAGGCCAAGAACAAGGGAAACTCTTGCAGCCAAAAAACCTTTTATCCCCGGCGGAGTTCACAGTTCCGATGTTCAGACGCATCCTGCCGATGGCAACTGCGGTTTTATCGTTACAACCCGGGAAAAGGCACAGGAGCTGAGTGCAGATAAGAACGTGGAAATCCAGATTATCTCCTACGGTTTTACGCGAGTGGATAAAGGCTTTATGGCTGCTGCACCAGTCCCTGCTGCGGAGAGCGCTTTAAAAAATGCAGGACTTACCCTTAAGGATATAAAAGCGATTAAAACACATAACCCCTTTGCTGCCAACGATGCATACATGTCCAAGAAAATGGGTATAGATCCCATGACCTTTAACAACTACGGGAGTTCCATGATTTTCGGCCATCCTCAGGGTCCCACTGCAGGCCGCTGTATTGCTGAGCTGATCGAGGAACTGGTAATATTGGGCGGCGGTTATGGTCTTTTTACAGGATGTGCTGCAGGGGATACAGGTGCTGCACTAATTGTTAAGGTAACCGGCTAATCATGTTATACGCTTTTTGAAAATAATCTGTCCGGTTTCATGTACGGTTCACCTTTTTATTGTAAAGGATGCTTCCCGGAAACGAAGCATCCTTTACAATAAAAACTAATTGATCGCTATGTTTCAGAAAGATATGTAAATGAATAAATGAATCTAAATTTTTTTTAAATATCCTGCATGCTGCGTGCCTCTGTTCATTGCTTATACTATTACCGGAATTACAAAAAATTTCCTGCAGTTGCAAAAATATAATGTAGAATGCAAAAGACTATTTCAGCAGCTGTATTATTGAGAATATTCAGAGTGATAACAAAAGAGGTAGCAAACAATGAGATATTCTGAAACAGGGTACAACTTGGAAGTTGACTTATCGCTGGGTACTGTTGAGCGAGTGGAAACTGACCCGAGTTTAACCAAAATGCATCTGGGAGGGCAGGGGACTGCGGTAAAGATTCTTTGGGACAGGGTTCCTCCTGAAGTTGAACCCTTTTCAGAAGATAATTTGCTTATATTCAGCAGCGGCCTTTTAAATTCTACACTCGTTCCCGGTGCCACCCGTACCGTTGTGAATACCTTTTCTCCCCAGACGAACTTTCTAGCCCATTCATTAATGGGAGGATATTTCGGGGTAGAACTAAAACATGCCGGTTATGACAAAATAGTGATCCGCGGCAGGGCCCCAGGTCTGGTTTATTTGTGGATAAACAATGATAAAGTAGAAATACGCGATGCGGCTCATCTTCAGGGAAAAGGCGCGCAAGAAACTGCGGCGCTTATAAAAGAAGAGTTAAAGGAACCGAGGGCCCAGGTAGCTGCTATCGGCCTGGCCGGTGAAAACAGGGTTTATATGGCCAGCATAGAACACTATAACTCCAGCGCTTCCCGAGGGCCGGGCCCGATCATGGGAGATAAAAGATTAAAAGCTATAGCCGTCCGGGGAACAAAAGACATCAATATTGCCCACCCGGCCGAACTCTATATGACATGTTCCCGCCTGATAAAGGAAATTCATGAGAACCCTAGATGTGGGGATACTATGGCACACCAGGATGATGATAGCTTCCATCACGATAATTTTGCCTGGGGTAATGCCCGTAAGCGGATAAAGGGTTACTGGAATAAAGAAATTGAAAAGAAATGGAAAGCGCTTACTGAGAGTGTGCTGTCAAGGAGGACAAGCTGCTATAATTGCCCGAAGGACTGTCATCTTACAATTTCGTTTCCCGGAAGGCCAAGTTACTTCTTAAAATGCTTCGGGAAAGACACCTATCATATGGCGGCCTATAAAGAGTTAGACTTTAGTTATGACATCCTTGGCGTTACCCAGGAATATGGATTGGACTCATACTCAACCCCGCAGGTTCTGGCCTTTGCTGTTGAACTCTACGAAGCCGGGATTCTAACCGATAAGGATCTGCCGGGTTTCCCTGCCGACTCCGGGGAGAGATTTTTTTACCTGCTGGAAAAAATTGTTCGGCGGGAGGGGATTGGAGATGTGTTGGCCAATGGTGTATATTGGGCAGCCCGTCAGATTGGTAAAGGTGCAGAAGAATATGACCATAATACTATAAAAAAATTTGAGCAGGTGCCCATCAAGCTGGGGAAATTAAATCCCCCTTATTTTCTTATGCTGGCTACCGGAGAGAAGATGACAATTACCCAGATCGAAGGATCTTTTCCCCAGGACCCGCTTCCCACCAGGAAAGAGAGGGAAGAGTTTGTAAAAGAATGGGTAGCACTTCCTAACGATAAAATCAAGCAAATATTTCTGGAGTGGGAAAAACGACACGAAATATCTATTGAAGCATCTTGCCTTATTTGTGATTGGAATGAGATAATGCATTATATTGATGACTCTACCGGGGTATGTGCCTTTCTATCGTCATTTGACGGCCAATATGGCGGGAAGCCACCATATCATATACATAATATACCACATATAATCTCGCTTGCGGCCGGGATAGAACTTGATAAAGACGGGCTATGGGAAATAGCTAGCAGAAACCGCAACCTGGTCAGGGCCATAAATGTGAGGAGGGGCTTGAGGAGAAAAGACGAACGTCCTCCGGAGGATCATTGGAAAATAAGGAATCATGAATTTGAGCAAGAACTACTTGATGCGTATTATAATTTTAAAGGTTGGACAAAGGATGGAATTCCTTCTAAAGAGACGTTAGATAGGTTTGGTCTGGATTACGTAAGTGATGATTTCATTCAGAGGGGGATCCTGACGATCAACGAGAATGCTTAATCTAAAGAGGCTTTTTGAAATACCGGCCTTGTGCAAAACAGGGCAATTGTATCAGCTAACCATTTATATTTCAATAAAGTCTTTTAGAATGCAATTTTCACTTCTGTGTTTGCAAGGGTTGAGGCAATAGAGAGGCGTGGACATATATTTTTCCCCGCTGTCGGGTATAATTGTAACGATCAGACCTTTATCCAATTCCTTTGCAACCAGCAACGAAGCATAAAATGCAGCTCCGGCGCTCATTCCGGAAAATATGCCTTCTTCCCTGGCAAGAAGCTTTGCTGTTTTAAAGGCGTCTTCATCGGATACGTTTATTTTCTCGTCAAGCAGCGATGGATCGTATAACTCAGGCACAATAGCTTCTTCCATGTTTTTTAGCCCCTGAATTTTATGTGCTTTATAAGGTTCAACGCCGATAATTTTTATATCTGGGTTTAATTCCTTGAAGCGCCTGGAGCATCCCATGAGGGTCCCTGTCGTTCCCATCCCGGCAACAAAATGGGTTATTTCTCCTTTTGTCTGTTCCCAGATCTCCGGTGCAGTTGTTTCATAATGAGCCAGGGCGTTGTTAACATTAGAAAATTGATCCGGCATATAATACCGATCAGGATATTTTGTGCACAGTTCACGAGCTTTTTCTATGGCGCCATCCGTTCCTTTTTCGCCGGGAGTTAAAAGTATTTCCGCACCAAAAGCCTCCATCATTTTGCGTCGCTCTTCGCTCATCCATTCAGACATAATAGCCAGCAGGTGGTATCCTTTTACCGCTGCCACCAGCGCAAGACCGATACCTGTATTGCCGCTGGTAGGTTCGAGAATTATTTTTTCCTTCGTTAATTGGCCTGATTTTTCAGCCATTGTAATCATGTAATAAGCAACTCTGTCTTTAATGCTTCCTCCGGGATTGGTCCCTTCCAGTTTTACGGCCATAGTTACCCGGGGGTTAGGGTTGAGCCTGCTTATTTTAACCAGCGGAGTATGACCAATTGCATCAAGCAAGTTTCCCACCATTTTTAAATACCCCCTGCATTCTTTTTATTTATAACAAGTCAACTAATCAATATAAAGCGCGTATTTTGCACATCCTTTTATCTTATTATACCATACAGAATAATATATTTTTTAAGTCTTTCCTGAAATGTTTTCCTTGTTGAGTAAGAACCATATTCCATTTAAGAGAAAAATATTCCTTTGACTAATGATTTTTTATTGATATAATAAGATAAATTTTTTAGGTAGCATTATATGGGAATATTGATAGAAGGGGGGTTGCCCGATCCGCCCGGTTTTTTTGGTGGTGAAGGCGCTACAGTTGATCTTTCAAAAATTAGAAGTAGGGGCTTTTGCATCTAATTGTTATATTGTAGGTTGTCCACAGACAAAAGAGGGAATTGTAATTGACCCGGGGGGTGAAGGGAAGTATATCATTAAACGTATTAAGGAGCTGGACCTGGATATTAAATATATCATTAATACTCATGCTCATATAGATCACATCGGAGCAAATGAAGAAGTAAAAGATGCATTTAAAGTTCCCGTGCTGGTTCATGAAGCCGAAGCTTCTATGTACCGCAGCCCGCAGGCAAGTCTTGCCCTTTTCATGGGGAAAAGCAAGCTTAGCCCTCCCGATCGGACCCTTACAGAGGGCGATATTCTGGAGGTAGGGACATTAAAAATAAA
>JAAYOY010000233.1 GCA_012520035.1 Bacillota bacterium
AGAAAGATTGTTTCATTAAGGCAATTAACAGTCGAGGGCTTGAAAAGAGTTTGCGCAGGAAACTCCCCGAAGATATACTTGCTCTGTTAAAAGATCAACTGGAAAGGCCCGATTAACAAGGAAATGGGGCGGTGGGCCGAAACTTTTGTCTTGCTGCAGACCAGGAGTTTCGCCCCGCTCCGGAGGACATTCCTTATTATTTTAAGGAGGTAAATTCTAATGGAGGTGTAATTCAGTGGGAAAAGTAAGAGTATATGAACTGGCTAAGGATTTAGGAATGAATAGTAAAAAACTAATTACTGTTCTTCGGGAGCTTAATGTAGATGTAAAAAATCATATGAGCACCATGGACGAAGATGTTGCAAAAAGGATACTGGATATGTTAACAAAAGGAGAAAAAAAACCGCTTGATGTTCAAACTGATGCTGCAGATAAAAGTACGGAAGCAGTACTCGAAGAAGCTCCTGTGAAAAAGAAGGTTCCTGTCAATAAACAGGTTAACAAAAAAAATGTCAAAGAGGGACGTAAAGCAAGGAAAACCGCAAAATTAAATCAGGAAAAACAAATAACACCGGAGGAAGTCCTTCTCCTAGAAGGAAGGGTTACGGTGGGTGAACTGGCGGGAAGAATTAATAAGCCTGTCTCGGATATCCTGCAAAAACTACTCGAACTGGGGATAATATCCAATATAAACCAGCAGTTAACTGAAGATCAACTGGAAATCCTGGCCGAAATGTACAAAATTAATATTAAAATCAAAGCAGACCCTGATGAAGAAGAACTTTTAAATATCATCGAAGAAGATGAGCATGATAATAAGGTGCTGAAGGCAAGGCCGCCGGTTGTAACAGTGTTGGGACATGTCGACCATGGGAAAACCTCTCTATTAGATGCAATAAAGGAAACTAACGTTCTGGCTACTGAAGCCGGAGGGATTACGCAGCATATAGGGGCATATACAGCTGAAATCAACCAAAAAAAAGTGGTATTTCTTGATACTCCCGGGCATGAAGCTTTTACCGCAATGCGTGCCAGGGGTGCACAGGTCACGGATATTGCAGTACTGGTTGTTGCTGCCGACGATGGTGTTATGCCACAGACGATTGAGGCCATAAACCATGCCAAAGCGGCAGGGGTACCGATCATCGTTGCAATAAATAAAATTGATCGGCCTAATGCCAATCCGGAGAGGGTCAAAAAACAGCTGGCCGATGTTGGTTTGATTCCGGAAGAATGGGGCGGGGATACAATTTTTGTAAATGTAAGTGCCTTGAAGAAGGAAGGCCTTGACGAACTTTTAGAGATGATCTTGCTGGTTGCTGAGATGGCTGAGTTGAAAGCAAATTATTCGCGTCATGCAAAAGGGACTGTCATTGAAGCGAAGCTTGATAAGGGCCGGGGGCCGGTAGCGACAGTACTTGTTCAGGACGGAGTAATAGAAGTCGGTGATCCGATTATCTGTGGAAATATTTATGGTAAAGTAAGGGCAATGATTGATGATAAAGGCAAAAGGATTAAAAAGGCTTATCCGGCAACCCCTGTGGAAGTTTTAGGGTTGGCGGAGGTTCCTCAGGCCGGGGACAGTTTTCTTGTAGTAAAAGATGAAAAGCTTGCCAGGCAAATAGCGGCTAAAAGAGGAGAAAAACTAAGAGAAGCAACCCTTCGCAAAGTTCAGAGAGTATCGTTGGAAGATTTTTTTAGCCGCATTGAGGACCAGGAAATCGATTTAAATTTAATTATTAAAGCCGATGTGCAGGGTTCTGCTGAAGCCTTGCAGGAATCGCTGTTAAAAATTGAAAATGAGCAGGTTAAAATTAAAATAATTCATAAAGGGGTAGGAGCAATTACCGAATCCGACGTAATGCTCGCTTCTGCTTCGAACGCAATTATTGTAGGGTTTAATATCCGGCCGGAGGCGAATGCAAGAAAACTGGCGGAAAAAGAACAGGTTGATATCAGGCTTTACCGGGTAATTTATGAGGCTATTGAAGATGTAAAAGCTGCCATTAATGGACTGCTCGAACCCGAATATGAGGAAAGGATTCTGGGTCAAGCGGAAATCAGGCAGATATTCAAAGTTTCCAGGATTGGGACCGTAGCAGGTTCATATGTTTTGGATGGAAAAATTAGCCGTAATGCTACCATGCGGGTTATTAGAGATGGAACGGTGATTCATGAAGGAAAAATTGAATCCTTAAAGCGTTTTAAGGATGATGTAAAAGAAGTGAACACGGGATTTGAATGCGGTATTGTTCTGGAAAACTTTAATGACTTAAAAGAAAAGGATATTTTGGAAGCGTTTGAAATGATGAAGGTTACTGCGACTTAATAGTATATGATCTGTAATAAGCTTCTTGGGGGTTATAAAGATGGGAAGACAGCGCCGCCAGAGAGTTGCAGAAGAAATAAAGAAAGAAGTTAGTGAGATAATTCGTTTTGAACTGAAAGATCCAGGTTTGAAGAGAATGACAAGTATTACGGATGTTGAGGTCTCTGGAGACCTGCGTTATACGAAAATTTTTGTCAGTATCTATGCGGACAGGGAAGAACAGGAGAAAGCCTTAAAAATTCTTCAAAAGGCCTCCGGCTTTATACGGTCTGAAATAGGGAAGCGTATACGTTTGAGACATGTGCCGGAGATAGAATTCTGCCTTGATAGCTCTATGGAATACGGAGCCCGTATAGATAACGTCCTGAGGCAAATAAAGCCTGAACTGGGGGCTGAAGAATAAAATGAATGCTGCCAATGCCAACCTGCTTAACCTGCGTTCCTTGCTCGCCGGTAATTATGATAATATCTATATTTTTACCCATTTGAGGCCGGACGGTGACGCTATAGGTTCTTCTCTGGCTTTGGCTAATGCGCTAAAAACCGGGTGTAAAACTGTGGAGGTATTCTGTCCGGATGTTATACCGTCCAGGTATTCTTTTCTTCCGGGCGTAGATAATTTTCAAGTCTCATTTACGGCCAGGGAAGGAAAGAGTTTGGCTTTTATCCTGGATTGCAGTGACTTAAGAAGGCTGAATAATATGGGGGAAAAAGTACTGCAGCTTGATAGAGTTGTAAATATAGATCATCATATTACCAATGAAAAATTTGGGGATGTAAACCTTATTGATGCTTCAGCAGCATCAACAGGGGAAATTATCTATCAAATATTAAAGGATGATTATGAGCTTAATTATGATATCAGCCTATGTTTATATGTTGCCATTAGTTCCGATACCGGGTCTTTTAAATATGAGAACACAACCCCTCAAACAATGGAGATTGCCGCGAGGCTGCTGGAAAAAGGTATAAACCCTTTCTATGTCAGTCAAAAAATATTTGATGAATATCCGGCATCTACTATTTTTTTGTTACGTGATGCTCTGGGATCGTTACGATTTGATGAAACAGGGAAAATTGCCTGGATGGTTGTTGACGATGCAATGCTGAAAAAACATGGTGCGGAATCATCGGATCTGGATGGCTTTATTAATTATGTTAAAAATATAGAAAGCGTCGAGGTTGGGATATTTTTCTATCAAACAGATAAAGGGGAAACGAAAGTGGGATTTCGTTCAAAAACGGTTGATATAGCTTCTGTTGCCTACTCACTTGGTGGAGGCGGTCATCCTCGCGCAGCCGGTTGTAGTTTGCGAGGGGAACCGCAAGAAGTGATTGCTAAAGTGGTACAGTCTGTAGCACAGCTTTTTTGTAAGGGGTAATTTATTTGGATGGTTTTTTAAATGTATTAAAGCCTCCCGGGTTAACTTCGCACGACGTTGTTGAACATATACGCAAAATTACCAGGGTTAAAGTAGGGCATGGCGGTACTTTGGACCCCGGGGCAGCCGGGGTTTTGCCTGTTCTCCTGGGAAAAGCCACCAGACTGTCTTCTTACCTGGTTGACTTTTCTAAAACCTACCGGGCAGAGCTGTTCCTCGGTTTATCTACAGATACCGCCGATGCATCCGGCAAAATAATCAAAACGGCATCTTCTTTTAATTTTAGCCTGAAAGATATTGAAAAGGTGCTTCAATCTTTTGAAGGAGAAATTATGCAGATCCCCCCAATGTTTTCAGCATTAAAACACCGGGGGAAAAAACTCTACGAATACGCGCGTCAGGGGAAGACTGTTGAACGCAATCCGAGAGCGGTAAAAATTTATTCTATAAAAATATTAGAATATCTGCCTCCTCAAAGATTATACTTTGAGGTAAAATGCTCTAAGGGTACCTATATCAGGACGCTCTGTGCACAGATCGGTGATGCCCTTGGTTGTGGCGGACATATGGCATTTCTCCTGAGAAAGGAGGTTGGCCCATTTGTCCTGTCGGAGTCACATGCTTTAGAGGATATTTCAGGCAAAACTTTGTCGGAGGGCCTTCTATTGCCGCTGGATTTTCTCTTTCAAGGGACGGATTATTTAATTCTTGGGCACAAAGATATTCTCTCTCTTTTACAGGGACGCTTTCTCCCATTGAAAGAGATTTCAAACAGGGCAATAAATGTTTTTTGTGAACCTGTTAGTGAAAAAGTAATCCCGGTATATACAAATAAAAAGGAATTTGCTGTATTAGCCCGCTGGAAGTACGCTCATGGTTCGGGTTTTATTTTAAAACCCGAAAAGGTATTCAAACCATTCAACAAGGACTAAGGTGAATCTCCAATGAAGATAATTTATAATGTTGAAAATTATGATGGAAAAGACAGGTTTGTTATTGCCCTTGGGAATTTTGACGGAATACACCTGGCACACAGAAAAATTCTCGAAGAGACAAAAACCAGTGCGAAGAAGCTGGGGTTAAAAAGTGCTGTACTTCTTCTGAACCCGCATCCAGTTCAACTCTTGTTTCCGGAACGGTCTTTTCAACTACTTACCTCTTTAGAAGAAAGAGCTGGAATATTGGCTGGTTTAGGGATGGATTATTTAATAGTCGAACAATTTACTGAACATATTGCCCGGCTTTCTCCTTTTCATTTTGTCCGGAATTATTTGGTGCAAACCTTAAATGTCGCCAGGGTTGTTGTCGGTTACGATTATACTTTTGGACACCGGGGGGAAGGGACAACCTATACCCTGATGGAACTGGGAAAAAAATTTGGTTTTGAGGTAGAGATAATACCGCCTGTTATGATTGGCGGCAAAGTAATCAGCAGTTCACTTATCAGGGAGCTGATAGCCCGGGGAGAAATCGAGAAAGCTTCAGAATTTTTGGGTGCCTTTTTTGAAAGAAAAGGGAAAGTAATTCACGGCGAAGGCAGGGGAGCGATACTTGGTTTTCCAACAGCTAACCTGGAGATTCCCGGTGATCTCCTGTTACCTGCAAATGGTGTTTATTTGAATCTTGTCCAATTAAGAGATAAAGAGTTGTTTGCCCTGACAAACGTCGGGAAAAAACCAACATTCTGCACGGATAATAAAACGCATGTTGAAGTATTTTTATTAGATTTTAACAAAGATATCTATGGTCAGGAATTAACTGTCCGGTTTTTGCACAGAATTAGAGATGAGATAACTTTTAAAGACAGTCAACTTCTAATTAAGCAAATTGAGCAGGATCTTTTAAAGGCTCAAATACTAATAAATCAAAAATACGGACATTTACTTGAGAAACAGCGTATTTAAAAGACGCTTTTTGTTTACAAAGGTTTATCTATGTGATAGAATTTTTCTTGGTCTTAAACAGGGCAGCTTGTGCCGAAATGCTGTCCAGCGGTATATAAAAATATAACATAAAAAGGAGGTGAGTTAAGTGGCTTTATCAAGTGAAGTAAAAGGCAGTATTATTAACGAATATAAGGTGCATGATACTGATACCGGTTCTCCTGAAGTTCAAATTGCAATTTTATCAAAAAAAATCAACCAATTAACCGAACACCTTAAAATACACAAAAAAGATTTTCACTCCAGAAGAGGACTGCTCAAAATGGTAGGTAAAAGAAGAGGTTTGTTAAATTACCTCAGAGATAAGGATCCGAACAGATATCGTGTGATTATTGAAAAACTTGGTTTAAGAAAATAATATTGTAATCAAGCGGGTTTTCCCACGAAGAAATAAGAGGTGTTTGCTATTTGGAACAATTTCAAATGAGTATTGCGGAGAGAACTCTGACCATAGAGACAGGAAAGATTGCCAAACAGGCCAGCGGTTCTGTTTTGATACGTTATGGTGATACAGCTCTCTTAGTCACCGCCACTGTTTCTAAAGAGCCACGTGAAGGTGTAGACTTTTTCCCTTTAACCGTTGATTTTGAAGAAAGACTTTATGCAGTTGGTAGAATACCAGGAGGTTTTATTAAGCGCGAGGGAAGACCTACGGAAAAGGCGATTTTGGCTGCCAGATTGACAGACAGGCCACTACGCCCCTTGTTTCCTAAAGGATTTCGCAATGCTGTTCATATTGTGGTAACCGTGTTTTCAATTGATCAGGATTGCCCTCCTGAACCTCTGGCCATTATCGGGGCTTCAGCTGCGCTATCAATTTCCAAGATCCCCTTTGACGGTCCTATAGCTGCAGTAGGCGTGGGGCTAATTGATGGAGAGCCTGTTATTAATCCAACTGTTGAACAAGCTGAGATAAGCGAGTTAAATCTGGTTGTTGCGGGTACAGAAGAAGCGATCCTGATGGTTGAGGCTAAAGCAAAAGAAGTGTCGGAAGAACAGATAATTGATGCCCTGTCAGCAGGGCATGAAGAGATAAAGAAAATCATTCAGCTTCAGAAAGAGATGATTGCTCAAATTGGGCAGGAAAAAATGGAGGCGCCCCTTTTTGAACCGGACCCGGGGATTGCTGATGAAGTTGCAAATTTCTGTGAATACAAATTCAAAGATGCTTTTCAAGTGGAAGAAAAGCTGGAAAGAGAATTAGCTCTTGAGCAGGTAAAATCTGATACTATACAACATTTCTTAGAGCAGTACCCCGAAAAAGAACCGGATATAAAATCAGCCGTTGAAAAAGTGATGAAAAAAATATTTCGCTCAATGATAATTAATGAAAGCAGGCGTCCTGATGGAAGAGTACCCGATGAAATACGCCCGATTTCTTCTGAAGTACAGCTTTTTAAAAGAACCCACGGCTCATCACTTTTTACAAGAGGCCAAACTCAGGTTTTAAATATCTGTACCCTGGGTGCATTAAGGGATATGCAAAGGCTTGATGGTCTCGGCATTGAAGAATCCAAGAGATTTATGCACCATTATAATTTTCCGCCTTACAGTGTTGGCGAAGCAGGTTTTATGCGCGGGCCCGGAAGAAGGGAAATCGGCCACGGTGCGCTGGCTGAAAAAGCGCTGGAACCGGTAATTCCGAAAGAAGAAGATTTCCCCTATACCATTCGTCTTGTTTCCGAGGTAGTGGAATCAAATGGTTCTACTTCCATGGGAAGTGTTTGCGCCGGAACGCTTTCACTGATGGATGCCGGTGTTCCCATAAAAACACCGGTAGCGGGAATTGCAATGGGTTTAATCAAAGAAGAAGATAAGTATGTAATACTCTCGGATATTCAAGGAATAGAAGATTTTTTAGGAGATATGGATTTTAAGGTGGCGGGAACAAAAGCAGGTATCACTGCGTTACAGATGGATATTAAAATAAAGGGTCTTTCAAGCGAAATATTAAAGGAGGCCCTGCAGCGTGCAAGAGAAGGCTACCTTTTTATTATGAGCAAAATGCTTGAAGCAATCGACGAGCCCAGACCCAATCTTTCAGTGTTTGCCCCGCGCATTATTACAATTCAGATTGACCCGGATAAGATACGCGATGTAATAGGACCTGGTGGCAGGATAATAAATAAAATTATTGCCGAAACAGGAGCAGAAATTGATATTGAACCCGATGGAAAGATATTTATTGTTGCAGTGGATGCAGATGCGGGGCAGAAAGCGCAGGAAATGATTGAGAACCTTACCGAGGACGTTGAACCGGGCAGGGTTTATCTGGGAAAAGTAACCCGGACAGAAAAATATGGAGCTTTTGTTGAAATCCTTCCCGGGAAAGAGGGGCTGGTTCATATTTCCCATTTGGAAAGATTTCGGGTGGATAAAACGGAGAGCGTTGTCAACGTTGGAGATCAGATTATGGTAAAAGTGCTTGATATTGATGATAAGGGAAGAATCAATCTCTCTAGAAAAGAAGCTCTGCCTCATGATCCGGACAGGCAGGATGAGCACAACGATAAGGCGGCTAATGGAAACAGGAGAAGGGCGCAGAGATTGGTTAGACGTTCCAAAAAAGAACATAGGCCCGTCTAGGGGTTTATGTTTTTTTTTGTACTTTTTTACAATTCAGGAATAATTGGGCCGGTATAAAAATACAGATTAAATATAAAATCAGAACGAGGTTAGCACAGTTTAATGAAAAGGCCTCTTTTTTTTTAACTTTTTGTTTCCTGTTTACTATCATAGCTGTTAATACAATAACAAACCTGAAGCCCTCGCATTATCCAGAGCCCGTTTTTCAGGTGGAAGGTTCAGGAGCGGTTGTTTTTTTTACTTTCAATGTTCTCTGGGAAAAAGAGCATCTGCAAGATATACTGGATATACTGGATAAAAATGATATACGTGCAGTATTTTTCATTACCGGGGAATGGTTAAAAAGAAATCCACATGAGGCAAAAGCAATGCTCGAAAAAGGCCATGAACTTGGTAATTATACTTATTCCAGGGCAAAGCTTTTAACAATGCCGGAGACAGAAGTTGAAGAAGAGATAAAGAGTTTTAATGTATTAAGCCGGGAACTGCTGGGCTTTCAGCCATTATTATTCCGTCCGCCGTACGGTGAGTATAATTCCAGAATAATTCGTCTTGCCGGGGAGCAGGATTGTATCACATTACTATGGAGTATAAATTTATTCATGCTTTCTGATCTTGAAAAGGAATATAATCTTAGCCGGCTTGAAGAGCGTTTACACGATGGAGCTGTTCTGCTTTTCCATACTGCTTATCCTGCAGTTGCCGAAACTCTTCCGGATATTATTGAGTTTATTAAATGGAAGGGTTATTCCATAGGATCCCCGGAGAAGATTTTGGAAAAATATACCGATTAGGGTTATGGAAGGTGAGGATTTGTTTGTCCTTTTAATATCCTCCAAAACAAAGATTATCGCTCTCATTTTGCTGCTTGTTATCGGCAGTGCATTTATTTTTCAAGATAAGGCTGTAAGGTATTTTTGCGGTGTAAAGTCCGGTGTAATGTTTCTTGAACATAATGTAGGCGGATATTCCAGGGAAGAATTGACAGAATTAATAGGAGCAAAATATGGTGAATGGGTAGTCAGCCCCGTTGATGCTGTATATGACGAACAATACAATTCAATCATTCCGGAATTGTGGGGCTGTGAAGTTAACCTCCAAAAGACAGTGGATAAAATTATGCAAGCCCATTCGGGAGAAAAAGTAACGCCCGTTCTCGAAACGCTGCTGCCGGATATAACGCTGAATGATTACCCCTGGGCTTATATCCGGCAGGGAAATCCACTGAAAACAGAAGTGTCTTTTATGATTAATGTTGCCTGGGGAACTGAATATATCCCCCAGATGCTGGCAATTCTTGATAACGAAAAGGTATCTGCCAGTTTCTTTGTAGTAGGCAGCTGGGCTGAAAATCACGAAGATCTGCTTAGACAAATTTCCAACAGCGGCCACACAGTTGAAAATCACGGGCATACCGATGCTAAAGTGTATACCGAACTTACTCCCGAAGAAATGGAAGACGGTCTGAAAAAAGTGAACAGTTTTGTGCAGAATCTTACCGGTCGAAAACCAAAATATTATACTCCTCATAAAGGGGAATACAACGAACTGGTTCTGGAAGCGGTATCCCGTCAAGAGCTGCGCACCGTTTTATGGTCGATCGACACAATCGATTGGATGTTGCCAGGAGTCCAGGCGATGAAATCCAGGGTGCTGGAGAACCTTCATGGAGGAGCTATTGTGCTGATGCACCCTACAGAAGATACTGTAATTTTTTTAAGGGAGACCATCCCCCTGATCAAAGATCAGGGATTCCAGATTGTGAGTATCGAAAAATTACTAGATCCAAACTATAACCGGACGGAATTCAAATGAAAAAAATAATTCTTTTCAGCATTAAGGGTACCACGTTTTCCTTAATTGCTGTATTAGTCATGACCGGCTGTTTGGCTTTTAATATTAGAGATAACTATAATCGCCAGAAGTACGGTGTTTCCCGGGGAGTGTATCTTGGAGATACTTTGTTGGAAAAAATGTTGGAACATGAAGTAATCGATTACGTTCTCTCCCTGAGCCGGGATAATTTTGTTCGCCCCCGAAACGCTTATCTGGATTCTTCTACCGGCGTGATCCTTCCGGAGGTCTATGGTAAAAAGATTGACATTCAGGCAACAGTAAAGATGATTATGGAAGCGGATCCCTTTACCAATCTTGACCCCGTGTATATCGAACTTGATCCGGAAATTACCGCAGATGTTTACAATAAAATCAACAAGAGAATAGGTTCTTTTATGACTGGTTTCGGCGGAGGCAACAGGGGAGAAAATATTAGACTGGCAGCATACCTTATTAACAATACTCTGGTTGCCCCGGGAGAGGTATTTTCATTTAACAAGACAACAACGCCCAGAAAGAGCGATAAGAGAGATTATCGCCTGGCCCCTATTATTGTCGGAGGTTCTATCGTTCCCGGTTACGGGGGAGGGATCTGTCAGGTTGCAACTACATTATATAATGCTGTAAAAAATGCCGGCCTGGAGATAGTTGAACGCCATCCCCACAGCAGACCGGTTGGTTATGTCCCCAGAGGTATGGATGCTACGGTATCGTATCACCTCGACTTTAAATTTCGAAACAACAAAGACCGTTTTATCAAGGTTAAAGCAGCGGATTGGGGGTATCGCCTTGTAGTGGAAATATGGGAATGATCTGCCAAAAAAATAATGCTAAAAACCCGGCCGCAATTTGCTTCACTGTAGTATTATCTCGGATTCTGTTGCCCGCGCTTCTTGGAACAACCAGAAACAGTTGTTGCCTGTTATTCCTTCGATGCTAAAAGGATGATATTTTCAATACGCACATGCAGCCCATAGCTTTTTTGTAATAACATGTTAACTATACCGGTATGGTTAATTGACATCATGCAAAAACCCGGCAGAAAAATTGACCGGCAACCGAAGGAAGGCTCTTTCTTTATCCGGGCAGCGATCCCCTCAAAACCGATCATATGATAAGCAACAACATCCTTGCATTCATATTCCCGGGAATACTTTGGACCCACAACCCAGGTGTAGAGCAAGCCGGTAACGTTTTCAGCTTTAATAACCTTTAACACATGGGGGATGGGACACCCTGCCCCCATAGGCCGGCCTGTAACATAATCCCCTTCGCTTATCTTCATTTTTTCTACTATATCTCCTCTGAAGGGGAGGACAATTTTGCGGGCGGATATTTCCCCCGGTAAAGGTTCAAGGATAAAATCATAAGGATTCCCCAGGATGTCCTTTTCAGGATATTCGGCGTCCATGATGAAATCGTGATCCGGCCCTTCACTTAATAACGGGTCATAGAAATAGGGACAATCCGTATAGTCCTTCTTCCCTTCGCCTGCCATACGTACAAAGTTTTTACAATTTTTTTCACCACAGAGCCCGCAGTTTTTGCCTGGAGGCAGCCAGTATTTTTTTTTGTACACTTTTATTCACCCCGGTAAAGATATTCAGCGATCTGGCCGTCCAGCTTTTGCACAACGCCAAAATGATGTTTCCAGCCTACTTCCTTCTTCCCCACGCAAATAGTGCAGGTGCCCAGAGGCGGATTCCCCTTAAGCATCAGTTTATCACGGTCGATATCACGGGATTTTATAATCAGGTCATATAAACGGTTTAGAGAATTGCCTTGCAGCGCATTTGTTTCCATAAGAATGATTCTAGTATGTACTTCTTTGATTTTTTGGATCAGCACTTCCCTTTCTGCCTGACTTACGAGATCTATCTTGGTGATAACGGCAATATCAGCCAGGCTAACCATAGCACCCATTTTTTCGGGAGCATGGATGCCTGAAATGGAACTGAGGACGATAATTCCCAGCCCCTGATTTAAATACGGTGAACAGCGCAAGCACAAGCCGGCACTTTCGACAATTAAAAGCTCGGCAGCGTTTTTCTGCCCCCATTCAACAGCGTCTCCCAGCACCATCACTCCGGCGTGATCCGGACACAGGTCTCCTGAATAAAATTTTTTGGTTAGAATGCCAAATTCTTTTTTTAGTTCCAGATCCTCAAATGCTTTTACAACATCAATTTTTAAGAAAGCTATGGTCAATTCATCTTTAAACCTTTTTACGATCTGTTTGGCAAGAGATGTTTTGCCGGCTGATGGGGGGCCGGCAATAATGACCAGTTTCATTTATAGTTCACCATCCTATCGTCAGGCATAATTAACGGCGGGAAGATCAAATGTTATTGATTTTCCCGCTCTTAGTTCTTCCCTGATTGTGCCAATTTTCTTATCCAATTCCAAAAGGCTCTGGGCGGCCCTTATCTCAGGTTCATTCTGGTACAAGACTTTTTTGACAGCGCCGTTTTCCATAATGATCCGTGTTTTTGTAAGTAAAGCGATTACGGGATCATGGGTAACAAAAACAACCATCTTGCCGGCTTTATGAATGAGATTTACCACTTCCTGTTTAAAAATACCGGCATTTTCAATCTCGTCCAGCAAAATAATCGGGGATGCACCCACCATAATGGCATCAGCTATTAAGAGGGATCTGGTTTGCCCTCCGGAAAGCACAGTAACTCTGGTATCTTTTTTTATCTTTTCACCGGTGAAATTGTTCGCCAGATCAATAGTTTTTTGGATCACCTGCTTATCATAAATCTTTCGTGCCCGTGCATGGATCTGTAAAAACTCTTCGGTTGTTAAATCCGCAAAACATTTCGTATTCTGTGTTATCATAACTATAGGTTTCATGGCAGGGTTGAACCTGATTTCATCCGAAGGCACCTCTCCATTAACAAAAATTCGCCGTTTTGTGGACGTATCACCCTGCGCCAGCAATTCAATATCGGAAATAAGGGCCGTTTTTCCGCTTCCTGTCGGCCCGACAATTGAAACAGTATCTCCTGCTTTTAATTTAATGTATGTATACTGTTCTTTGCATCCATTCTTATCAAACCCGGGTAAAATTGTAATATCAAAGATCATCTTTTGCCCCTCCTATTAGATTATCTAGCAGTCTAATTTATTCAATAGCCCGGTAAATAGTTACAACAGGGATCTCCGGACTGTGATTTGCTGTTTGTATTGACAAAAAGCAATAAACTGAATAGAGTACTAAATAGTAAAAAGCCTAATATAAAGGTTTAACATGTTGGATCGGGAAGGTGAAACCGTTGAAAGAAATAAAGATCTTGTTTAAAAAATTGGAGCACGCAAAAGATCTTCCGCTGCCCGCATATGCAAGCGAAGAAGCTTCGGGGCTGGATCTTCACGCGGCAGTGGAAAAGGATGTCTTGATTGGCCCGGGTGAGTTCAAGCTAATTCCGACCGGAATAGCCATGGCGTTACCACCGGGATATGAAGGACAAATCAGGCCCAGAAGCGGGCTGGCCTTAAAATACGGTCTGACCATATTAAATGCACCGGGTACTATTGACGCCGATTACAGGGGTGAAATTCAGGTAATATTAATCAACCTTGGCAGGGAAGAATATCTTATTCAAAGAGGTGAACGTATAGCACAGCTGGTTGTTAATGAATTGACCAGGGTAAATATAATTGCAGTTGAAAATTTGCCCCCTTCACAAAGAGGCGACGGAGGCTTTGGCCACAGCGGGAAATTCTAACCGGTTACACGGTTAAAAAGGCCTTGTTCCCTGCATAGCATAGGGGATGCATAGAAGAAAACGCCTTGGAAATAATATAATTATTGCAGTGACAATTATAATGAGGAGGTTATGATTATGGCAAAAGCTGTAATTGGCGTTTTCCGCAGCGAAAACCACGCCAGAGAAGCGATTGATGAGCTAAAAAGAAATGGTTTTGATGAAAGGGAAATTTCTCTGGTTGCAAAAGATAATAAAGGACAGGGAAACAGGGGAAATTTAGAATCCGAACAACGCTTAACAATGGAAGATCAAAATCTGAGCGAAGGGATGTTTACAGGTAGTGCGCTCGGCGGTATTGCCGGACTGCTTGCCGGTGCAGGGGCTTTGCTTATTCCCGGTGTAGGTCCGATCATTGCAGCCGGTCCTTTGGCGGCTTTTCTCACCGGCGTTGTGGGTGGCGGCCTTGCCGGCGGCCTCGTAGATTTTGGCATTCCTGAAGAAAGGGGCCGTTATTTTGAAGAGAGAGTAAAAAAAGGAGATATCCTGGTTACTCTTAAGGCAAATGATGATGAGGTTTCGGAAATTGCTTCTATTTTAGAAAATAATGGTGCAGAAGACGTAGAGTTCCACTAATGCATAAGAAAATTTACCGGTTAACCCAAGCATAATTGGGTTCGTCCTTGGTGATCTTTTTGAAGAATTGCAGGGCAGGTAGCGCTGCTAATAAAACGTGCCATTAAAATTGGCGCGTTTTTCTTTAGCCCGTTCACATAATTATCTGCAACCTCATATGATAATAAAAAATGAGGAGATCCATTATAAAGGAGGTGCAAGTAATTGGACGTTATCCTCTTAGGGCTGAATATTCTGATAATAGGCGGGGATAGAAGGGAAGTAGAGCTCTACCTTCATTTGAAAAAAATTGGGGCCAATGTTCACTTATACGGGTTTGAAAAGTACCCGCATTTAGAAAATATCTCTGTTAGTGATAATTTGATCGCATCAATCAAGCTTTCGCAAGTAATTATAACACCACTTATGGGCATTGATGCGAATGGAGAGATATATACCCCTTATGCAAAAGAAAAAGTCTATCTAAATGAGCAGAATATTTTACGGGCTATTAATCCAAGAACATTATTAATTGCCGGTCATATCTGGCCTGCGTTAAAAGAAATATTAATCCAAAATAATATACTGGTTTGCGAAACAAGGGAAATGGATGAAATATCGGTCCCCGGTGCCATACCGACTGCCGAGGGTGCGATACAGGTTGCCATGGAAAATACAGAGAGTACAATCCATAACAGCAATGTTCTGGTTCTTGGCTATGGACGCTGTGGTTCAATATTAGCCCATACCTTAAAAGCCCTGGGAGCCGAAGTAACTGTTGCAGTCCGGAGAAAAAAAGTGCTTTCCTGGATTGAAGCCTACAAGATGAAGCCTTTACCACTGAATTCTTTGGCGGAGGAAATCGGAAAATTCGATATAATATTTAATACTATTCCTGCCCTTGTTTTGGATGCTGAAGTTCTTTACCGCGTTAAAAAAAGCACTCTAATTTTGGATATCGCTACTTCTCCGGGGGGGGTTGATTTTGCAGCAGCTGAAAGATTGCATATCCAGGCAATCTCCCTGCCGGGTTTACCGGGGAAGGTTGCACCGAAAACAGCAGCAAATATTTTATGTAAGGTTTACCCGGACATAATCGTCTCCTCATTGAAAAGAGGTGATAAGCATGAGCCTTCAAGGGATTAAAATAGGCCTGGCGATAACCGGTTCACATTGCACAATGGATAAAATGTTCGTTCAGTTGGAAAACCTGCAATCGGCAGGGGCATTAATTTATCCAATAATATCTCCTGCCGTCCGGAATACGAGTACTCGTTATGGAGAGGCAAAGATGCTAAAAGAAAGGGTAGAGGCAATTACCGGAAATACTATTATTGAAGAAATTGTCGACGCGGAACCGATTGGACCTCAGAAACTTTTTGATGTAATTGTCATAGCCCCCTGCACGGGCAATACCCTTGCCAAGCTCGCTAACGGAATAAGCGATACCGCCGTATTGATGGCGGCAAAAGCACAGCTAAGAAACCAGCGGCCAGTAGTACTGAGCATAGCTACAAATGACGGCCTGGGAATAAATGCTAAAAACATCGGGATCTTGCTGGCTACAAAAAATATTTTTATGGTACCTTTCGGACAGGATGACCCCGTAGGAAAACCTAATTCGCTTGTTTCTCAAATGGATCTGCTGCCGCTCACCATTGAAAAAGCGCTTAAAAAAGAACAGGTTCAGCCCCTTCTGGTTTGCATCCCCTCATCCTCCTTAAAGGAAGAAAAATTCATAGAGCAAAATAAATATTGTGGTAATTGATCATCACTTTTTATTCTGATATAATGGCTAAGAAATATGGGATGGAGGTATTAGCCCATGCAGAATACGTTTGGTTCTTTGCTTACAGCTATGATTACTCCTTTTGACAGGCAACAGCGTGTAAACTACGAGCAAGTTGCTGAGCTGGCAAAACACCTGGCAGACCGGGGTTCTGATGGTCTGGTTATTACGGGTACAACCGGGGAATCCCCCGCTCTTTCAAATGAAGAAAAATTTCGTATTTATGATACCGTGGTGAGGGCAGTCAAGGGGAAGACCAAAATCATTGCCGGTACCGGTTGCAATTCAACCCTGGCGACAATTGAAACTAGCAAAAAAGCTGAGGAAATAGGCGTAGATGGGCTGATGCTGGTTGTTCCCTATTATAATAAGCCGCCTCAGGAAGGTCTCTACTTACATTTTAAAAGTGTAGCCAATGCTGTATCGCTACCGATAATGTTATATAATGTTCCCGGTAGAACAGCAGTTAATCTTTCAGCGGCAACAACCTTGAAATTGGCGGAGATTGATAATATTGTTGCCGTAAAAGAAGCCAGCGGTAATCTGGAACAGATTACATATATCTGCAGGGAAGCTCCCGAAGGTTTTGACGTATACAGCGGTGACGATTCCCTGACTCTTCCTGTTTTAAGTGTCGGCGGAAAAGGAGTGGTCAGCGTTGCTTCTCATCTTGTTGGATTGGAGATGAAAGCAATGATTGATGCTTTTTTTGAAGGGAAGATTGAGGAAGCAGTAAAAAAACACCAGTTTTTAATGCCTTTGTTTAAGGCTTTGTTTGTTATGGCCAATCCAATTCCGGTAAAGGCTGCTCTCAATATGGCCGGTATCGATGCGGGAAGGACCAGATTGCCGCTAAGCGATATGCCGGAGGAAATGGCAGCGGATTTGCTTGACTTGCTGAAAAACTATGGAATTGTATGAAAGTAATATCCCGTTCTTTCTTTAATGCTCCTTTTAAAGGGGCATTTTTTAATTTGCTCTTACTAATTATTTAAAGTATAATAATAATAATTTTAAAGGAACGGAAAATATGGTTTGAAAGAGAGGTGCTATTTTTTTTTGCGAAACAAAGAAAAACAAAAAAAAGAGGCAGACAAACTTTTCATTATTCCACTTGGCGGTATAGGCGAAATAGGGAAAAATATGTTTGCCATTAATTACGACCAGGATATTGTAATTCTGGACGCCGGCCTGATGTTTCCGGAAGAAGAGATGCTGGGGGTTGATATAGTAATACCGGATATTACTTATCTGATCGAAAATAAAAATAAGGTTAAAGCTATATTCCTTTCGCATGGTCATGAGGATCATATCGGAGGATTACCTTATATTTTACCAAAGATTAACGTTCCGGTTTATGGAACAAAGCTTACGCTGGGTTTATTGAGAATTAAATTGGAAGAGTTCGGGTTGCTTCATAATACGACATTAATCGAAATTAAGCCCGGTGATGTAATTGAAACCGGCCGGATAAAAGTGAGCTTTTTTACTACAAATCACAGTATTCCGGATTCCGTTGGCATTGTATTAAACACTCCTGTGGGCAATGTAGTGTATACGAGTGATTTTAAGTTTGATCATACTCCGGTACAGGGGAAAATAACTGATTTCCATACCCTTGCTGAAATCGGTAAAGAAGGTGTACTGGTCGCATTATCGGATAGTACCAATGCCGAGCGTCCGGGTTATACCCGTTCAGAAAGGGAATTAGGTGAAAAATTAATTGATATCTTCAGCTCTGCTGAAGGAAGAATAATTGTCGTTACTTTTGCCTCCAATGTCCATCGTATTCAACAGATTGTAAACGCTGCCAATTTTTCCGGAAGAAAACTTGTTGTAGATGGTTGGAGCATGGTTAATGTTGTAGAAATTGCACAAAAGCTTGGCTATCTCAACATTCCAAGAGGCATGCTTATAGATATCGATGAGGTTAACAAGGTACCAAAGAGGCAGATAGCGATATTGACTACGGGTACCCAGGGAGAACCGATGTCTGCTCTTGCGAGGCTGGCTAACGCGAATCATAGAAAACTGGAAATCATACCCCAGGATACAGTAGTAATTGCTGCTACTCCTATACCTGGCAATGAAAAATTGGTTTCCAGGACGATAGATAATCTTTTCCGGAGAGGTGCCCAGGTAGTATATGAGGCCGTCTCGGGTATCCACGTTTCCGGCCATGCCAGCCAGGAAGAGTTAAAACTAATGCTTAATTTACTTCGTCCCCGTTATTTAATACCGGTTCATGGGGAATTCCGTCATCTGATTCATCATGCCGATCTGGCGCAAAGCCTCGGGATGGATAAAGAAAATATTTTTATCGTAGAAAATGGTGCCGTCATGGAATTTTCATCCTCCTCGGGGAGAGTGGCAACAACTGTTCAGGCAGGGGGGATCTATGTAGACGGACTCGGTGTCGGTGATGTGGGGAATATCGTGTTAAGGGACAGGAAGGTTCTATCCAAAGACGGTATTTTTATTGTGGTTATGATTATCGATACAAAGGAGAAACGGATAGTATCCGGTCCGGATATTGTATCCAGGGGATTTGTCTATGTAAAAGAATCCGAGGAGTTGTTGGAAGAAGCTAAAGAAAATGTATCCCTTGTTCTGGATTCATTATTGCAAAAGAAAATAAGCGATTGGCCTACTATTAAAAATACTATTAAAGATTCGGTAGGTAAGCTGCTCTGGGAGAAGACCGGCAGAAAGCCGATGATTTTGCCGATAATTATGGAAATCTGATCGTAAACATTTGGTAAACAATCGGCAAACATATGGAAAGAGAGAACCTTCGTTTTTTATTTCGAGAACAGGAGGATTTTAATGGTTTTAACCCTGAACTGTAAAATCTGGGTAGAGAATAACGGCCAAAAAGTGTTCGGTGACGGCCCCTGTGAAATTTTGCAGAGAGTTAAGCATACCGGTTCTTTACGTATGGCTGCCACGGAGATGAATATGTCCTACAGCCAGGCGTGGAAACTTATCGATGATTTAGAGTCCAAACTGGGTTTTACACTGCTTTATAAAAAGGCAGGGGGGCATTCAGGCGGCGGGTCCGTTCTAACTGAAAAAGGAGAAGACCTTGCAGAGACATATACCCAATTTCGGCGTGAAGCTCAAGAATCATTGGAAATAATATTTGAAAAGCATTTTATTCATAGAGGAGAAAAATGGACCCGTTAAGCCTGGTAGACAGTTTGCAGCTTGGAGAAAGAGAAATAGTAGCAGTATATGGAGCAGGCGGTAAAACCTCGCTGCTTTACCGCCTTTCCCGCGAATTGTCAGGATTAAAGAAGAAAGTAATCTTGACGACAACGACCAAGATTTATAAGCCCGGTAAGATACCTTGTGTTATCTGCTCCGAATTGAGGGAAGCTCTGGTGGAATTGCGGCGGGAACTCCTTACAAATGATCTGGTAGCGCTCGGCAGTTCTCTTTTACCGGATAACAAGCTAACAGGGATCGATCCATCATGGGTTGAGGAGATATACTCTTGCGGGGCAGCCTCCTATATTCTTGTTGAAGCTGATGGCGCTGCAGGAAAACCGGTAAAAGGCTACGCCCCTTATGAACCTGTTTTGCCTTCGGTTTCAACGCTCATCATTTCCCTTCTGGGTCTGGATGCGCTGGGGCTGTTTCCGGATTCAAGGTTTGTCCATAGGCCGGAACTGCTCTTAAAGATAACGGGATCGGCACCCGGGGAGCGGCTTACTGGAGAACACCTGCTCCGGTATTTAAAATACATGATCGAACTGGGCAGTGATATGTCGCCGGCCGCGCGCATTATTCCCGTTGTAAATAAGGTGGATCTTTTCCGGGACAAGGAAATGCCTGAGATAATCATTGAAAGTGCTCTAACCGGCACTTTATTTGGGGAACCCGCCCTTGATCGAATATTATTTACTTCTCTTAAGGAAGAGGCTGCAGTTAAGTATATCTTTGACCTGACCGGCCGCTTTTCCAGGCCTTTTATTACCTGTGTTGTTCTTGCCGCGGGTTCTTCCTGCCGAATGGGGGCTAATAAGCTTTCTTTGAAAATAAATGATCAGACGCTCCTGGATCTTTCTTTAAAAAATGTCCTTAAATCACAGGTAGATGAAGTGGTTCTGGTTATCAGGCCCGGATTTAGCTTTTCGCAGCATACCCTGGAAATTTTAAATGATCCGAGAATTAAGGTAGTGATCAATAATAATCACCTTGAGGGAATCGCTTCGTCTTTGAAAACCGGCATTGCCGCTTCTCATCCTCTGGCACAGGGCATTCTCTTTACGCTGGCCGATCAGCCCTTTATACCTCCTGAAGTGTATAATTTACTCATAAAGGAATATACTTCCCGCCTTAATTTGCTTACGTTCCCTTCGTATAAGGGCAAACGGGGCAATCCGGTACTCTTTGACCGGCGCACCTGGGGGCAGCTTATGGGGCTGGAAGGGGATGAAGGCGGAAGGCAGATTATCTCCTCTATTCCGGACAGGGAAAAATGCCGTGTAGATACTGTATTTCCTGGAATACTTGTGGATATTGATACACCCCAGGATCTTCAAAACTACGCCAATGGTATATAACGCTGGGAGAAACTACTGCTCAATATCCCATTTCAGCCTGATTTCTTTTCCCGGTTGGAAGGCCGGATGAAGATAGTCGTTTAGATCACTGCTATTTAAGCGGACTATTTTCGCGCTGTTACCTGATGTTATTTCTACCTCAATAAATCCCCTGCTGAAAGGTATCTGGAAATAGACCGGCTTATGCCCTTCACTGCCCTTCATCACGATCTCCGGCGGTACCGGCGTGTAGAGTATCATGATATTGCTTATCTCCTTCTTTTTTCTTGTTGATCATTTCTCTAAGTTTATTTACAGCTTTTGAAAGCCCTCCCACCTCGTTAATCAATCCAATATCTACCGCTTCATGGCCAACCAGCACCGTCCCGATATCCCTTCCAAGCTGTCCGGTATTAAACATCAATTCCTTAAATTTTTCTTTTGATACTCTGGAATGACTGGAAACAAAATCGATTATTCTTTCCTGCATTTTGTCCAGGTATTCAAATACCTGGCTTACTCCAACAATCAAGCCCGTTAATCTGATTGGGTGAATGGTCATGGTGGCAGTTTCGGCGATAAATGAGTAATTGCAACCGCAGGAAATTACTACGCCGATAGAATGCCCTCCTCCTAAAACCAGTGAAACGGTAGGTTTGGAGAGAGTGTTGATCATCTCGGCGATGGCCAACCCCGCTTCCACGTCACCGCCTACCGTGTTGAGGATAATTAAAGCTCCTTCAATTTTTGGATTTTGCTCTACCGCCACCAGCTGGGGTATAACATGCTCATATTTTGTCGTTTTATTTTGAGGAGGTAGTACCATATGCCCTTCTATCTGTCCGATGATCGTTAAGGTAAATATATCATTATCCGGCTTTGGCAGAGCAAGCTGACCTAATTGGGTAATTGTTTTACTTGAAGGTTCGTTTTCCTGTCCCTCCGCAGGTTGCTCCGGATTATCGATTTCCGGTTCTACAGTATGTGAGCAGTACTCAGAGTCGAATATCTTCAAAGTTATCGCTCCTTTCGCACTATAATTTTCCCCAAAAAGACTTTTATTATCAGATGCCGGCTGTCCTTTTTTATGGAATAATTATGTTCTATTTATCCTCTTCTTTAATAAAATCAAAAGAGGAGGTTAACATTGATCGTTATTACTGCTGCCGCCAAATTTATCCTGGCAATTGCCCTGCTTCTGGGAGGTATTAGAAGTGTAAGTATTAGCCTGCGCCAGATTACAGGAGGGATGCTTCACGATCTGCTAAAAACTTATACTTCCACACCGTTCAAAGGTTTCTTACTGGGTGTAATTGCCACAGTTTTTTTACAAAGCAGCAGTATCGTTACTGTGATGGTCGTTGGTTTTATCAACGGGGGGGTTTTAAGTTTAACACAGGGACTTGCTATAGTTCTCGGTGCAAACCTGGGAACGACCGTTACCTCACAGTTTTTTTCGCTGGAAGCCGGAAATTTGATTTTCCCCCTTATTATCGCCGGAGTGTCTGCTTACTTCTTGGAGCTTGTTTTGAGGAGAAATTTTGGGGGCAAGGTGCTATTGGGCATAGCGGTGGTTTTAAGTGGAATTGAGCTTATGATTCTTGCCATGGAGCCGTTATCCGCTACTATGTTTTATCAAAAGCTGTATATATTCAGCAAAGGGGCTCCATGGAAAGGCATAATCACCGGAGCGCTTGTGGCAGCAATTTTGCAGAGCAGCAGTGTTACAATTGGTATGGTTGTAGTGCTATGCAGAGAAAATTTGTTAACCCTGCCGGAAGCTCTGGCTATAATCCTCGGAGCTGATCTGGGGACATGTACAACATCAATGCTTGCCTCCTATGGCACTATTTTACCCGCGAGGCAGGTAGCCTGGGGCCACCTTTTTTTTAACATGGCCTCCCTGGTGATTGTATTGCCTTTTTGGCAGTATTTCCTATGGTTTATCAGCATCACAGCAGATGATTTTGCACGGCAAGTTGCCAATGCACATGCTCTGTATAACCTGGTGGGTGTAATTGTGTTTCTTCCTCTTGTTGACAAATACGCCTCTTTGTTGGAATATATAATAACAGGAACACAAAGAGATAAGTTCTATTAAATTTTGGCAATAATAAACGCTGGAGGTATTTTAAATGGGAGCTTTGGAGGCGATCTTACTTGGTTTATTGCAGGGACTTACTGAATTTTTACCTGTCAGCAGTTCAGGCCACCTGGTTGTAGCCCAGCATTTTCTGGGTATAACATTACCGGGGGTTACTTTTGAAGTGATGGTTCATTTTGGGACCTTATTGTCTATCGTCTGGGTATTTCGGAAGGACCTTTATCACCTGTTAACGCATTTCACTGATCAAATGGAAGAAAAAAAGCTTTTGATATTATTAATTATCGGAACGATACCGACAGGCCTTATGGGGTTATTTTTTAGTTCTTTTTTTCGTGAAATATTTGACAAGCCCCTTATCGCAGGTTTGATGCTGCTGATAACCGGATTTATAATAATCGCAATACAGAAAATTAATGTTGGAAACAAAGGAATTAAAGAAATGAGCCCCTGGGATGCAGTGCTTGTCGGTGTGTTTCAAGGAATAGCCATTATCCCCGGCATAACCAGGTCCGGTTCTACGATTCTGGGCGCCCTCTGGAGGGGATTAAAGAGAGAGGAAGCGATCCGGTTTTCTTTTTTGCTTGCGCTGCCTGCTATCGCCGGGGCATCGTTTTTGGAACTAATGGACTTGTACAAAAGTGGTGATTTGGTGAACGGTTTTTTATCCTACACTTTTTGGGGAGCATTAACAGCTTTTTTATCCGGGATTTTTGCTATTAATGTTTTTATTAAGCTGCTAATGAAAGAAAAATTCTATTACCTGGCTTATTATTGCTGGCTTGCAGGCATTTTAACCCTTTTATTTGCCGGCTCATAAAGAATTTAGCAGCTGCAGTTAAAGGGATTACTGAAAAAATGTCGAAATTTTAATACGAGAGTATGTCTGAAAATCTATTTAGATAGGATAGAAGCAATTTATGGCCTCGAAAAAAAAAGTAAATCAAAAAAAACTGAAAAAAACATTTCCTTTTAAGAACGAATTCATAAATAGGCAGATTACGTCGGTAATTATGATGGCTTTGGCAGTCTTTCTATTTGCCGGGATACAATTTACTGCACAAACCGGCTATCTTGGCCTTTTACTAAATAATATCTTGAGAACTTTATTAGGGGATGCGGCACTTGCGCTTCCATTCTTATTTGCTGCCATTGCTCTAACCCGCCTCTGGCCGCTGGAAATTGAAAATATTCAATACCGTTTTTTGGGACTGGCTATTCTTTTTTTGCTCTTGACGATTACATTGCATTTAACATTGTCTTTAGAAGAACTGGCAGCCCTTGCCAAAGGGAATATTTATACCTCCATGATTTATCTTGGTCTGCAACAACAGGGTGGAGGACTACTGGGGGCCGTATTAACCGTAATTCTTTTTTTCTTATTTAAGGATATAGGCAGTTATATTATAATTGTTGCTCTTGGTATACTTGCCTTGCTGCTGATCACCAATAGCTCTATAGTAGAAATTTTTTCCGGCTTTTTTAAGTACAGCAGTGTTATCCTTTCTTTTTCTGGCCGTTTGGGTAAAAATATTATTGGATTTTTCCCCCAGGGAGAAAAAATCGCCGGCTCTTCTTCCAGTAAAAAATACCCGGTAAAGAAATATGATGACTATGTAACGATCCCCTCAGTTGAAGAGAAAGAAGAAAATGCAGGAGGATTTTTGGAAAAAAAATATAATAACTTCAATAATGAGGCAATACAGCAAACAATACTCACAGCGGAAGAAGTATTATCCGAAGACGTTCCGGCTGAAGGCGTTGAAGCAAACGGTTCCCTGAATAACCTTATCGGGGAAAATAAAACGCTGGAAGATTATAAGATACCTCCCCTGAACCTTTTGGTAAAAGTAAACAAGCTGCGCGATTATCAGCAGCAGAAAGTAATTCAGGAGAGGGCGAAATCTTTAGAGAGTACTTTTGATAGTTTTGGTGTAAACGTAAAAATAAAAGAGATTCAAGCAGGTCCGGCGGTTACACGTTTTGAGATACAGCCTGAGACCGGGGTAAAAGTGAGTAAGATACTCAGCCTTAGTGACGACCTTGCTTTAAATCTGGCGGCTCCCGATGTACGCATTGAGGCACCAATACCCGGCAAAGCAGCAATTGGAATTGAGGTTCCCAATAAAATTATTTCGCTTGTTTATCTTAGAGATGTGCTGGAAGATCCTTTTTTTTATAGTTCCGCTTCTCCGCTAACCGTTGGTCTGGGAAAGGATATCGCCGGCTCTGCCGTTTTTGCCGACCTTCTAAAAATGCCGCATCTTTTAATTGCCGGTTCAACAGGTTCGGGTAAAAGTGTGTGTATAAATGCGCTTATTTCCAGTATTCTTTTTAAAGCGACCCCCTGGGAAGTAAAATTATTGCTTATTGATCCCAAACTGGTAGAGCTTAGTATATATAACGGCATTCCGCATTTAATTTCGCCGGTAATTACAGAACCCAAAAAAGCATCCATGGCCCTACGCAGTATGGTAAAGGAAATGGAGAGAAGATATGACCTTTTTGCCCGGCAGGGTGTTCGCGATATAAGCCGTTACAATGAACTGCTCAGAAGTAGTGTTAAAAGAGAAAACAGCTCTATTCCTGAAGATTGCAGGGCTGAGGAACTTCTGCCTTATATAGTTGTTGTTATCGATGAACTGGCCGATTTGATGATGGTGGCTCCGGCCGAGGTTGAAGATTCCATTGTAAGGTTATCCCAGATGTCCAGAGCCGCGGGGATACATCTGGTAATTGCAACCCAGCGGCCCTCTGTTGATATTATCACCGGATTGATAAAAGCCAATATCACATCACGCATTGCCTTTGCAGTGTCCTCCCAGATAGATTCACGGACGATCTTGGACCTGGGAGGGGCTGAAAAGCTTCTGGGAAGGGGCGATATGCTCTATTACCCTATTGGTGTTCATAAGCCCCTGCGGGTTCAGGGAGCATACATAAGTGAAAGGGATATTATCAAATTAGTGGAATATATCAGGCAACAGGAAAGCCCCCTCTATCAGCAATCATTTTTTACAGAAGAGGTTAGCGAAGTAAATATTAAGGAAGAAAAAAATGATCCCCTGTTACCTGAAGCGGTGGAACTTGTTTTACAGACGGGACATGCTTCTATATCCCTGATTCAAAGAAGGTTCAGAGTCGGCTATGCTAGGGCGGCGAGACTTGTGGATGATTTGGAACGGTTGGGTGTAGTGGGAAAATTTGAAGGTAGTAAACCCCGAAAAGTATTAATGAATATGGAACAGGCTGCTGTACTTTTAAAAGATATAGTAAACAAATCGGATAACGATGAGTAAGCATTTTTAATATTTTTGGAAGAAAGGGGGGAAATCTTGAAAGAAATAGGTGATTTTTTAAAAAGTGCCCGCGAAGAAAAAGGAATTAGCCTGGATGAAATAAGCAACGCGACAAAAATTCCCAAAAGGCACCTCAGTTCCCTGGAGGAAGGGAATTTTTCTTGCTTTTCCGGAGAGGTGTATCTTAGAGGTGCGTTAAAAAATTATGCAGAAGTGGTAGGACTCAATCCCAGGGAAATTATCTCCGGTTATGAGCTATTGCTTAAAAAGAAAAAAACTATAGAAAACGGAAAAAGAGATGGAAAAAAGCAAAAAAAACAGGAGTTGAAAGAAGATCATAAACCGGTGGTTTTCAGGAATAGGAGAAAACCCCTGCCGCTGGCCGCTTTAATCTGGATTTTTTTACTGGTGATTGTTGTTGGGGGAAGCCTCTGGTATTTTTTTCAACAGCCACCGGGCGAAAATACCGGGCCACCATATACCGGTGAGCCTGCTCCAGAAGAAAACGGTATGAAAGAAAATAACGGTATGAAGGAAAATAACGGTTTTGTTGTGTCAGAAGAAGCCCCCCTCTGGGAACCGAAGATAACTATCGTTAATTCCGATAGCAATGAGACGGTTTACCTGTTAAGCGGAGTGGAACAAAAGCAGATTATCATGAATTTTTCCGGGAGATGCTGGGTCAGGATAGAACAGGAAGGTACTCTTGTTGAGGAGGCTAATTACGCAAACGGTGACAGCAGACAACTGGGTGATGCCCTGGAAACCCGCATACGCCTGGGTTATCCTGCGGCGGTGGATATCAGGGTGAACGGTATTGAACTTGAAGGCCTGGCAGGTGTAGGCAATCCCATTAATATTATTATCAGGAAAGAAAATTGATGCAAGATTAATATTCCATTTTGGAGGATAATAGCCAAGTAAAATGCTCAAAAAAACTTTTGCTTTTATCTCCTTGGGTTGCGCAAAAAATTTGGTAGATTCGGAGGAGATTATAGGAAGCCTTCAAAGTGCTGGCTTTCAGTTGAAACAGGATATCAAGAAGGCCTCCTTTGCCATTATCAATACATGTGCTTTTTTGAAAGAGGCGCGTTCGGAAGCGCTAAAGACCCTTAAGGAGGTTGCACTGGTTAAAAAAAACCCAAAAAGCCAACTGAAAAAGATCGCGGTCATTGGGTGCCTGGCCCAGTATTACAATGAAGCCCAGATAAAAAAGCTTGTTCCTGAAATAGATTTAGCTGTGACTATTGACAATTACCATGCTATCCCCGATCTCTTGGAAAGGATGGTTTCTCCCCGGGCTGACATCAAGGAGGTTGAGCGTGTTAAAAGGCGCTTTTTAAGTGGCTCTCCTCATAGCGTCTATATTAAAATTGCTGAAGGGTGTAATAATAGATGTTCATATTGTTTGATCCCGTCTTTGAGGGGCAGGTTGCGCAGCAGGTCGATGGGAGATATCCTGGATGAGGTTAAGGCAGTTCAAAAGCTGGGAACCAGGGAAATTTGCTTGATTGCCCAGGATACCACCGCTTATGGACTGGATTACTACGGAAAAGGTATGATCGTTGAATTATTAAAGCGCCTGTCTGCTGTAAAGGGCATTTACTGGATCAGGCTCCTGTATGCTCATCCGGCGCGGGTAACGAAAGATTTATTAAATACTATTAAAGAGGAACCCAGGATTTGTAAATACATTGATCTTCCTATCCAACATATCAGCGATAAGATTCTCCGACGGATGGGAAGGATGTCGGGTAAAGAAAAGATTGTCTCCCTTTATAATGACATACGTGATCTGATACCGGATGTCACCTTGCGGACAACGGTAATGACCGGTTATCCAGGTGAGGGGGAGAGGGAATTTAATGAGCTCCTTAATTTTTTAAAAGAGTATCCTTTCGAGAGACTCGGAATATTTCCTTTTTCACCCGAAAGGGGAACGCGGGCTTTTAAACAGGGACACCGGGTTAAAACTGAAGTAATCAATCAACGGTTGGAAAAACTTCTGGAACAACAGAAAGATATTTCCAGGGAATTTAACAGGAGCTTACTGGGAAAAAGGGTAGAGGTCATGGTTGATTTCCCTCACCCCGAAAGGAATAACGCTTACGGAAGGCTGGTTTCTCAGGCCCCTGAGGTTGATGGAAAGGTTGTAATAACCGGAGTATCAAGAGTTCATCCGGGAGATTTTTTACCAGTAAAAATTAGTGGAGTGGGAACGTTTGATTTGCTGGGAAGTAATCTAGATGGGAAGTAATCCCCGTTCCGCACTAATAAAACCCGATCAGCGCTAATTCCTAAAAAACCCTTCTTACGAGAAGGGTTTTTTAATTCCCATAGGCTTAATTATTTGTTATAATATATTATGTAAATATATTATGTAAACTGAAAAGCGGTGGTTGAGTTGAAAATTAATTTAAGATGGCCCATTGTATTGCTTGCGCTGGTGCTTACCGTTTCAGGCATATATGGGGTAAACTACTGGCGCCAGCAGCGTTTAATCGATGAGCCCTTAAAAGAATCCCTTTTAAAGGTTGACGGGGTAGAAAATGTTAACATAACCAATACAAATAAGAATAGCGAGATCTCGATCTCTCTTCAGGAAGTGAAGGACCTTTCCAAAACTTACAGAGAGATAGAAGGAATTTTGGATTTAACTTATAAGCAGGGCTCATATCAGGTTACTATTTTGGATAAAAGGGACCCTTATTTGGAATCGCTTTATGAAAAGGTTCATTATGCTTTAATGGAAGGTGAAAGAAGGGGCAATTACAGTTATATGAACAAAGAGATTTCCCTGCTGCTTAGCGATGAAAAAGGCCTGGTAAATTATCATCTCTGGGTAGATCAGGAAAGAATATACCTGCAGCTTTTTTCAGAGGAAAATTATTTGTATGAAGTAATCCCCATTAATATGTCACGGAGGTTGGCAGATGCTTAAAGAAGTGGGAGTAGGAGTTGGCCTGGGAGTAATAATTAGTTTGATCTGGCTGGGGTTTAATATATATCCGCTGTTATTTTTATTGGGGTTATTTTTCCTGTTGTTTAAAGTTATGGATGTCAGAGGAGGAGTAAAGGAATTTCCATTTTTATCTCATAATAAACATCAAATAAGGAACTCCATTTCCTTTGATGATATCGGAGGGCAAAACTCAGCAAAAAAAGAGCTGCTTGAAGCACTTGATTTTATCAAAATTCCTGAAAAAATAGGATTAATGGGGATCAGGCCTTTAAAAGGCATCTTACTGGCCGGACCTCCGGGAACGGGGAAAACCCTGCTGGCAAAAGCAGCTGCTGCTTATACTGATTCTGTTTTTGTTTCAGCGGCAGGAAGTGAATTTATTGAAATGTATGCCGGGGTAGGAGCCCAGAGGGTAAGGCAAATATTTCAACAGGCCAGAAATTCGGCCAGGAAAAAGAATAAGCAGAGTGCAATTATTTTCATTGATGAAATAGAAATCCTGGGTGCAAAAAGAGGCAGCCACAGCTCGCATCTGGAGTATGATCAGACGTTGAATCAACTGCTGGTAGAGATGGATGGCCTCAGCATGGAAGATGAAATTCGGGTTCTGTTGATTGCTGCGACGAACAGAGCTGATCTTTTAGACAATGCGTTGCTGCGTCCGGGACGATTTGACCGGATTGTTCAGCTTGAACTGCCCGATCTTGAAGGCAGACTGCAGATACTGAAACTTCATACCCGCAATAAGCCTTTGGCTAAAGATGTTCAGCTGGAAAAAATTGCTGCTGAAACCTTTGGGTTCTCAGGGGCTCAACTGGAAAGTTTGGCAAACGAAGCTGCGATAGCAGCTCTGCGTGAAAAAAGCAAATGCCTGGAAAGAAAACATTTTAGTGAGGCTATCGACAAAGTCATCATGGGAGAAAAATTGGACCGCCGCCCGGGAGAAGAGGAGATACGGCGTATTGCTATTCATGAAATGGGCCATGCACTGATTAGCGAGTATATTAAACCCTGTTCTATTTCTACTATTACTATTGTCCCCAGGGGAAAAGCAATGGGATATATACGGCAAAAACCGGAGAGGGACAGTTATGTCCATACCAAAGAATATCTGGAAGGGCAAATCGCAATTTTGCTCGGAGGGGCTGTCAGCGAAGAAGAGCTTCTTGGAAGCCGCAGCACGGGTGCGTTGAATGATTTCCAGCAGGCGGTTGAACTGGCAAAAAAAATTATCAGCTCCGGGATGTCATCTCTTGGTGTCATTAGTTCACAGGACCTCCCCGGAGGGGTTCTTCATAAAAATATAAAAGAAATAATCAGTATTCAGGAGGAAAGAGTTCGGATAATTATTATTAAATACAGGGAAGTTATTGAGCAGGCTGCGCAGTACCTGCTGAAAAAAGAAAGAATTAGCGGTAAGTATTTACGCGAATTGCTAAACGTGAAAAATACAAACGAGGTTGAACATGAAGTTGTTTAAAAAAGGCCTGAAGTTTTTTTTTAGTTTGGCGGTATTGCTCATTATTATCCAGTTTCTTAATCCATTTACTTTTTCTGCGGGAGCATTCGAATTTGAAACAAGCATTAAAGTATTTGGCAGCGGCAAAACACGGATTCATTTTCCCCCGCTGGGAAACATTACAGCATCAACGCATAAAGGGCCTCTCGATTTATGTTTTTCATTGAAGAATATTAATTTGGATGAACTGACGGAATATGCCTCCACTATCTCCCAGACGGATTCATGGTCGGATAATATTATTGAACAACTGAAAACAACTGTGTTTAAATATCTTCTTTCACTATTGCTGCTGGCCTTTATTTTGGGGGTTTTATGCAGCCTGCTCTCGTCCCGTCAGAAGATTAACAAATTCGAGATGTTCTTCAGCGGGTTAATAAATTTTCTGGTATTGCTTTTGCTAATTTCTTTAGCGGCATGCTCCTATAATCCTGAAGCTTTTTCTTATGCTGAATATGAGGGGATACTGGAAGCAGCCCCCTGGGTTTTCAGTGTCCTTGAAGAGGAAGGAATAGGTATTATAGAAGAGATCGGATTACAATTTACGGATGTTGTAGAGAATATTTCATTTATGCAAAAAGAAATGGAATTAAGTGTAGCGAAGGAAAAAAGCGATAATATAATAAATATTCTTCATATATCGGATATTCATAATAATCCCGCCGCTTTTGACTTTATCCGGCGTATCACAGATACCTATAAAGTGGATTTGATTATTGATACCGGGGATAGAGTGGATTACGGGACAGCACTCGAAATGGATTTCCTGGCGCATAAAATGAACGAGATTAGCGTTCCCTGTGTATTTATCCCCGGAAATCACGATTCCCCTCTGGTTGTTGAACAACTGAAATTAAATGATAATATTACTGTTTTGGAGGAAGGAATAATTGAAGCGGCGGGGTTGCGCATAGCCGGTTTGGCAGATCCGGCTTCCCGGTCGACCATTATGGCTGCCGGGAGTGAGGATTTGATTGATAAAAATGCAAGAAAGCTGTCAGAATTAGTTTCTGCCGCTGAAAGGGTAGATCTGATCGCAGCGCATAATCCCGCTTATTTCAAATACTTGCGTAACAACAATCATCTGCTTCTTGCAGGCCACCAGCACACCCCATATATAAATGATGAGGCTGATTTTATTGAAATTAATGCCGGCACAACCGGTGCCTCCGGCATAAGGGGTATTCAAAATATGGAAATTAGTTTTAGCCTTATCCTCCTGAGAATGCAGTACTCTGAGGAAAATGACAATTTTTTTCCCTTAAACGCGGATTTAATCAAGGTTAAACAATTTCCCCTAAACTACAGCTTTGAACGTTTTATTTTTAATAATGATTAATTATTGTTCAAGGCAGCAGGAGTTTTATGCTATTAATGGAAATAATAGAATAAAAATAGAGTATTTATAAAAAAGGATATGTATCTTATGCGGGCTTTTGTTGCAATTAAACTGGATATGAAAGTCATTAATGACCTTAGGAAGATTCAGCAAGAACTAAAGTCAAGGATTAAAGGAATTAGATGGGTTAAGCCTGAGCTATTGCATATCACTTTAAAGTTTCTTGGTGAAATAAAGGAGGAAGATATTGCTCCTCTAGAGCAACGTTTAAAGGAGCTGGGAAACCGAACAGCCCCTTTTAATCTTTCTTTTTCATCACTGGGGGCATTTCCGCACCAAGGGGATCCCCGTATTATCTGGATTGGGGTGAATGAAGGCGCCGGAGAACTGTATGCTCTCGCTCGGGAAATAGATAAACTATTACTTACTCATAAAATCTATAATAAACCCGATAAATCAAAATTTAAACCGCATTTGACGCTTGGAAGAAGAAATAAACATGAAGAACTCTATCTGCCTTGCCGGGTTTTTGAGGAGCGCCTGGTTTGTAATAGTATTATGAACGTAAAGGAGTTTTATTTGCTGCAAAGTACCCTTTATCGATCCGGGCCTGTCTATGCTCCATTAAAAAAATTTTTATTAAAAAATTTTAATTAGGCAGGATATTCCTGGGTAAGAGAGAATATCTAATCATAACACAAATAAATGTTAGTACTTTTGTTCATGTTGAATGCCATCCCTGAGGAGGTTGGAAATTGATGGAAAAGAAAAAAGCGTTAGAAATGGCGTTGTCACAAATAGAAAAACAGTTTGGTAAAGGATCAATTATGATCCTCGGTTCCGAATCCAGAGCTAATATTGCTGTTATATCTACGGGAGCGCTATCGCTGGATATCGCTCTGGGAGTAGGAGGGCTGCCCAGAGGGAGAATTATAGAAATATTTGGCCCGGAGTCTTCCGGTAAAACTACCGTGGCTTTACATGTTATTGCTGAAGCTCAGAAAAACGGCGGCTTCGCTGCTTTTATTGATGCCGAACACGCTCTTGATCCGGTTTATGCGGAGAAGCTCGGTGTAAATATTGATGAATTACTGGTTTCCCAGCCGGATACCGGTGAACAGGCACTGGAAATTGCGGAATCACTGGTCCGCAGCGGTGCAATTGATGTTTTAGTTGTAGACTCTGTAGCTGCTCTGGTACCGAGGGCAGAGATTGAGGGAGAGATGGGAGATGCGCATATTGGGTTGCAGGCGCGCCTGATGTCCCAGGCGATGAGAAAACTCTCCGGTGCAATCAGCAAATCGCAAACAGCGGCTATTTTTATTAATCAAATCAGGGAAAAAGTAGGTGTCATGTTTGGTAATCCGGAGACGACTCCCGGGGGAAGAGCCTTAAAGTTTTATGCTTCTGTGAGGCTAGATATCAGGAAGTTGGAAACTTTAAAGCGCGGCAATGAAATGATTGGGAACCGCACCAGGGCAAAAGTGGTAAAGAATAAAGTGGCTCCGCCTTTTAAACAAGCGGATTTTGATATTATTTATGGTGAAGGTATATCCAGGGAAGGGTGCGTCCTTGACCTTGCAATTGAAAAGGAAATTATTAAAAAGAGTGGAACATGGTTTTCTTATGGAGAAGACAGATTGGGGCAGGGCAGGGATAATGCCAAGGCATTTCTTAAAGAAAACCCGGAAATCTATCAAGAAATTGAGAAACAAGTTCGGATGCAGTATGATCTGGCAGTTGATATAAAAGGAGAAAAAGAAGAGGGGAAAAAGGAAGAAGAAATAACAGGAATTAAATAAGAATTTTATTGCCTTTATTGGATAACAGCGAAAATCGGGTATTATTTACTTGACATAAACCCGTAAAGAATATAGAATTATTTTCAAGTGGATTAAAAGTAATACATGGTTTTAAGATTAGTACAGTATTACTTAAAATAGATTTGACCATGATATAATGCCCTGCGGCATTTGATATAAAACCTTTTTTATTAAGATATAATTGGATCTATAATTGGATCGGTTAATTTAAAAGGATATATTATATGGCCATTTCTATTTTAAGCTGTTAAATGCAGCTTATTTTTATTGAATAAAATTAAAAACACAGGAGGTGAAAAAAAATAGTTGGAAGCTTTAACCGTAATAATTTTAATAATCGGCTTATTTTTAGGGTTTGGCGCCGGTTATTTAATACGTAAATATGTTGCGGAAGCAAAAATAGCTTCTGCGGAGGAAGCAGCAAGAAAGATTATCAGTGAAGCGGAAGAAAAAGCGCAGTCTCTAAAAAAAGAAAGAGTGCTGGAAGCCAAAGAAGAAGTTCACAGGTTGAGAAATGAGCTTGATAAGGAAACAAAGGAAAGGCGCTTGGAGTTACAGCGTTTAGAAAGGCGTATTTTACAAAAAGAAGAAAATTTGGATAAAAAAATTTCTCAGTTTGAAAAAAAAGAGGAGGATTTAAAAAAACGGATTGAAGAGAACGTGCATATACAGCAAAGATTAACTGATATTTATCAGCAGCAGCTTAATGAACTGGAGAAAATATCCGAATTATCTACTGCAGAAGCTAAAGAAATGATCCTTCAAAGGGTAAAGGATGAAATTCAACACGAAATTGCCCAGATGATTAAGGATGTCGAACAGCAGGCCAGGGAGGAAGCAGAAAAGAAAGCGAGAGAGATTATTACGCAGGGAATTCAGCGCTGTGCAGCTGATCACGTCTCTGAATCAACTGTTTCTGTAGTCAACCTGCCTAATGATGAGATGAAAGGGCGTATTATTGGCAGGGAAGGAAGAAATATCCGCACCCTGGAGACATTGACAGGTATTGATTTAATTATCGATGATACACCGGAAGCGGTAATATTGTCCGGTTTTGACCCTATTCGCAGGGAAGTTGCGCGTTTAGCTTTGGAAAAACTTATTATTGATGGTCGCATTCATCCTGCTCGCATAGAGGAAATGGTAGAAAAGGCCCGCCAGGAAGTTGAGGTTCAGATCAGGGAAGAAGGCGAGCAGGCAGCTTTTGAGGTTAATATTCACGGTCTTCATCCGGAACTAATTAAAATGCTCGGCAGATTAAAATTTCGGACCAGTTACGGGCAGAATGTCCTTAAGCATTCCCTGGAAGTCGCTCACCTTGCAGGTATTATGGCTTCAGAACTGGGGTTGGATGTTAAGCTGGCCAAAAGAGCCGGGCTGCTCCACGATATAGGAAAAGCTCTTAATCATGAAACTGAAGGCCCTCATGTAGTCAGTGGAGCTGAACTGGCTAAAAAGTACCATGAAGCGCCGGAAATAATTAACGCTATTGGAGCCCATCATGGCGATATTGAGCCGCATACCCTGGAGGCGGTTTTAATACAGTCTGCCGATGCGATTTCGGCCGCCAGGCCAGGCGCCAGAAGAGAAACATTGGAAGCCTATATTAAGCGGCTGGAAAAGCTTGAAGAAATTGCTGATTCATTTGATGGAGTAGAAAAAGCGTATGCTATCCAAGCAGGGCGTGAAATCCGTATTATGGTTAAGCCGGAGAAAATTGATGATTTAACAGCCGTTCAGGTTGCGAGAAATATAACTAAAAAAATCGAAAAAGAACTGGAGTATCCCGGTCAGATAAAAGTTACTGTCATTAGAGAAACCAGAGCAATTGAATATGCAAGATAAAAATTTATGGTAAAAAGTGCTGCAAGGCACTTTTTTTTTTGAGAAGGATTTCGGGGAGGTATTATTGAATATCTTATCGATTTATTTATTATTCCCGGGTTATTTTTTTATCCGAAGAACAGGAGTGAATTTTAATGAAGTATAAGCAGGCATCTGAAGATATATCAAATGTAGATTTATTAATTTTTTTACTTGTTCGCTTTCCAGAGATATTTACTATCAAATATAATCAGGCACAGGAAAAATTTACTCTTTCATTTATGTTAAGAATAGACATTGATCATGACCATTACATACGTTTTAAAAACAAGTTTTTAACATGTCTTAAAGCATATAATGATCTTTCCGGTTCCAGGCAGCCATTAATAAAGCTTTGTAAAAGGTTTATCAAACCGTGGACCTTGTTACAGGTTACTTTAAAAAAAGAGAGGATTTCCTTTGAAGAGGTAAATCTTATCAGCAACCTGGTATTAAATGAATACAAAAACGGTTTGGTTTTTGACAGCAGGGATAATAATAATTTTGATAATAAAATAATAGAAAAAGAAGAGTTAATTGAATATTTGCTGCCCAGGAAAAAGAAAAGCGATGAAGAAAATTTGATTGCTTTTCGCGAATCCGGTAAAGTCTACATATACGACAAATAAAGAAATTAATAAACTGTTTTTTGGGGTGAAATATTGTACCTTAAATATTTTAAAGAATGCTAAAATTTTTTTAAGTGAGAAGAAGGAAATTTTCTATAACTAGAGAATATAATGAATTAACAAAGTAGTATTAAAGGAGGTAGCAATTCTTTAATGGAAGTATTAAAAGTTTCAGCAAAATCCAATCCTAATTCTGTCGCTGGTGCCTTAGCCGGAGTTTTACGGGAGAGAGGGGGGGCTGAAATTCAAGCCATTGGAGCAGGTGCGTTGAACCAGGCTGTAAAAGCTGTTGCCATAGCGAGAGGATTTGTTGCTCCAAGTGGTATGGATTTAATATGTATTCCTGCTTTTACAGATATACAAATTGATGGAGAAGAGAGAACCGCTATTAAGTTGATTATTGAACCTCGTTAATTTTAATATCTTAAAAACTTAGAATTATTTTTCTTTAAAAAAATACACCCTTTCAACAGGTGTGTTTTTTTGTATTCACAAAACAAAAGTAAAGGAAAGGGAGTATAGCATGAGGTTAGCTCTAGACGGGCAGTTTAATGAGGGAGTAGTTGATGCTCATTGTGATACCGTGCATTATTTTACAGAACTGAAGGATGTATATGACTTTACGCAGAAGAATACCATAGCACAGCTAGATCTGCCGCGTATGGAAACCGGTGGCATCAAGGTTCAGTTTTTTGCATTGTATATAGAACCCGAATATAAACCGGGCAATGCGTTAAAAAGATGCCTGCAGCTGCTGGACTGTTTTTATCAGACGGTTAAACCTTGTGAAGACAGGCTCGAGGTAGTCTACAATTATTCCGATCTTTTAAGGGTAAATAAAGAAGGAAAAATAGCGGCAATACTTACTGTTGAAGGAGGGGAGGCCTTAGAAGGGGATCTGGGCGTATTAAGAATGCTCTATCGCCTTGGAATAAGAGGCCTGGGTCTAACCTGGAACCAGAGGAATGAGATCGCCGATGGCGTTGGGGAGCGGGAAACGGGTGGTGGACTTACACGCTTTGGGAAAAAAGTGGTCAAAGAGATGAACGATTTAGGGATGATCATCGATCTGTCCCATATCAGCCCTAAAGGATTTTATGATGTATTGAAGACAACTACGTCCCCGGTAATAGTATCTCATGCAAATGCAAAAAAAATTTGCGCTCATGCCAGAAACTTAACTGATGAGCAATTAAAAGCACTGCGTGAAAACGGGGGAGTTGTTGGCCTTACTTTTTATCCTGACTTTATTCATGACAAAAACCCGGATTTGAATATTTTACTCGATCACTTTGTATATATTTCAGAAGTAGCCGGGATAGATCACCTTGGTATAGGTTCGGATTTTGACGGGATGCAGGGTAAAACGCTTAAAGGTTTAACCGATGTTTCCTGCCTTCCTTCTCTAATCCAGGGGCTGCTCGCGAGGGGATTTAAAGAAAAAGATCTGCAGAAGGTATTATATGAAAACTTTCTACGTGTAATAAAAGAAGTGTGTAGCAATGATCCGAAGGAGGCTTAAATGGGTAGAGTAGATCTGCATGTGCATACTAATTACTCCGATGGTCTTATGGACCCTTTTGCAGTAGTCCAGGAGGCTTTAAATAAGAATATTTCCGCCATAGGTATTACTGATCACGATACGATGGACGGGTTATCAACTGCTAAGCAGGCAGGGAAAATGTACGGGATTGAAGTGGTACCCGGAATTGAGTTCAGCGCTGACTATGACGGTAAAGAGGTGCATATTCTAGGTTATTACTGCAACCGGGAGCTGAATGAACTAAAACAAACACTGCAGGATCTAAAAAGAAGCCGTCTTGAAAGAATAACAAGGATGATTCAAAAATTAAAGGGATTGAACCTGGACATTAGTCTGGCTGATGTCCAACAAATAACAAAAGGTGAGATACTGGGAAGACCTCACCTTGCTCTGGCGCTGTGCCGAAAGGGTTACTGTAAAACAACTGCGGAAGCCTTTTCTAAATATATCGGTTCTAATGCTCCGGCATATGTCAAGCGATTTAAAATAACAACCGGCGAGGCTGTGCGTTTGATTCTAAAGTCAGGCGGGATTCCTGTGCTTGCTCATCCCGGACTTTATAATGCTGACGAGATTATTTCTGATCTGATAAGCATAGGACTAATGGGGATTGAAGTTTTTCACCCCGATCACCGGCTCGTTGATATTTTAAGGTATAAAAAAATGGCCAGGGAATATAATCTTCTTGTTACGGGGGGGTCGGACTTTCACGGAACAGGGATCGGTTCATCCCCTTTCCTTGGATATGTAACCGTGGATTCACAATACCTGGAAGAGATAAAAAAATATCGGCGGATTTAATTCTCTTTTTTTGTATTTAAGGAAGAAGGATTTACAATATTGATCAAGAATATAGTGCTATAAAGTTAAAAAGGCGGTAATATAAAGGCATTGGAGGTGGAGGGCATACTATATAAAAAAATAGTAGGAGGATTGGGAGATGGAAAAGCTTGTTTTTGGAATTGAAATGTTGGTTATCGGTTTAATTGTTGTAATGGTGACGTTATTTTTACTTGCACTAATTTTAATATGCTTTAGTAAAATATTTTCGCCCCGGGAAAAAGCTAAAAAGGAAGTTAATAATGCTGAGAACCGCGTGGCAGCAACTATTAGCACCTCTGAAAACGTTAATGATGTAAAACCGGAAGTAATCGCGGCAACAATGGGGGCGCTTTTATTTGCTTTAGATACCGGAACGCATGTTTACAATAACCCGATAATCAGCCGAATCAATGCAGTAGAACAACAAAGCAATATGTGGGCTCAATCGGGCCGGACAAGGCTGTTGCATTTAAGACAGGATTTTGCATTATTGAGAAGGGGGAAAAATCGATGAAAAAATACAAAGTATATGTTAATGGACAACCTTATGAGGTTGTTGTAGAAGAAATGAATGAACAGAAGTTTTCACCGACACCGGCTGACCCAAAAATTCAGCAAACAGTAACGTCATCGGAAGCGCAAAAAGCTCCTGCCTCTCAACCCGTTATTACTGCTAAACCCACTGGCTTAGAGAAATCACAAACAAGTGGAGAGGGGTTTCCGGTAGAAGCGCCGATGCCCGGTTCCATCATAGAGATTAAAGTAAATATTGGGGACAGTGTCAATGAGGGCGATGTGCTGGTTCTTCTGGAGGCGATGAAGATGGAGAATGAGGTAACCGCTCCTGTCTCCGGAGTTATCAAATCAATAGCTATTCAAAAGGGTGCATCCGTTAACACAGGGGATATCATGTTTGTCATAGCATAAAGGAGAGGGGTAAAATGCTTATACAGCTCTTGGAATTATTAAAATCGACGGGGTTCGCAAACTTAGAAGTAACGCATGTCATTATGATTATCATTGCCCTTATTCTTTTATACCTGGGCATCGTAAAAGGTTATGAACCCCTGTTGTTGATACCTATCAGCTTCGGAATGCTCTTGGTGAACCTACCCCTGGGCTTTCTAATGAAATCACCCATAGGGGATGAGGCGGGAGGTCTTCTTTATTATCTTTATCAAGGTATAGAACTGGGGATATATCCTCCTTTAATCTTTTTGGGAGTGGGGGCATTAACGGATTTTGGTCCGTTAATTTCTAATCCTATGACCCTACTCCTTGGAGCGGCAGCCCAGCTTGGTATTTTTGTTACGTTTATCGGCGCCATGTTGCTCGGTTTTACACCCCAGGAGTCGGGCTCAATTGGCATTATCGGCGGTGCGGACGGCCCTACAGCGATCTTTGTAACATCTAAACTGGCGCCAGACCTGCTCGGCGCAATAGCCATCGCCGCATACTCTTATATGGCCCTCGTGCCGATTATCCAGCCTCCAATCATGAAAGCTCTGACTACGAAAAAAGAAAGAGAAATCGTCATGCAGCAGCTCAGGCCGGTTTCCAAAACGGAGAAAGTACTTTTCCCCATTGTCGTGATTATCCTTACCGGGCTTTTTTTGCCTGATGCTATACCGCTTCTGGGGATGCTGATGTTTGGAAACCTCTTGAGAGAATGCGGAGTAACAGAGCGGCTGAGTAAAGCTGCACAAAATGAGTTAAATAATATCGTGGTTATTTTCCTGGGACTGACCGTGGGGGCTAAAGCCAGTGCCGAATATTTCCTGACAACGCAAACCATACAGATTATTATTTTGGGCTTGATTGCCTTTGCAATCGGAACGGCTGGTGGCGTGCTAATGGGAAAACTTATGTGCAAACTTACTAACGGCAAGGTGAACCCTTTAATCGGCTCGGCTGGAGTTTCTGCGGTGCCTATGGCTGCCAGGGTTTCGCAGGTAGTCGGCAAGCAGGCCAATCCCAATAATTATTTATTAATGCATGCTATGGGCCCCAACGTGGCAGGAGTAATCGGCTCAGCCGTGGCTGCCGGAGTTTTCCTTTCGATGCTTTAAAAATATTAAGAAATGGTGCACTTGTTATTGTGTAATATAAAATTGATAAAAAAAGATATAAAAACAAATGTACCTGTGAGTTTATACTCACAGTTTTTTTTCGCATAGTAATGTTGAGGGATACATAAATATATTATGAAAGAGCGGAGAAGCGGTTACCGGTTTCACCCCGGAAAACAGGTCTTTTGCGGCGGTGATTATTATTAAATTGTTTAATAAAAGGTATCTTAATAAAATAACCCGTGCCCGGTACTTTAAATTTATTATCGGCTTTTTTTTATTCATTTTTTCCCTTGTTGTAATTGAATATTTTTATTTTCAGGAAAGGGCTCCACTGGGAACTTTTATTGGAGAAAGCTATGTTGGTGGAAAAACTTACGGGGAGATAGAAACAATTCTTAAAGAAATGAAAGAGAATATGGAGAGGGAGATGATATATCTTTATCCGGATCAGGAAGATATCTATCTAAACTATTCGCTGGCTGAAATAGGGATTACAATCGAACAAGAGAAGATAATAGAGGAGATTCGCCATTTGAATCAGCCTTTTAATTACTTATGCAAACTTCAAACCGCCCTTAAAGGTGTTATTATACCGGGTTTGTTCAAGATAAAAAGCGTACGTTTTGAAAGTGTGCTCGCCGAGATAAAAAAGGGACGGTGTTTCCCCCCTGAAGATGCAGAAATATGGGCGGAAGAAGGAGTTTTAAAATATCGGCCACATAAAATCGGTAAGAGTATAGACGAAAAGAAGTTGTCTGCAGAAATTCTGCAGCGGCTGTATCACTGGCCTTCTTTCCCCTTAACATTTCAGCTTGAAACAGAAGTGCTCTTCCCTGCAAGAAAAATATCCGATATTATGAATATGGGTATAAAAGATAAAATAGTAACGTTTAGCACCTTTTTTGACGACTCCTCACTTAACAGAAACCACAATATATCCCTTGCTGCTAAAGCATTGGATAATATATTGCTGAGCAAGGGGAAAATATTTTCTTTCAATGAACTTGTTGGAGAAGCAAGCCTGAGCAGTGGCTACAGGGAGGCGCCCATTATCGTTAATGAAGAGCTGGTTATGGGACCCGGCGGCGGAATCTGCCAGGTATCATCAACTATTTATAACGCCGCTCTTTTGTCCGGGCTGGCGATTGAAGAACGCCATCATCACAGTATCCCTGTAACCTATCTTCCGCCGGGGCTTGATGCCACGATTGCTTATAATTATCTGGATCTGAAGTTTAGGAATAACTTGCCCTTTGATATCTTACTTCACATGCAGGTATTGGGGAATGAGCTAAGGGCAATATTTTTTGGAGATCCGTCCCGCAGTCTTGAAGTAGAGGTGATAACCCGAAAACTGAGCAGCATTCCCCCTCCGGTACATTATCGTGAACTGAGCGACAAACCCTCCTCTTACCGGGAAATTATACAGGCAGGTAGAGAAGGCTTTACTGTAGAAACAATCCGCATTTTTTTTAAAGATGGGGTTGAGATATCCAGGGAAAGCCTTGGTCAGGACCATTATGCTCCCCGTCCTGAAATTCGTGCTGTGGGGGTGCTTTCCGAAGAATAAAATAATTCTTCTGGTACCGGTAATTACCGCCAATGGAAATATTTATGAAGTATTTTAAGCTCATGATAAGTTATACTAATTTAAGAATGATCATTTTAAGCAAAGAAAGAGGGGATGTTGCCTTGACAATTGGCAAAAAATTAAAAACCTGCCTTTCAAGCTTGAAAAGTGCTCAGGCAGATCTGGAGACATTCGCGCTGGAAACTGAAAGCCAGGTTGCAAAAGAAGCTTTTTCCCAATTTGCCAATCAAACAAAAAGCATTGTAGACGGCTTGCAGACCAGAATACAGGAAATAGAAGAGGAAGAACCGCAGTATAAAGGTCGTTAATTCAGGAAAACCTCTCAAGGGAGAGGTTTTCTTTATAAAAGGGTTTTTATATCATTATAAAGGGGTTTTTTTATGTCATTTTGGGAACAAATATTTATAAGTACACCGGAGCTGCATATTGCAGGGTTTATTTTAAGGGGAGTGTTTGCCTTTATTTTTCTGGCATTTTTGGCCCGGATGATGGGACCGACAGAGGTAGGCGAATTTACAACAGTTGATTTTATTGTTGCCATCACGATAGGCAGTATCGCCAGCGCAGCGCTGGTAGACAGCCAGGTACACTTTTTTTCTAGCCTCTTAAATATGGCTTTATGGGCATTCTTGTTGATTATGTTAAATTTTATCGGTATCAGGTTTCCCAATTTCAGACGGATTATTGTCGGTGGGCCACTGGTTTTAGTTCGCAATGGGAAAGTGCTGGAAAAAAATCTGTTTCGTGCCAAGCTAAATTTTGACGATCTTATGTCCGCCCTGCGTTTAAAGGACGCTCCGCTATTGGAAGATGTCGAATATGCCGTGCTGGAACCAAAGGGAGATATCAGCGTAATTAAGAAAAGCCAGAAACAAAGCCTGACTCCCGAGGACTTAAAAATAATTGCCGAATACCAGGGAATGCCGACAATAGTGCTCATAAATGGAAAAATATTGCATAAAAGCCTCGAGTTAAAAGGGTTTACAGAAAACTGGCTGCGGGATAAACTTTTTGAAATGGGGGTGGAGAACCCGGAAGCGGTATCTGTGGCACAGGTAGATTCCAATGGCAATCTCTACGTTGATCTTTATGATGATAAAAAAGATCGGCCGAAATCAACGAAGGAAAAAGAACTGATTTTAACATTAGAAAAAGTATATGCAGAGTTGGATACCTTCTCAAGAGAAACAGGAAATGAAGAAAACGGCAAACTATTTTCCCAATATGCTGATCAGACCGGTGCTATCCTCTCTGAATTAAAAACACGTCTCCTTAAGGCGGAAGAGATGAAGGAATAAACAAACACAGGCAGGAATTCCCGAAACAAAACAGAAAATAATAGCATAGTTGAATTTAGATTACATAAATAGAGGTGTTAACGATATGGAAAAGACCAGGGTAAGGTTTGCCCCGAGCCCTACCGGAGAGCTTCACATCGGCGGAGCCAGAACAGCTCTTTTTAACTGGCTTTTTGCACGGCATAACGGTGGGAAAATGATTTTGAGGATCGATGATACAGATCGCCAGCGTTCATCGCAAGAATATTTACTTTCGATTATTGAATCAATGAAATGGCTGGGTCTGAACTGGGATGAGGGTCCCGAGGTCGGTGGGGACTACGGTCCGTACATCCAGTCGGAATATTTACATAAATACAGGGAACTGGCGGAGCAGCTTGTTCGTGACGGTAAAGCCTATTACTGCTTCTGTACTGCCGAGCAGCTGGCAACCGAAAAAGAAAGACAGCGGAAAGAGGGACAACCACCAAGGTACAGCGGCCGCTGCAGGTTTTTATCTGAAGAGGAAAGGGAAAGAAGAAAACTCAGCGAAAGTTATGTAATCCGCTTTATAATGCCCAAGGAAGGTGAAACAGTAGTAGAAGACATTATCAGAGGTCAGGTTACTTTTGAAAATAATATTTTCGATGACTTTATCATTATTAAATCCGATGGTGTGCCTACTTATAACTTTGCATCCGTAATCGATGATCACAATATGGCAATTACTCATGTCATCAGGGCAGAGGAACACCTTTCCAATACCCCGCGTCAGATAAATATTGCACAGGGACTGGGTTATCAGGTGCCGTTATACGCTCATGTCCCCATGATACTTGCTCCTGACCACAGCAAGCTGAGTAAAAGACACGGGGCAACATCGGTGCAGGAATACAGAGATATGGGAATTCTACCTGAAGCACTGGTAAACTACCTGGCACTTTTGGGCTGGTCACCGGGTGAAGATAAGGAAATTATGGATATCCATGAAATAGTCGATTTATTTTCTCTGGAAAAGGTTAGTAAAAATCCTGCAATCTATGATATTAAAAAGCTAATCTGGCTGAATGGTCATTACCTAAGAACTCTGGAGCTGAATAAGATTGTCGAAAGGGCTCTGCCTTTTATGAAGCGGAAGTACAATCTCTGCGCAGAAATAGGTACAGAAAAGTATAAAGAAATTGAAAAAATCATCGATCTCGTTCGGGACCGCGTAAAAACGCTCCAGGAGATCGCGGATGCATCCAGTTATTTTATTGAAGATGATCTTCAATATGATGAAAAGGGAATAGAGAAGCACTTTCGTAAAGATGGAGTTGGGAAGATTTTAAGCGAAGTATCCCTTGCCCTACAACGAGTAGAACCTTTTGAGGCGGGAAGAATCAGGGATGAGTTACATGACTTGAGCCAAAAATTAAATGTTTCATTATCCCGGATCAACCCTCCTACCAGGCTTGCCCTTACAGGTCGAACGATGGGCCCTGAATTATTTGACATTATATCCTTACTTGGAAAAGAAAGGGTAATAAAAAGGCTAAAAAAAGCGAAGGAGTTATTTGAATTAAACTAAGAGAGTGTTTTATCATCAATAGCCTTCTGATATCTTTGAAGCATTTCTTTTGCCAGTATTTCAGAAGAGTACCTGATTGCGTTGATTTTTGCCTTTTTACCCATAGCGTCTCTGATGAATTCATTGTCAAGCAAGTATTTTATTTTTTCGACAAAATCTTGCCGGGTATGAACAAGGAATCCATCCTTACCGTTAACGATTATCTCCGACAAGCAGGGAGAGTAACGGCATACTACCGGAAGGCCGGCGGCTTTTGCTTCTCCAACGACAAGCCCCTGCGTCTCGCTTTGGGAAGCGAAAGTAAAAATATCCGCCCCCGCGTAACACTTTAATAGTTCACTGTCGCTTAACCGACCACAGAACAAGACATTTTGTTGCAGGTTTTTTTGGTAGCATAGTATTTTCAAAGATGATTCTTCAATTCCTGTTCCGACAATGAGCAGTTTAACACGGGGCATGGTTATTACAATGTCTTCCATGGCATCGATTAAAAAGTTGATATTTTTTTCCTTGCCCAGCCGGCCAACATATAATAATACCCTGTCTTCGTGATTTAGATTAAACCGTTTCTTTAGCCATTCTTTCCCCCCATTACTTGCTGCGTAATAAGCATTATTTATGCCTGTTGGAATAACATCAATAGGCTTTGTAATGCCGTACTCTTCAATTAACATTTTTACAAATAATGAAGGGGCGATAATCAGATCACACCTGTTACAAAAACTTTTATTCCATTTTTTTATTATTTCGGCGGATACGCTTTTCCCAAAAGGCAGGTAGTGGGCATAAAAATGATAGAGGGTATGGAAGGTAAAGATTAACGGCAGATTAAACCGTTTGGCTATTATTGTCCCCAGTGAACCTAATAAAAAGGGGGAGTGGACGTGAACTACATCCAGTTTCAAAGTATTTACCAGAAAAGGTAACCGTGGAGAAAAGGGGATAGGAAGATAAAAGTTTCTTTGCGTTGGCGCGGGTATGGAAAAAAAACGAAAAACGTTTCTCTCCTGGGATTGTGATGCCGTTGGGTAATTTGGGGCGAAAATAAATGCCTCATGCCCACGGCTTTCCAATTCCTCTTTTAAGAGTTCAATAGAGCGTACAACGCCGCTTATATAGGGATGATAACTGTCGGTAAAAATACCTATCCTCAAAGTGCTTTTCCTGGAGTTTATCTTATTCATCTTCATCTCTATATTATGCCCGTTAATGCGGATTAAATGATTTCGCGAAGGATATTTAAGAATTCTATCGTTTTATGTTATAATATACCTAAAAATGTAACTGGAATATAATGTACTTTCAAAGACGGGTTATAAAGCTGGACTAAAAAAATAAGATTTATGTTGTATAAAAAGCTGAATGTGCAGGAGACTACCAAATGCGCAAAGTGCCGGTTTCATCTATCCAACCGGGAATGAAGTTGGCAAGACCAATTTATGATACAATGGGTCTTTTGCTTTTAAATTCCGGTGTTGAATTAAAAAAAGAATATATTCGTAACTTAAAAAAGCATAATATCTTTTCAGTTTATATTGCCGATAAAATCATTCCTGATGTAGATATTGAAGATGTTATAATGGATGAAACAAGGCGAAAGGCTACTGTTTTAATTAGGGATATAATGCTCGACATAGAAAAACAGCCCGAGAAACCGGTTTCCAAATTGCTATTAGCTAAAAGTAATATTCACGATACTCTACAAGACATAATTGAACAGTTGTTAAAGAATAAAAACCTGATCGTTAATTTGTCCGATATCAGGATTGCGGATAACTATACATTTGCTCATTCTGTTAACGTTGCTGTGATGGCGATAACAGCAGGAATTTCCCTGGGATTATCGCGCTCTCAGCTAAAAAACATAGGCCTTGGATCTATACTCCATGATCTCGGAAAAGTTAAAATTCCCTCCAGCATTTTGAACAAAGAGGGTAAACTATCCCCGGATGAATTTTTAGAGATAAAAAAACATCCGGGTTTTGGGTATGAGATGGTAAAAACGCAGGAACTAATTCCTGGCCCTTCTGCATTAATTATTTACCAACATCATGAACGCATGAACGGTGAGGGCTACCCGGAAGGCCTTAAGTCAGAACAGATTGGTCTATTATCAAGGATAAGTGCCGTTGCTGATGTTTATGATGCTCTGGTGGCTGATCGCCCTTACCATTCAGCCTACCCTCCTTATAAAGCTATTGAGATCCTGGAATCTTCCGGTGAACTTTTTGATCTAAAAGTCCTGCATAATTTCATACAACATATCGCTGCTTACCCTATAGGTACTTTCCTGGGTTTAAGCAACGGGGAAATCGGCATAGTCGTTAATAATACGGTCGGGCATCCAACCAGGCCAAGAGTCCGTATTCTTTGCTCCAAAGATGGATTTGAACCTTTAATACCATATGAGCTGGATCTTATGGAGAAAAGGAACATTGTGATTGACATGGTATTCAATGATGATGAAATTCCTGAAGAAATACTGAACAGGCCAACTACTTAATTTAATTTATACCCTGGGGAAATGCATAATTTTATAATTAGGGTTATATAAGTAATAAGTAGAATAGTTTAAAGAAGAGTTCTTTTTGCTTTGATCCCTGAATATTTTTTTATTAAGCACTTTTTAAATCAGGGAGGCAAAATAATGGAAGCGATTAATGTTTATGGTATAGCCTTGGTGCCTGTGGTACTGGCGATGGTAGAGTTGTTGAAAAGAGCAGGTATACCAAAAAAGTTTTCTCCAATTGTATCGATAGTTATGGGTCTTCTGGCAGGATTTTATTACCTTGCCCCCGATGATCCTAAAAAAGCAATTTTTTTAGGATTAGTGATTGGTCTTTCCGCAATCGGTCTATTTTCAGGAACAAAAAATACTATTGAAAACCTTGGCGGCAATTCCAATAAAAATTCTCATAAGAGTAGATCTGGAAGAAAAAGACCCGGCGTACATAAGTAATCCGCCACACATAAGGTATAATTATCCAAGAGGCAGGTGGCAGAAGTCCTAATAATAGATTTCTGCTATATTTTTGCTCTGAAAAGAAAAATAAAAAGCAACCGGTTTAATCAGGTTGCTTTAAAAATTATAGCCTATTTTTTGCTGATTTTATGCTTCAAGGCCGGTATAAATTCTCATTGCATCGCGTAAAAACACTGCACAGCCGGGCGCAATTTTATCGTAATAAGCTGTAAAGCGCTCATCATCAACATATTCTTGAACAAGTGCCATATGCGCCTCTTTTGAGTATTTATCCCAAAAATACAGTAGCCACTGTTTATGCAGTTCGCATGCCTTCTGTGCCAGTTCACTTGCAGGATCGCCGCTTTCAAAGGCTTTTTTTATTGCTTCGTTTACTTTGCTTGTTAGCCTTTCATAAGCGGTATATTGTTCCCCGGTCATTTTTTTAAGCTTTTGATAGGAACGGTCAACGGCATCATCTCCATATTTTTCCCTAATTTCTTTGCCGTATTTCAGTTCATTATCACAGATCATCTTTTGTTTAAAACCCTCAAATTTTTCCTTGTTGCTCATTGTTATTCTCCCTTCTTCCATCGCTATAGTTTTTTCGATATTAGCAATTAATAATTCCAGCTGTTTTTTTTTAACCAGGAGTTTGGAACGATGGTCTTGCAATGCCCTGGTTCTATTAAACGATGGGGAATCCAGGATATTTCTAATATCCTTCAGGTTTACAGCAAGCTCACGATAAAATAAAATTTGTTGCAGTCTATCAACTTCTTCCTGGCCGTAAATTCGATACCCTGACGAATTGATTCTCGCCGGCTTAAGAAGTCCAATTTCATCATAGTATCTGAGTGTCCTCGGACTAATACCCGCCAACCTGGCCAATTTTTGCACTGTATATTCCATAACTTTTTCTCCTTTATTCCATAGTATAAACCTTTACGTTGCGTTAATGTCAAGGATTAATAATTAAATTTTACCCCTGCTTATTCCGGAGTACCGGCTTGCTAGACGAAAGGATAAGCGTTATAATTTAGTAAAATATAACCACCGGGGCAGTGAATCGGGGAATAATGGGGAATCGAGGCTTATGGTTACTATGAATAAGGCAAAGGGGTCCAAAAATGAAGATCGGTATTGTTGTTTATTCCCAAACCGGTAATACATATTCTGTTGCCCTTAAGCTTAAGGAAAAGCTGTCTGCAGAAGGGCATACGGTAAACATTGAAAGTGTAACAATCGCCGGTGGCGCTTCCCAAGCGCCCAAAGAATTAAAGTTCGAAAACCTCCCCGGGTTGGACAAATACGATGCTCTGGTATTCGGCGCTCCGGTCCATGCCTTTTCTCTTGCGCCTGTAATGACTGCTTATTTAAAGCAGCTGTCTTCACTTAAAAACAAAAAAATAGCCTGTTATGTTACCAAGCAGTTGCCTCTTGCCTGGACCGGCGGGACCCAGGCAATTGCCCGGATGAAAAATATTTGTAAATCAAAAGGAGCAGCAGTGTCCGGGTCTGTCATAATCATCTGGTCAAAAGCACATCGTCAACAAAGCATTAGAAATGGTATTGATAGATTGAGCGGTTTTTTTACTCCTTAAATTAACGGGTGTAATTTAAGGAAATAAATGTGATAAAAGTTGGAAAAAATGTAAGAAGAAAGGGTGGCAACATGGAAAAGAAAAAACCTACCAGGGAAGAGGCGCTGGCGCTATTAAAAAAGTACAACAAGAGCGATGCATTGATCAAGCATGCTCTGGCGGTAGAAGCGGTTATGGCACATTTTGCCGAAAAATTTGGCGAAGAGGACCTGGAAAAATGGCGTGTGGTCGGGCTTGCACATGATTTGGACTATGAAAAATATCCTGAAGAGCACTGCAGCAAGGTGCGGGAAATTCTCACGGATGAGGGCTGGCCGGAAGATTATATAAGGGCGATACAAAGCCATGGCTGGAAGATCTGCTCCGATGTAGAACCGCAAGAAAGAATGGAGAAGGTTCTTTATACAATTGATGAGCTAACCGGGCTGATTGTTGCTACGGTTCTCATGCGCCCGAGTCGGAGCATCATGGATCTGACTGCCAAATCAGTAAAAAAGAAAATGAAACAGAAAAGTTTTGCAGCCGGGGTAGACCGGGGTATTATTGAAGAAGGCGCACAACTCCTGGGGATGGACTTGAATGAAGTTATTGAAGAAACTATCCGGGGAATGCAAAACGCAGCGGCGGAGCTGGGCCTAAAGGGAGAACCGCAGTAATTTTTAGAACCAAATCCAAAACTCAAAAAAGTCCGCATTTAGCTTCAAACCATGCTTTATTAAATAGTTGAAGACACTGTCCCTGTACTTAAAATTACTTAGTAATACCACTCCATCCAGTTTCTTTTGTTTGAGTAAGGTTATTATTAACGGTAACAAACTAATTTCATTATTGTCTATAATTTTAACCACATTTAAATATTTTTTTGCTTGTAAAGAGAAATTCCGGGCATAATACGTGGGGCCGAAGACTAACATTACCGGCCTTTCTTTATGCTTTTTATAACGGGTATTGCGGATATACTTTGCACAGCTAAAAAACATCTCCTTAATATTTTGCAGTTGATTTTTTGTAGTCAAGGAATTGCTGTGCATGCGGTATTTGTATAGTTTCTCGGGAATTTTTTTTATTTTCCCGACGGTTATTAAACGGGTCCACAGGTCGTAATCATAAGAAATCTTTAAATCTGAATTGTATTTACCGAGATTGATGAAGGCTTTCTTGGAATAAATCATTGTACCATGAGTCAGAGGACAGGTTCTATACAGTTCTAATTTTATTTCTTCACTGGTTTGTACCCGGTTAATTAATTTTTCCAGTCCGCTTATATTTTGCTTTGGTATATGATCTTTTCTGCCGGGGATGCATTCAATGAACGAACCTGCGGCAACCAGATCGCGGTGTTTATTTAGATAATCTATTTGTTTTTCTATGCGCCAAGGGTAACTAAGATCATCCGCATCATGTACGGCGATCCATTTTCCTTTCGCCTTTTCAATACCCAGATTAAGCGCAAAAGCTGCCCCCTTGTTTTCTTCCAAGTGAATTACTTTGACCCGTTTATCTGTTATTTGTGCCAGTAACTCTCTTGTCCTGTCGGTGGAGGCATCATTAATAATAATGAGCTCGAAACCGGTATAAGTTTGGCAAAGTATACTGTCTACCGCTTCCTGCAGATATTCCTGGCCATTGTAAACGGCCATTACTATTGAAACAAGCATTTTCCGCCCTCCCGACCCGAATTTATAAGGACAATAAAAGTTCCATCGCGCTTAAAAAGTGGCGGTATTTCCCGGTCTTTCGTATTGATTCCAGTTCATCCAGAAGCTTTTTCTTTGCTTCGGTTTCCCTTTCCAGACCTGCATGCTGCCAGAGCTTGCTAACTGGTTTTTCTTCAGCCATTAAGACGGGGATTTGCTGGGTTAGCTTGATAAAGGCGTTTTGAGAATGCACGAACTCAGGAAATTCCTTTTGAATTTGATAATAGTCATCAATAATATCGTTATTTTCAAAAAAGTTTCTTTTACCCAGGATGCCTAATGTTATTGCGCAAACCTCAACTTCGGGGTGCAAGGTGGTGAATTTAGCGTAATTTAGCATTTGATCAGCCCTGCGGTTTTCTTTAGAGAAGGGGTGCTCTTGATGGTAACTAATAATATCCCGGTCGTCTACAAACGTTACACCTTTTTTATATAATCTGTATCCCAATTCCCAGTCCTCAGATCCCCAGCCTTTAAATATCTCATTAAAGGGGCCTACTTCTTCCAAAAGACTTTTTCTAACAGACACATTTCTGGTGATGAAAAAGGTCCATGCCAGGTGGAATCTTTTTAATTGGGCACCATATTTCTCAATTAAATGTGGTGGGAAATACGGTGCTGGGAAAGACAGCAGTTTAAATAGCTGGGCATAAATCTGTTCCTTGGTAAATAAAGTAATAGTCCGTTGATTTTTGGATGCATACTGCCAGAATGCTTGCAAACTTTGAATATATTCATAAGGCAAATACAGCCGGTTGCTCAAGTGCTTTATTAAGATAGGTTTGCTTCTTATAATGGAATGCAGGCGTTTTATTTGGTCTGTTGAAAACCCGGGGCATAACACTGAAAAAGTGCTGTAGTGGCTGGCATTTCCCGAAACAGCTATTTTGTCATTTGTTTGATAATGTCGCAGGTGATTGAGAACAAAGTTGGGATCAACCATTACATCTCCATCCAAAAAGATTATTATCTCTCCTTTAGCTTCCCTGAGCCCCAGATTTTTTGCTCCGGACCTTCCCAGATTAGTATCGCTGCGGAGATATTTGAAGCGAAAAGGTGCTGTATAATTCCTTAAAGTGAAGGTCCTGTCCGTTGAACAATCATCAACGAGGATAACCTCCATCTTAGCAAGGGGATATGTTTGTTTTTCCAGTGAGTAAAGGGTGAATTTGATCTGCGGAAATATGTTGTAAGAAATTATAATTATACTTACCTCTGTAGTCATAACAACTCTCCTCTTTTTACTTTTTAATTGTCCGGGAACAATTGATATATCGGCAACCCGGTTCGACATGCCGGGGGTTCCCCGTTTTTCCCTTTTGCCTCTTTTATATTTTATGAATAATAACAAGGAGAAGGTGCTTTATTGTATTCCTTATACCGGTAACCGTTACGGTGGGTTTGCACTTTAATTTATTTCCATATTTATTCTCTTTCAGTTATTGCAACTTGTTGGTAGGAAGATGAAGCCAGACAGGGGTTAAAGTATAATTGTTCATAATGGTAACAGAAGTTTTTCTGTAGAATATTTATAAAAGGAGTAAGTAAAGATACTCAATTTAGCTGACTCTTGATTAAGCATTAATATAATAATGAGGGGTAAAGGTATGATTTTAGTTACGGGAGGTGCAGGTTATATTGGCAGCCATGTTGTAAAAAGTTTAATCAATAAAAATTATAATGTAGTTGTTATTGATAACCTCACAACCGGGCATATAGAAGCTGTTGACAAAAGGGCAATATTTGTTCAAGGGGATTTGGAGAATCTTAAAGACTTGGAAATAGTTTTTTCCACATATCCGGTTAAAGGGGTAATACACCTTGCCGGTAAGTGTTACGTCCAGGAATCAGTACTTCATCCTCTGATGTATTATCAAGCAAATGTTGTCTCTTCAATAAATTTACTTAAGTACATGTTAAAATATCAGGTTAATAATATTGTATTTTCTTCATCATGTTCTGTTTATGGCATTCCGAATTCAGGATATATTGCTGAAAATGCTGCAACAAATCCAATCAATCCCTATGGAAGATCAAAGCTGATAATCGAGTTTATTTTACAAGACTTTGCCAAAGCTTATGGTTTGAATTATATTATCCTGCGCTATTTTAACGCCGCAGGTTCGGATTTATCTGGAGAAATTGGTGAAGATCACAACCCTGAAACCCATCTCATTCCAAGCATTGTTAGACATCTCCTGGGGTTGGCTGAAAAAGTTGTGATCTACGGAGATGATTATCAAACAAAGGATTCCACCTGCGTCAGAGATTTTATACATGTATCAGATTTGGCAAATGCACATATAAAAGCGTTGGAGCAACTATTACAAGGCAGAATAGCAAATGAGATATTTAATTTGGGGAAAGGGGAAGGTTATTCAGTAAAAGAAATAATTGGCTACTGTGAAAAAATTTCCGGAAAAAGGGCCATTGTTGAGCGGAAGGAACGTAGAGAAGGGGACCCCCCGGGATTAGTGGCCTGTTCTAAAAAAGCTTATTGTAAGTTAGGGTGGAAACCGGTGTATAACATTGAGGATATCATTAGGAGTGCATGGCAGTGGCATAGGAACCATCCCTGCGGGTATCAGTCAGGGTATAATGGAGGCAGGTAATGAAAGCTAAAGGGGATTAGGAAAACAATATTTTGTTAAACCGGTTCCAGGGGATGGGAATCCCCTGGAATGCAGAGGTTTTACTGATAACCAGGCCGGGCAATATGAACTATTTTAAGCATATACAGGAACAAAGGGCAGATTAAGAGCCTCCGCCACCGCTTTATGTGTTACTTTTCCCGCATATACATTCAAGCCTTTGGAAAGAGGCGAGTTCTCCTCGATAACACGTTCACAACCTTTTTCGGCCAGTTCCAGGGCGTAAGGCAGGGTAACATTGCTTAAAGCATAAGTGGATGTCAAAGGGACTGCTCCAGGCATATTGGGTACAGCATAATGCAAGACTCCATGCTTTACATAGGTGGGATTGCTATGGCAGGAAACGCGATCTATGGTCTCAACACATCCTCCCTGGTCAACAGCCACGTCAACTATAACTGAACCAGGTGCCATACTCTTTACCATTTCTTCCGTGCAGAGTCTTGGAGTTTTCGCACCGGGAATCAGCACGGCACCGATGAGCAGGTCGGTTCTTTCCACCGCCAAAGCAATATTGTATGGATTGGAAGCCAGGGTAAGCACTCTCCCTTGAAATAAATCGTCCAAATAACGCAATCTCTGGGCGTCGGTATCCAGGATAGTAACACGTGCCCCCATACCTGCTGCAATTTTTGCAGCGTTAACCCCCACAATGCCGCCCCCGATAACGGTGACCTCCGCAGGAGCAACTCCTGGAACTCCTCCCAGCATAATCCCTTTTCCACCGTGAGCTTTTTCCAGAAAGTGTGAGCCAACCTGGGTAGCCATCCGGCCCGCTACTTCGCTCATAGGTGCCAGCATGGGAATGCTGCCATTAACCTCTACGGTCTCATAGGCGAAAGCAGTTACTTTTTTCTTCAGTAACACCTTAGTTACCTCCGGTTCGGCTGCTAAATGGAGATAGGCAAAAAGAATCTGTCCTTCCCTTAAAAGATCGTATTCCTCCAACTGGGGCTCCTTGATCTTATAGATTAATTCCGCCTGGTTGTAAACATCCTCCAGGGTAGGCACAATCGTTCCTCCAGCAGCAATGAATGCCTCATCACTTATGCTGCTGCCCAGACCAGCTCCTTGCTGAATTATTACCTTGTGACCGGCCTGGACAAGGTATGACACAGCACCGGGTATTACACTTACCCTGTTTTCATCTTTTTTTATTTCCTTTGGAACACCAATGATCATGGGCACTCATCATCTCCTTTGATTCTGGAAAAACGTGTTTACGAAATTGCCGTAATCCTTTCCAGCTATTATGCATGTATGATACCAAAAGTTCGCCCTTTATTTTTGAAATTCCTGCAGAAAAGTGGACTATAAATTCAAATTCCCATGGATTATAATATATGATAGACAGGAATGTTACCGGGTTAAAGAAAATTATCGTATAGTGCAGTGAGGGGGGCTAGTATGAGCAGTGATATCTTTGAAAAATTGAAACAAATCTGGAAATGTCTTTATTTACTAGCAGAAGAACTCTCCGGCAACGTAGGGGGCTTTTTTGCCCATTTCAGCCTGGTAACTGATTTATATACCTTTGTGGCGAGATGGATTTTTCCGGTCCTGGCCATTGCCATATTTTTGAGATGCATCTTCCCCCTTTTACAAAACAGAAGGGAAAAGACTGTTTGGGGCCTTCTGCATATGCAGGACGGCACAAGTGTCCCTCTGCAACACTGGGAAAACTCCATTGGCAGAAGCAGGTTGGCGGATATCGTTCTCGGCCTGCCCTTTGTATCGCGAAGCCACGCTGTGCTTACATTTCGCAATGGATACTGGTCTATCACGGACCTGAAATCAAAAAATGGGGTGGATGTGAACGGGAGGAGGATAGAAAAGGCGGAGATTCTCAGGGACGGAGATATCATCTCCATCGGGGGGATGAAGATGGAGCTGGTGACTGATGGAGAAAGAGGTGGGCTGTTGCAGCAGCCCACCTGCGGGCAGTCCTCGCGGCAGGAAAGAGGAGGGACGTGTTCTCCCGAACTTTCTCAGAAGAATAATATTGTAAAAGCTGCATTGGATTTTGGACGGCCTGACTCCAGGCTAACCTTCTTCCTGATTCTGCTTTTCCAGGTTTTGGGGGCCCTTCAGCTTTTCTTTTCCATGGGGGCAGAGGTGAACCCAAAGCTGCCGCTGAGCTTTTTTCTTTTTATTCTTGCAGAATGTGTACACTACAGTATTGCGAATTGGCTTGGCTGGGAGCACCTGGAGCTGGAGCTGCTCTGCTATTTTCTCTGCGGTTTGAGCCTGTCCGTCACTGCCTCGGCGGCTCCGGATTCACTTTTTACGCAGCTGGGGGCTATCTTTCTTGGGTTTGCGGCGTATACTGTTCTGGTAGTGATACTCCGTGACCTGGAGCGTGCGGAGAGACTTAAGTATTTCCTGGCAGCAGTTGCCCTGGTGCTCCTGGCACTGAATCTTACTATGGGGGAAACACATTACGGGGCAAAACGCTGGCTTGACCTGGGTTTAGTCACCTTCCAGCCGTCAGAGTTTGTCAAGATCGCTTTTGTGCTGGTCGGCACGGCTACCCTGGATAAGCTTCTTACAACCCGAAATATGAGCGCGTTTATCGGGTTTTCAGCGGTGTGCATCGGATCTCTGGTCCTGATGAGGGACCTTGGCACGGTGGTGGTTTATTTCGGCACCTTTATCGTTATCGCTTTCATGCGTTCCGGGGATTTGCGGACCATTGCCCTGGCAGCAACAGGAGCTGCACTGGGAACTGCAGCGGCGGTGTCTTTTCTGCCGTATATTGCCTCACGCTTTGCCGTATGGGGAAAGGTATGGGAGCATGCCGGAACATCCGGCTACCAGCAGACCCGCACCATGATTGCCGCTGCCAGTGGAGGCCTGTTGGGGGTAGGCGGCGGAGAGGGATATTTGGCCGGGGTTGCAGCGGCTGATAAGGACCTGGTTTTCGGACTGCTCGCTGAGGAATGGGGCCTGCTGGTTGCCCTAACTGCAGTTTTAATCCCTGTATTCCTCGCCTTCTATGCCGTTTTTTTGACAAAGGGCTGCCGCTCATCTTTTTATGCCATTGCAGCTTGTGGAGCAGCTTCAATCTTCTTGATCCAGACTGCTTTGAATGTTTTGGGCTCTGTAGATATAATTCCCCTGACAGGGATAACCGTGCCTTTCGTTTCCAGGGGGGGATCTTCCATGGTGGCTTCCTGGGGGCTCCTGGCGCTGATAAAATCTGCCGATAATCGTGCCGGGTCAGGTAAGAGGAAGAGAGGAAGAAGAGAAGTAAGATCAAACAATTAAAAAAGTAATCTAAAAGAAAGGATTAAATGTGGATTGGGGGAGGCTTTCCCCATGAAAGAGGTGAATGATTTGAAATTGCTGCTGAGCCGTGCTTCTATACTGCTGTTTTTTGCTCTGCTGATGGTGTTTGGTCTTTTTATCTTCACGGCAAGGTATATGAGCAATGCTTCAACCTGGGTGCATTATCCCACAAACCAGCATCTGTATGCGGAAGGGAAATTATTATCATGTGGAACCATTTATGACCGCAGGGGAAGTGTTCTTTGTCAGGTAGAGGGCGGAGAGTTAAAATTCCATGCGGACAGGGAAGTGCGCACCGCCGTTATGCATGCCACGGGGGATTTGTATGACAATGTGATGACCGGGGCCAGGGTGGCCTTCAGGGATCAGCTCAGCGGCTGGAATATAATCAACGGGGTTTACAGTTTCCGCAAACAGGGGAAGGCCGGCAAGGATCTAACCCTGAACCTGGATGCCGGTTTGTGCGCTGTTGCGTATGGCGAACTTGGCGGCCGCAAGGGAGCGGTTGGGGTATATAACTATCAGACAGGAGAGATTCTCTGCATGGTGAGTTCGCCATCCTTTGATCCGGAGAATCCTCCCGACGTGGAGGCGAACCCTGAAAAGTATCAGGGAGTATATATCAACCGTCTTCTATCAGCGGTTTATACGCCCGGTTCAGTGTTTAAACTGGTGACCGCTGCTGCGGCGATTGAGTGTCTTGATAACATTGAACATGCCGTTTATCATTGCGAAGGAGGGCTGCAGGTAGGGGGGGATGAGGTAACCTGCCATACGATCCACGGTCCGGTTGGCCTGGAGGAAGCCCTTGCCTGTTCGTGCAACGTGGCCTTTGCACAGATCACCTCTGAACTCGGGGCCGGTAAACTGCAGAAATTTGCCGACGCAGCAGGATTTAATACAAGTTTGGAGGTGGATGGCATTAAAACCGCGGTGGGGAGGTTTGATGTATCGGATGCGGTGGGGGCAGACCTGGCCTGGTCCGGAATAGGACAATATACCAATACCGCCAACCCCTTGAATATTATGGCGTATATGGGGGCCATCGCAAATGATGGTGTCTGCATAA
>JAAYOY010000005.1 GCA_012520035.1 Bacillota bacterium
ATAGTGGTAATTTCCTTTCCGTCACACTCCACAGTCAAGAGCATGCAGGAGAGGACCGCTTTCCCGTCCATAAGCACGGTACAGCATCCGCAGGCGCCGTGATCACAGGAAATTTTGGTGCCTGTCAACCCCAGCCTTTCCCTGAGTGTCTGGGCCAAAGTGTGCGAGGGGGAGACCTCGTGAAGACCCTCTCCCAGTAAAAACGAGTGGACCTCACCGTTGACGGTGAGCGTGATAGTGGAAAAAGGCAGGTTCCCGCGTGTTACTGCCATTATATTCCCTCCCATGTTTATTAATAAGCAGCAACCGATTCGGTTCGGAGGTAACTTCCAATTCGGATGGTGCTCATTTTAATCTTATCCTATAACAATTTGATCCCCGGTTGTGCCACGCTCGACCTCGACAAATATTGCCTGATCAAGTAAATTTGCACAAAAATAGCGTTATAGATTTGAAATTAATCCTTTAACAAGAAGATTCAACTTCTTCTTTAGAAAAACCTTTTACCGCAATCTTCAATAAATTCAACCGCAATAGGCACAATCCGGTTCCTTACAGCTAGGCCCTTTTTCCTCTAAAGCAAAAAGCCTTCCTTATCAAACTGCATTTCGTAAGGCGCGGATAAAATTTCAACGTCATCACGTGCTTGAAGATCATCCATATAGTTTTCAGAGACCTCTATCTCCGACATGCAAAGGGTGTTCTTTATTCTGACAACCTTAACCTGGCTAAAATCAACGTTGTTCAACGTTCTGATTGCGACTAAAAGCGCATCTTTATCATTGTTCATGTACATCGGTATGCGGCCGCCGTTCAGCTGTGTGGAGGTAATGACATTTGTCCATGTTTTCTCCCAGTCAATAGACTGCAAACACCTTCTGGTGGTAATATCCGCCGATGATATTCCGCTGCCGTTGCGGTCGCTTCCTTCTGCCAATCCCCTGATAAATAACTTTTTAATGTCTATAATTTCTTTAAATCCGGGCAAACCTGAATCATTTCTTCCGGTTATATTGGGATCATGACCGTTGCCGCTGATACTTTTACCTATTTCATCGATGATGAGCACGTCTATTTGTGAGACTTTAAATCCGGCTGTTTTCCCCTTGGCTATTTCAAGTAAAGCCGCATCTCTTTCCATAATTTTAGCTTTCGGCATAACCTCCAATTCACTAATCTCATTGTATGCGTTTTGAACTATTGCAACGCCAAAGGCAACCGGCACTTTTTGCATAAATACTTCACAAACCCGGGGGATTATATCTGCAAGAGCGGCAAAACCCTTCATGTGCAACACGGAAGCTCCCTGATGATTTGCCAGCCCGATAGCCATCATTTTAGCCAGGCCGCTCTCGTGTTTTCCCCTGAATTCCGCATGGGGTTTTACTTTATTCAGTACCACAATACCGTCGGATTCAAAAGCATACTTATCACAGTAAAGTGGGGTCCCGTCCTCCAGCTCGCCGTATTTAACAACTTCCATGGAAGATAGAATCGGAACTCCTATAGACTCTTCGGTAACATTATACGCGGCAAGATACTGTCGCTGGCCTTCTGCAGCAGCGCCGCCATGGCTGCCCATGGCGGGAACGATAAAAGGCTCCGCCCCCCAGTTTTTCAACTCATCGCAGACCGCCTTGATAATGATTTCAAGATGTGGGATCCCCCTGCTTCCGGCAGTGATACATATCTTTTTGCCCTGGTAGCTTCCCCTGTCCGTCAGATTGTTTCTCATTTCTTTAGTAACCCAGGCCGGCAGATTATCGATCTTTGAAGGATCAAATTTTTGCCTGATTTTTACCATTTTAGGGAACTTTATTTCTTCAATGCCTTGAATTGCTATGTCCACTTCCGGAAAGTCTATAAACATATATTTCGCTCCCTGAAGGTTTTGAACTTAAGCGGCCTTATTCTTTCCACTGCAGTATCCCGGACTCCAGCGCCTGCAACTCCTGTTTCAGCCGGTACAGCTTACCCTTGACCTGATCCAGTGCGCTCCTGTAGTCCTCCTGGCGCAGAAAGATCACCGAATCCAGGGCAACCAGAAGAGATTCCTGCTCGCCGATCATGCGCTGAACCTTTTCTTTGCGCCGGGCAATCCGCTGTTTAATTTTACGCTCCCGGGTATCCATGCTCCACCTCGTTCTTATTCTAAATCTTCCCAGTTGCGATAATAGCATACCTTCCATTACCTGTCAAAATTCTGCTCCAATGAATTCCGGCCCATCATTAATCGGGTAATGCCGCACATTTAAAATGTGCCCCGGGACACTTCAGAAAGAAGCTTTTCCCGGGGCGCTTTTTAATATTGTTCTTCATTCCCCTTATGTTATCCTTACCTTTAGCTCTCCGGACTGTTGATCGCTGCTCTAGGGGAGTAATTATGCTTAATATCATCGCAGCGAAGGCCTCTGCTGCTTATGCTTAAAATTAGCCCTGGCTATTTTTTCCAGGAACAAACCCAGGCGGGAGATTTTTTTTCTGTTGCGACTTTGAAAGCGCTTGAAACATGTTTCAGAACAGAAATAATGAATTTGACAATCCAACAGTCTGGCAAGTTTATCCGTATGAGGATACAACTCTTCGCCGCAAAGCACCTCCCTTTTTATAGCGGTTTCCGGAAAAAAGACCCTTTTACAAACCGGACAGACTACTTCATGACTGCTTAGTTCTAGCATGTGTTTCCATCTCCTTTACTTTTTTTTCTGCAGTTTGTTACCAAATTAACAAATGCAGAATATTCTAATAATTTAGATTATGGCTTAGATTTTACCATGGAGAAAAAAGCATGTCAAGACATTTTAGAAAAGTTAATTTTTTCACAATAAATTACTTTTTTCACAAGCCGGTTAAATAATGTTCGGCACGAAAAGACAATAAACCACAAGGCTGACAAACCTTGTGGTTTATTGTTACCGGTTACTTTTTATTGGTTCCTTTTTAATGTATACACGATTATTTTTCCCCTGGAACTGCCAGGTCTTTCTTTTACTTTTTTCCCCTAACGCAATTCTGTAGGAACAAAAAGATCCACTACACCGATAATAATAGCCGCCAGCAACGCTCCCAGAATGCTGATAGTCATACCGGGGACAAGAAATTGGGAAATATATATCACTGCTGCTGCTGTTATAAAACCTACAATCCCGCGATTTTGTGGTGAAATTCTTTTTCCGAAAAGGCTTTCTACCACAAACCCCAGCACAGCAATTACTACTGCAGCCAGCAAAGCCTGGCCAAAAGTTAGTAGGGCAAACCCCGGAAGAAGAAAGCTAACCAGCATTAATACGAGTGCTGAGACAATAAAACGCACTATCAATCCAACCAGATTAGAAGCCTGCAATTTACTCACCTCCATAAGATTAATATTAAATATGCAATCACCATTATTATTTAAGTTACAAATAGCATAACCATATTAATAAGCATATATTCATTTTCTGTGGCAACGGCAATGATAAATAATAATTATACTTGGCTGCAAACATCGTCACAATCTGCTCAAGATCGTCACTATCCCGTTTTAATTTATCTTGACAATGACCCGGCATATGTGAGATAATTCTAATAATAGCCGCAATTGTTATGATTTGTATTTTTCTAATTTGGTTTTACATTTATCTTTTATATTTTTATTCTTTAATTTACTTTTTAAAATGATTAACTGGGAGGCTATTGTTATGCACAACATTCCAGAAATACCGGATGAATTCAACCTTGGGGATTATTTGTTAGACCGGCACATCAGGGAAGGGCGGGGTGATAAAGCGGCCATCTATTACAAAGACGAGGTTATAACCTATAATCAGTTACTGGAAGCAGCGAACCGGGCGGGAAACGCACTGCTAAAACTGGGAGTGGAAGAAGAAAACCGTGTGATGATCTGCCTTCCCGACTGTCCGGAATTCCTCTATAGTTATTTTGGTGCTATGAGGATCGGGGCGGTTCCGGTACCGGTAAGCACCATGGCCCTTCCGGGGGACTACAAATATTACTTAAATGACAGCCGCGCCAAGGTACTGATAACAGACGAAAACCTGGCCCCTAAAATCATGGAAGTATATGACGAACTACGCTACCTGCGCCATTTTATTGTCTTGGGGAAACCGGGCCCAAGGCAGCTCAGCTTTGAAGAGCTGCTGCAAGACGCATCCGCCTTTTTAAAGGTGGCGGCCACCTCCAAGGACGATATGGCTTTCTGGCTCTACAGCTCCGGAACAACCGGAACGCCCAAAGGCGTTGTCCATCTCCATCACGATGTACTGTATTTTATGCCCCCTTTTTGTGAACACGTTCTTACAATCACAGAAGACGATATCGTTTATTCCGCCTCAAAAATGTACTTTTCCTATGGAAGAAACTCAATAGAAGCAACCTTTTTTATTGGTGCGTCAATAGTACTGGAACCGGAACTGCCGAAACCTCAAAAAGTTGCCGAGGTAATCACCCGGTATAAACCAACCATTTATTTCAGTATCCCTACCTCCTACAGGGGAGTACTGGACCTTTTGGAAGAGGAAAAGAGTAAATATGACTTTTCCTCACTCAGGGTATGCATCTCGGCCGGAGAGGCCCTGCCAAAAGTAATTTTCGATCGCTGGAAAAGCAAGTTTGGAATAGAAATATTTGATGGAATCGGATCCACCGATGTGGGGGGGATCTACATCTCGAACATGAAAGGCAAAATAAAGCCCGGAAGCTGCGGTGTTCTCATACCGGG
>JAAYOY010000234.1 GCA_012520035.1 Bacillota bacterium
GCCTGGAAAATCGTATCCGGTTCGCAGTTAATGTCATCAAAGGTATAAGGGAAACCTGCGGCCCGGATTTCATCATTGGCGCCCGGATGCCTGTTCATAAATGGGAAACCGACGGCTTAACCGATGATGAAAGCAAGCAGATTGCCGCAACCTATGAGGCGGCCGGCTGTAATTTCCTTGATGCGAATAACGGTTTGCCGCCAAGCGTTACGGCTTTGATAGAAAGCCAGCGTTATGAGCAGGGTGCACGGGTCGATCAGGCCGTGCTTATCAAAGAAGCCGTAAACATTCCTGTTTTTGCGGTTGGGGCCCTGCGCGAGCCGGATTTTTGTGAAAAAGTATTGGCTGAAGGGAAGGCTGATTTTGTAATGCTGGGACGAGCTTTAATTGCCGACCCTGAATGGCCTGAGAAAGCAAGAACCGGAAGAGCCGGCGAGATACGCCGTTGCATATCCTGTATGCATGCCTGCTACGGGAACCTGGCAAAGAGTCAATCTATTCAGTGCGGGCTGAATCCGGAAGCAGGCTACGAAAGTATATTAAACACGCTGGTTACGCCGGTAAAGAAACAGAAACACATCGTTATTGTCGGCGGAGGTATTGCCGGTATGCAAGCTGCTATCACGGCTTGTGACAGAGGGCATAAGGTAACTCTCCTGGAAGCCGCAGATCATTTGGGCGGACAGTTAATAATTGCGAGTGTCCCGCCTCACAAGCACTATATAAATTGGGCCAGGGAGTGGTTCACCTCTGAAGTATGCAAACGTGATATTGATCTGCTATTCAATTTTACGGCGGATTTGCAAAGCATCCAATTATTGAACCCGGATTTGGTACTGGTCGCAACCGGATCGTTGCCATACAACCCGCCTATTCCAGGGATTGAAAACGGTGTCCAGTCCTGGGATTTGCTTTCAGGAAAAATTGAGATTCCGAATAACCGAAAGGTTGCCGTGCTGGGAGGCGGCACGGTGGGTTGTGAAACGGCAGAGTTGCTGGCCACTTATGGAAATAGGGTAACGATTATCGAGATGCTGGATCAAATTGCTACCGGTCTTGAAGGTGCTAACATGATGGATCTCTTTGAAGTAATCAAAAAAATGGAGATCAATGTGCTGCTAAACTCTAAAGTGACTCAGCTCGAACCTGGTTTAGTTGTGACCTATGAAAACAGGGGAGAAACCAAACAGGATACTTTTGACTATGTGGTTCTGGCCTTTGGGCAAAAGTCACACTGCGAAGAATTAACCCGGGCGCTTGAGGATGCTCATATTGAATACCGGGTTATCGGAGATGCGGCCAAACCCTCAAATTTCCAAAATGCTACCAGCACGGCTTACTTTGCTGCACTGGATGCATAAACACTGCTTTAGGGTATTCTCTTCCTTGAGAGAACAGGTTTAAAGCAGATGCCCGCAATAGTATTTTCTAATAATCTAATGTCCCGGGAGTAATAGATAAGGTTGTCATCTGTGGAAGCCGGATGACAACCTTATTGCCTTTTAATCTGAGAGCCTGTTAAGTAACAAAAGCTGCGCCCAGAGGCAAATACTCAATGGTGGTTAGGTCCAAGCTTTTCTTGATAAACCTGGTGCAGCAGGCAATACCATATTTTTCCCTTGCCTTATTGTCCCTTTAAAGAAAATAGCTTTTCATATTTAGAACGCGCATAGCATTTTAAATAGCGATTATTGCTACGCCTACATCGGCAAAAACAGCTCTTCCACAATGCAGCTAATACGACTGCCCCCAGGATCAGGATAACCCCTTTAACCCCAAGAGCCAGGATAGCATTATGCCGGACAATTTTTTGGTTTTTCCGGCTATTTCCATAGCCAAGAGCAGCTTGGAGGGTTCATCTGTCATGATTACTATATCAGCAGCCTCAATGGCAGCATCGGAGCCCAAACCTCCCATCGCTGACGTCTGCTCGGGCAAGCACGGGGGCAGCATTTATAC
>JAAYOY010000235.1 GCA_012520035.1 Bacillota bacterium
AACACCATAGCCCTGGATCTGCTTCAACCGAAACAGAGCTTGATATAAAACCCTAAAATTCTCATATGTAATAACTTTTCCATCTTCCCGGACTTCCTTCGTTATATACTTAAAAATTTCATTATAATCACCCTCTTTTAATTTGTCCATTTTGCAACTGTAACCCTGCTGCAATTCACAAATATTCTGCAAAGTAACTTTTTCACCATTAATAAGCAAATACCAAATCTTTTGAATGTAAATTTCCTCCCGTGAAAATCTATTTTGTAACTTGCCATAAGAATAACTATAATCATTAACAACATTCTTTTCCCCCATAACAAACCCAGGTAACAATAACAGACAATGATAATGAGGGTGAAAATCAGAATCGACAGTTATTTCTAGTGAACGAAGGCCACCGATACAATTCCAAAAAGAAAAATCCAAGCCTTTAATTTTTTTTTGACCGGAAACATATTGATAAAGTTTCCGAAAACACTTCGCCATATATCGGACCCGATCATAAAGACAATGGCCTGAAACTCGCGGTGCGGTAAGTGTCAAATGATACACATACCCTTTATGTTTTTCTATCTCCGGGATGTACTTTGCCATTCGGCCCGCTTGAATCACTTTCTTACAATTAGAACAAAACTTATCGCGACATAAATTCGTTTTTTTAAAGTCTTTGACCTTCTGTTTATGATACACATCACAAAACCAGAAATTATTACAAGCTTTTATATTTTCCACCTTGTTTTCGATTATCTTTTTCCTATGTCCTGCATCCCACTGAGCATATTTAGAATAATAATCGATTATAATTTTATTATGTTCAATATTCTCAATTACGTTTCTTAAGACTTTCTTTGATATTTCAGCATTTCTAAGAATATGATCACCTACTTTATTAAGAATTCGTGGGGACGGTTATTTCTAATATATCAAGTATAGAAGAAACTTGATAAATTTCCGGCCGACCAGGGGGACCCCCCTGCCCCCCCTCTGGTCCGGCCGGGTTACTTTGCAAGACTCATTAACTCTTGATCCAACGAAAATGTGCCATACGAATCGTAGAACCGGCCCCATTTTCGTCTATATGTGAAAAATTCACACCCTAATCTTTCATTTACGCCATACCAATATGCAACTGCTATAAATAGGGGAAACGGAAACAACTGTCCTATCTTAAAATTATTAACTTTTCTATGCTTAATTTCGTATTCAAATAAAGACCTAATTTGTCTGTCAATTTGTCTATCCGTTTGACTAATCAATATAAAATTATAACCAAGCTTTCTATGCTGAACAAAAAACTTCAACCATTCCATCCTGTCATGGTCCTTCATCCAACAGCGGCTATTCCAAATAACACTACATTCATCAACAACAACTAATGTTTGATTTTCAACACCTATTTTATGATTCTTAAAAGCATATTCTAATAAAAATTCTACTGTCAAATCTGAATTATCTTTATATACAAAATTAGATCTCTTTTTCCGAATCATTTTTTGATTAATCATAAAGTTAGCTATCACATTAGGGTATTTTTTATTTCGATTTAAACGAATGTAAATGTCACGGGCAACGTGGAGTGACTTACCCGAACCTGGAGTACCAGAGTAAAAATAGATCATGCAACCGCCCCCTTTTGTTATTATTTTTATGGTAAGAATAAAAAAACAAAGTTTTTTTTTATTCTTTTTTATTTTATTTTTAAATGTAGAAAAACTACGTTTTTCTATTTTTATTAAAGACATAAAAGCTAAATATTTATTCACGCACCGAACATATGTTGTACATTTAAAAGATAAATATAGTCGGTGCTTTTATTCGGCCAAGGCCTCATTTCTCCTAATGCCACGGTATTTTAAAAAACCAGACTAGGTTTCCAAATAAAGGAAACCTAATCTTTCTATGTTTATTTTCTAAAATTACTAAAGTATCGCATGAGTTCGTACTCATATAATTCAGTTATTGTTTCAATTAAAAGGAGGAAAGTCTCTAGGGTTTTAGACCTAGAGACTACAATGCTATTCAAACCTTTCAGGCTTTTTTAATTCTTGAGAAAAAAGCTGTTTATCTACATTAAAATTGTTCTCTAGTATAATAATCCATATTATCTACCCCTTTCAGTTAAATATTGCTGTATTAAATAAATCATAATATCATTTACCTTTACACCTTCCTTGACAGCTATTAATCTTAACGTTTTCCGCCAAGACTTTGGCAAATATACAGTCATTTGAACCTTTTCCATCTTCATTACCTCCTATAATATCATACTAATATTATAACATTATAGTATTATAATGTCAACAACTAAATTAAAAGAATTATAATAATTTCACAATGTCCGCCCGATCCATATATTCCTTGGCTTTAGCACTTTTAAGCATCTTATTTCATTGGATCACCTTCACCCAACGAAGTATAACCTGGGCCACATAATAAAAACCAATAGCAACAACCCAAGCCAATAAAACATTAATCATAAAATCGAAAGGAATAACCCAAGCCACATTAGACAAATATGGAATATCAACAATCTGCATTTGCAAACTCTGAAAAGGCGAATCCGGCAACAAAGACAATCCAGCTTGACCCAAAGCACCTAAAGCCTTAATTAAAAGATTAATGGCTAATACAATACATTTCAAAATCATTGTTTACGGCCCCCCTATAAATCGTCTTGTAACAATTATTAACCCAACAACAAAAATAATCGAAAGGAAAACCCGCGAGACACTTGCAAATGTTTCAAAATCTTCAAAATCGATATCCAGAATAGCCCCATCATGTTCCCATGTCCAGTGAGGTGCTTCCCCAGGAACATTTAAAGATTGTATAGAATCTTTAAGATCCCAAGGCAAAGAAAAAGGAAACTTCTGAGTCGGAGACAAACCCGATATCGGAGTAAAATCTATACCAACATCATCATCACCATCAGGAATAACAAAACCCTTAATTTTCATCAAAATATTATGACTATAATTCACCAATTGCTTTAACAAAGCAATAATAATCCCTAATCCTTTCGGAATCTCTACATCCTCAACTTCTATCTCCGGATATGGCGTATCAACATCCTCATATGGAATTTGGGGGAGAACAACAACCCCAGTATCCGGATCAACAAAAACATCCGTAGGATTAGGATCTAATACTTCTTCCACTGGCGTATTATCCAAAACCTGTTGTGCGAGACCATCAACACCACCAGGAAACTCAACTTGACCCTTTTCATTAAGCCTAAAATATGTACCCGGCACAAAAGAAAAATTAATATAATTTCTAATGGGTAGATGATCATCTGTCACCTCTGTAACATTCGGATCCAATAAAACAGAATCAGAATCAACATACACAATCACTTTTTGCAAATCTGGTAAAGCAGGAAGAGGATCAGTTGTTGTAATTGTAAAAACCCGTGGCGATGTATATGCAGAATAATAATTATTATCAATACAATCCTGTATAGTAACAGAGCCATTACTATTAACCGTTATATCTACTTTAAAAGAATGGAAACCACTACTCCAACCACCAGTACGACTATACGCTTTATATCCATATGGAGCCGCGCCATATATCGAAGATTCATCAATCCTATAAAAAGTATTACCAACAGTAATAGCATTATCAGAAGAACGCCGACAAACACTAATACGCATCCGAACAGGCGCGTAACCATCTAAATATAACATATGATTAACTACAATTTTAGGGGATCCACTCGAACCCAAAACATAAAAATCATCAGGATAATTATAAGATCCTACATCAAGTGTAATCTTTTCCCCAACCGTAACAATATGATCAGTAACAATATCACCGACAATAATCTGATTCTCACCTGGCCCAATATTCTTGCTACGAAAAAAATCCATCAAACTGTTCAATTTATCTTTTATACCATCCCGCATATTCTCAGATACCAAAGAAGATAACCCGAACATAGCAGTTATAAGAGCCAATACCTTCGGCCCTGTAGGCGGTTCAGGATTATTCCCGTAAAACTCCGCTTTCAGGTACTCAGCATCAGACATACTACCAAAAGTAACGCCAGCGGCCGCACAAAGAAGTATAAACTCAAGCAAAAGATAAGATTCCACAGCTACAGCATGAGATTGTATCTCTATACCCCAAAAATTAAATAAGATAATACATAACAACAAAATCGACACAAAACATTTATATTTCAAAATCAAATCACCTCCGAAATAAAAAAGAACTAGAGGGCCAAAACCCTCCAGCCCTCTTTCATGGAGTAAGCTAGGATGTTAAAATGTAAAGAGAGTAAGCTAGGATGTTAAAATGTAAAGATAATTACTTAGATAACGACTTGAAAAACCTCATGCCGTACTTCCAGGCTAAAAATACACCAACAATACCTAACGCCACAGGTGCAACAGATCCCAAAACACTAGTGATGGAACTAGCAGTTGTTTGAAGTGCAGAAGCAACATCAGCAGATACATCACCTTCCGCAAAAGCTGCAACAGGTAACAAAGCAGTAGATACACCAACAGCACCGACTAACAACTTATTTCTTATCTTTTCCAACTTCTCACCCCCTTAAATTAAGATAATTACAATCTTTGCAGTAACCGCAAAGAATATTTTATACCAATCGAAACGATACCAACCAAACCGGAGATAATAAGCCCCTGGGTAAACCCAATATTATAAAGTTCCATAACATTAATATCAGTCACTAAAAACCACCCTAAAAAAAAAATTTAGGCAAAACAGGCCAACAATAAGACCAACGGCAATAATTACAATTTTGACAGCATCTCCGGCAACTGCCAAAAGTTTTTCTTGATTAAGCAAGACCGGTTCCAGGTCTATAACATCCATCAAGGGATCCATAACATCAACTCCTAAATAATCATAGTCTCATCAGAAATCAGAAGAAACAGGTTTTTTCAACAGAACACTGGAAAATCTACCTTCAACAATCAACTCAATATCAACAACCTCACCATTAGCAAAATTAGCACCAGAATCGGAATTAAGGATAAACGTCTCATTTTCATAAGTGGCAGGATCTGCAACCGAAACAAAAGTTAGTGTTTTTTTACCTTCTCTTTCAACCTTTTTCTTATCAACAAAAATAACACCTTGTTTAACAAACCTCATTTTTACTACCTCCCTTTTAAACTTTTAAACTAACTATAAATTATATTATCATAATGTGTATTATATTACAATAATAAATTTAAGAAAAACAGAAAAAACAACAAATAAAACAAAAAAAGTAATATATAATCATAATACAAATCATGATTGGAGAAGATAAAAACAATGTATAATATAAACACAAACAAAATAAAAAGCAGAATATACGAAAAAGGATATAATATTAAAGAAGTCGCAAATAAAATAAACATTCACGAACAAACAATAAGCAACTGGATAAACGGAAGAAATATAACAAATATAAAAAAATTCTTGGAATTGATAGAGTTTCTAGATCTAGAAATAAAAAACATAAAAAAATAGAAGGCTATTAACCTTCTATGTCACGAAAATATTTCATATACGATTTTCGTGATACAAGTAAATATTTTTCATCGTGCAGAAGAGCCGAAACCGTGTAGCCAACACTTTCCTTCGGTTCTTCTGCTTCTCTCAATAAATCAACCATAATCTGATACTGTTCAATAATCGATTCAAGATCCGGATCATCACCCACCGAATATAAAACACCATAGCCCTGGATCTGCTTCAACCGAAACAGAGCTTGATATAAAACCCTAAAATTCTCATATGTAATAACTTTTCCATCTTCCCGGACTTCCTTCGTTATATACTTAAAAATTTCATTATAA
>JAAYOY010000236.1 GCA_012520035.1 Bacillota bacterium
GGAGATAGCATAGTTAAAAATCCCTTTGCTGTAAAAGAAAAAATAGGTGTGTCTCCCACATCTTTGGTGGGTAATAGGATATGCAACTGTAATTTTTATCTTGGCAGTATTGATATTTAGTAAAAGAATGAACAGTGATGCAGATTAAATGATGGCTTGGGTAACTGATGGATAAGGTAAGAAATTTCAGTTTGCTGCTGTTAATATGTTGCCCACAACGCAAATATCGTGAATATGTTTCCATAAATAAGTTTTCCGTGGATATGTTCCTTTGAACGGCGGTTTTTCAAAAAATTAAAGAAGCTATGGTTAAGTGGATTAACCAGCCTTCCATTGTTCCTTTTTTGAAAATCCTTCCCAAGGAAAAACAATCGCAGTTCAGGGATGAAGTTGTTCGCAGAATGGTTTATAAAACTGTACAGCCCGATGGAACATACTTTGAAGCCTTTAGGCGGATAAACACGTCTATGCAAAAAAGTAAGGCTCAACAGCAGATTACAGAGTATTACCGGCACTTTACTTTTATGGGCGCAATGCAGAGTTATACATTATCGAAGTAAAAACTTTATGTCAGCAGTTTGAGTAGTTTTTATTATTTTTATGTTATTATTTTATTATTGATGTTTAAGAAATTGTAAAGGGTGCTTTATGAATAGATTGGGTATATTGAAGCGATTGGCGCTAAATTGTTGTTAATCAGGGAGAAAGATGCAAATGGAGAAAACAAAGATCCCTTTTTCCACCGGTGAACGGATACTGCTGGAGATCGAGGGTCTCAACCATGCGGGGGAAGGGGTGAGTCACATGGACGGTTTTACCGTCTTTGTTCCCTGGACTGCCCCCGGCGATAAGGTTGAAGCGGAAGTAATATCATTAAAGAAAAACTATGCCCGCGCCCTGCCATGTGCTCTGCACCATCCCTCTTTAGACCGCCTGGAAGCTGCCTGTCCGCATCACGGCATTTGCGGCGGCTGCCAGCTTCAGCATATACGGTACAGCAAACAAGTGCACTGGAAACGGCAGATAGTTGCCGATATGCTGCAGCGTCTGGGAGGTCTTCATGTAAAAGTGCATCCGGTCATCGGCATGGACGAACCGTGGAGTTACCGCAACAAGGCCCAGTTTCCCGTTGCAGATGATAACGGCAGCTTAAAAATAGGGTTGTTCGAAAAACGCAGCCATAAAGTCGTTGATGTTCACGAATGCCTCATCCAGCATCCCCTTAATTGGCAAGCTGTGGAGATTGCCCGTGAGCTGATCGAAAAATGCCAGCCTAAATGGAATCACCAACGTGGAATTCCATACCGGCCGTGCCGAGGAGCTCATGCCCGACCTAATCGCACGGGGGTATCGGGCGGACATTGTAGTGGTTGATCCGCCCCGCAAGGGCTGCGACGAAGAACTCCTTGCGGCCATCGTGAAGAGCAGGCCGCAGCGCATTATCTACGTCTCCTGCAACCCGGCCACCCTGGCCCGCGATCTACGTTATCTTGCCGCGTCGGGCTATATTCCCGGCGAAGTCCAGCCTGTA
>JAAYOY010000237.1 GCA_012520035.1 Bacillota bacterium
AGCATTTCAGATGAATATAAAGATAGAAGAGCTCAGCTACAATGAAGATATTGTTATCGAACTTCCGGAAGAGGCAGAGAACGCTTCTTTAATGGACTTTTCGGAGTTACTCCCGGATCAAGGACTTCTGCAAGAATAACTGCCCGAGCAAAAACCATTACCTGAGGAAGAATAATTACGGGAGCAACCAACAGAAGGAATTGAAGAATAAGTATAGATTTTTCCATTATGGTGTGCCTTAAACAGACAGGCACACCATTTTTCTTTATGGAACGCGAGATTAATTCGATAAATCAATTACAAATGCAATATTGTAATTATATTAAGTAATTATTTTATAGTATATTTTTTTATTGCTTACTGTTACTAAACATATATAACCTGAATAATATGTAAAAGAATAATATGGGAGGAGGAGGATAATGAAGCAATTTTTTGCTACGCTTACCGGTTCGGAAGAGGTGCCTCCGGTACAGACAAGTGCCTCAGGTGATACAGTTTTTAGAGTTAGCGACGACCAAATGACAATGCGATTTCGTTTAATTGTTAATAACCTTGCAAATATGACTGAGGCTCATATACACTTGGGACGCCGGGGGGAAAATGGGCCTATTGTCGTCTTTTTATTTGGCCCTGCCGACCCTGCTATTACCGTTAGCCAGGGAATCGTTCAAGATACCCTAAGCCAAAGAAATCTGATTGGCCCACTAGAAGGGCAACCTTTTTCTGCTTTGTTAAATGAAATGCAGCGGGGGAACACTTATGTGAATGTGCACACAGTCCAGAACCCCGGCGGCGAAATTCGCGGTCAGATTAGCCACAGCAGAACAGCGACCAACTGGCCATAAAAACGGCAGATTCTCTAATCCCACCATTACAGGTGGGATTAGAGAATCACGGGGACGGACCTGTACCGGGAACCATTCCTTCTGTGATGGATGCGCTGTTTTATGATGCTTTTCACCGAAGGGGGAATAAAATGCATTCGCGTGATACACTTTATAAGATTGCCCAGCGGGTAATAGCCAAAATAATTCATCCTAGATCAGAACAAGCTATTAAAATTAATGGCACTGCTATCGTCCAATAATCAGATGCATTTTAAATAGTCATTAACATAATACATTTCCGGCTAATTTCCTTGAAGTTTTAAATTAAAAAGGAATATGCAAATATTATGACGAATCATTTATTGGGGAATCCTTCCAGGTACATCATTGGGTTAGGAGATGTAAGGCTTGCTATAAAAGATAAAGAGGCAGTCTCTGCTTGAACACGAAATCCACGGCTAAAGCCGCGGGAGTATGTCAATTAAGTAAAGAAAAACTTCACAGGCAAAAGAGAGTAAGAAAGAGTGATTATTATTGCAGAAAACCATATCATTAAAGACACACAAAAGGGAAGCTCTTTATGATATTACCTCAAAAGTTAAAAATGTGGTATCAGAATCCAAAATTAAATCCGGGCTTGTAAATATTTATGTTCAGGGTGCAACAGCAGCTATCATGATACAGGAGAACTGGGATGAAAGCGTTCAGGAAGATGTAGTATCACTTCTGAAGAAGTTAATACCCCAAGGTATTTGGCAGCACGATCAGCAGGATGGAAATGGAGATGCCCATTTAAAAGCCGGTCTTATTGGACCAAGCGAAACAATTCCTATAATTAACGGTGCAATTGGGCTTTCCACCTGGCAAAATATCTTTTTGTGCGAGTTTGATGGGCCCAGGAGTAATCGAAAGGTAGTTGTTACTGTAATTAATTCTGAGGGTGCATAATTCGCCCAGAATATAAAAGGTGTTTAGAAAACTATAAGTTGATTGGAGGAAGAGGTGACATGAAGGTCGTTTACCACGAAGATTTTAACCAAGTTTACACTTCAGATCCGGCCGCCTCTGCCGGAAGAATTCGGGCGGTAGAAGCTGCCCTTGAAGGTAAAGTGACTTTTGTTGAACCAAGAGCGGCTACAAAAGACGATATTCTCCGGTTGCACACACCGGAGCATGTCAAATACGTGGAACGAGAAGGCGTATATGAGATCGCGGCACTGGCTGCCGGCGGTGCCATCAAAGCCGCCGAAATCGGTTTAACCGAACCCTGTTTCGCCTTGATTCGCCCGCCCGGGCATCATGCTTCATCAGACAGTTCCTGGGGATTTTGCTATTTCAACAACATGGCCATCGCGCTGGAGAAATTGAAACATCAGGGAAAAATAAATAAAGCATTCATCCTGGATTTCGATCTGCACTATGGTGATGGCAATGTCAATATTTTGGGCAACAAAGGATATGTTACAATTCTCAATCCCCCCTCGCAAAATCGCAACGAATACCTGAAAATTGTAGAAAAAGCTCTGGCGGAAACCGATGCCGATATGATTGCCGCTTCTGCTGGATTCGATAATCACGAGGATGACTGGGGCGGCCTTTTAAAGACCGAAGATTATACTTTTATGGGCAGGCTGATGAAGGAAACGGCTCAACGCAACAAGGGGGGCTGCTTCGGCATTCTGGAAGGCGGATATAATCACCGTGTTTTAGGAATAAATGTGCTGGCCTTTATTGAAGGCTTGAACGGATAATAATACGCCGATTTTACTTATAATTCACTTATGTTATAAAATAAATCAGGTGTTAAAGGTAGGATATTAATGGAAAAGAAATGGCTAGACATAACAATAACTGTATTAATATTTATATTTACTATTTCTGTTGGAAGCGCGTACATTAATTTGTCTTCGCACGGGTATCTAGAATCTGCAATTTTATTTTTAGCAGCAGTTCTTGCATCTGGCTGTTTTTGGATTGGATATAATATCAGAAAATAAATCGGTTAGCAGGGCTTTTCTTGTACGTATAGCTGGTAGAAGATAGTCCGTTGTTCAGTTGGTGTAATAGTAAGACCCTACATAATACCCGGTTCCGCTGTAAGATCCGTAGGTGTAGTAAGTATAGGCTAGCGACACGGTAACATATAATAAATATACTGCTAATTTTAGATGGGTAAGAACCCAAAGCAAAAACCCTGCGGAGTCCGATTCCCGCAGGGTTCTTCGTTATTGCCTTTTGGTCGGAGCGACAGGA
>JAAYOY010000041.1 GCA_012520035.1 Bacillota bacterium
AGTAACGCTAAAGAAAACTGTGAACCTCAGCAGGTGCCTATCCGGACCATTTTGAGCGGTTACCGCGGAGGGGATATTGTCGAATCATGGGGCGGGGAACTGCAATACAACAATGAAAAACAGACCGATACAACAGATAATATGGCATCTACGGCATCCACCCCTTTATTCTATGAAGAGAGCCCTCTCCTTTATGTAGAAGTGCGTTTTTCGAATAACAGTTTTCTGGATCCCCTCGAGTTCATCCCTGCGAGGAATTAATTATGTCTTTTACACATATAAATTTACAAATGCCAGTGAAGGGGGCGGCTCCATGCAGGATTATATTCTCCAAAGAGTAATGGAAATTTCCAATTATATCATGGAGACAGGCTTTACCGTGCGGCAAACAGCCCAGGTCTTTGGGGTTAGTAAAAGTACGGTTCACAAAGATGTTACTGAACGCCTTCCGCAGATAAATGAACATTTATTTCGAGAGGTGCGTAAGATATTGGAAAAAAATAAAGCAGAGCGTCACCTGCGGGGTGGTGAAGCCACCCGGCGCAAGTATCTTGCTGAAGAAGATCTGCCGGAGAAGGCAGTTAACAAATAAATCTTCCCAATTTCATGCAAACTTGTTAAAAATAGAGGAAAACATACTGTGAATGGCGAATAAATTCACTTAATAAACCTTTTGACTAAGAAGGGAAATAATCCCAGTAATATTTCTGGCACAGGGAAGAGGTGTAAATTAATGGGCTTGTTAACAGATATGGGCATTGACCTTGGGACAGCAACTGTACTGGTTTATTTGAAAGGAAAGGGTATTGTCCTGAATGAGCCCTCTGTTGTTGCCATAGATCAGCAGACCGGGAAAGTACTGGCCGTGGGGGGAGATGCTCAAAAGATGCTGGGAAGGACCCCGGGCAACATTATCGCCATCCGCCCTTTGCGTGAGGGCGTCATTGCCGACTTCGATGCTACCGAGATTATGTTGAAGCATTTTATCTTTGAAGTATGCAAAAGGAGGCGGCTTTTCAGACCGCGGGTCGTAGTCTGCATTCCTGCTGGAACGACTTCTGTGGAAAAGAAGGCGGTTATAGAAGCCGTTGCCAGAACAGGTGCCAAGGAAGCCTATCTGATCGAGGAACCGCGGGCTGCAGCCCTGGGTGCAGGTCTTGACATTTTTGAGCCCAGCGGAAACATGGTTGTGGATATTGGAGGGGGGACTACCGATATAGCTGTCCTCTCCATGGGCGAAACGGTGATTTCATGCAGCGTCCGCGTAGGCGGGGACAAGTTCGATGATGCCATTGCCCGTTATCTTAAAAAAGAAAAAAATATCCTTATCGGCGAACGTTCTGCCGAAGCCTTAAAGAAAGAAATCGGGTCCGCCTGCCCGGGAAGCCGTTCTTTAAAGACGGAGGTTCGCGGCCGCGACATGGTTACCGGTTTGCCCCGCTCACTCGAAGTAAGCACGGAAATGATTCTGGAAGCAACCAACGAACCCCTCTGGATAATTATCCAGGGCATCCGCCAGGTTTTGGAAAAAACCCCTCCCGAGCTGGCCGGTGATATATACGATAAGGGGATTGTTATTACCGGTGGCGGTGCTTTACTGGACGGCCTGAGCAGGGTGATCGCCGAGCAGACAGGTGTCCCCGTATATCTGGCGGATGATCCCGTTGCGAGCGTTGCTCTGGGCACCGGAAAAGCCCTGGATGTCCTTGATCGCATATCGGGAACCCTTATTTCTACCAGGACGATCTCAGCGGCTTTATAATTGTCTTGCGGTCCAAATCAGGGAAAATTGCTTTATCAGAATGTAAATCAATAAAGTAATTAACAACTCTACCCATGCGGAGCTACTGCTCAACAACTTGTGGAGTTAATAAACGGACAGCGATGTCCGTTTATTATTTAGGAGCTTTTTACAGTTTGTTATTGGAAAAGGTTGGCAAGCTTCGGTAGGAATAAATTATGCCTGTCAGCGATATTTTCGGCGATACTTATTATATTGGTAGCCGTACAGTTTTGTGGCCAGATAGAAAAGTATCAGCCCCAGCAGCAGCCCGATTGCCGCTCCATAAACAGTTCCCAGCAGGGAAAGGCTTACCGGGCGATGCAGGTGCATAAAAGTGTTGAAGAGAGAGATCTGCCCCAGCAATCCGAGCACCAGCGCCAGCGATTTTGCCCCCCTGATACCTGCAGGGCAGAGCGCCGCCATCAGGAAAAGCCCGGGATGGCCGATGAGGAACTCCTTAAACCTGGGCCGCGCTATGAAGATTATCTCCAGCTGGCGCCGTAAGGCCAGCTCAATTTCGCTCACCGGAAGAAGGGGGATGTTCCCTCCCCGCACGAGGTAGACCAGCAATACCCCCCCGGCCAGAACAAGGGCAAGCAAATACTTGACCTTTACCTCCTTATTCAGCAATTCCGTAATTTCGTTCCACAGACTCCCTCTTTTTTGCTGCAAAATAAACAGCCCGAGCACGATAAAGGGTCCGACCTGGGATATTTTAACCCCGCCGAAGGCCTCGATTTTTAGAATATACTCTGTGCTCCCCAGGATGCCGGAAGCTGCAAGCGCACCTCCTGCGGAAAAAAGCGTACAGCATAAAAATCCCTTCACGATTTCTGTTAAATAACCTCGTTCTCTGTATTTTGAAAGGGCGGGTTCCAGAAAGAGAATAACGCCCAGAGTCGGGAAAATAAGGGATGTAAGCAGGGCTGTGCCCTTTTCCAGGAAAACCGCTGAGGGAAGGTGGCTCAGCAGCGAAGGTCCTCCCCCTGCAGATATAACCGGTGCCCAGGTTTTATAGAGCAAGGGTAAAGCAGCGGCTGCAAGGAAAAGACAGATGCTTAAGGCAATAAATACCCTTTCTTTCTGTTGTTCCAGCCGTGTTTTTATGCGCTGCTCCTTTGTTACGAAGGCCTGCGAGGCGTTTGCTGTTTCGGCAAGCGTTTTTGCCGGCTCTGTTATCCCTGTTGCCCCTGCTAATCCTGTTACCTCAGCTGCCCCGGTTTCTCCTGCTACCCCTGTCGCTCCTGTTGCCCCTTCCACTTTTGTTATCCCAATTTTTCTATAAGTTCTTTGTTTAGAAGTTCTATGTTTCCTTTTTTTCTTTCCCGGAAGCGGCAGGCTGGTTTTTCCCAGGAAGAAAAGCCCGGCCAGGAAGGAAGCCGAGGCTGCTGTCCCGGCAAAAAGCAGCGCTTGCACTCCCGGATGGATGTTGAAAACGGGGAAAGGCAAGCATTCTCCCACTTCAAACCCAGCCCTTTCCAGGTCGTCTGCCACTCTCTTTATAAAAGAAAGATAGGCGGTAAATTCCCCGCGCGGGTCGAGTTCCGGGAAGGGGCTGAGCAGCAGCAACCTCACGCTGCGTTCCTGAACAGCCCGCAGAAACCGCTCGCTCGCACGTTCTTCTCCCAGCTGTCCAAGCTCGGAGGTAGGGATCTGGTGCGTCCGTACAACCCTGTAATCCAGCAGCGAAGCGAGCTCGCCCAGGCCCTTTCCCGCAGTAAATTCCACGTTTCCCAGGGTAAGCTCTTTTTCCGCAAACAGAACTCCCGTGTCTCCCCGGGGTGCGGGATAAGTAAATGACGGGGAGGGGAAAGCTACCGGCCCCAGAAGGATTTCCTCTTCTTCGATGATTATCTCCAGCTGCGAAGCAAGCGCACTCCAGTATTGTTCGCTTATTTCCGGTGTAAGCCGCGAAGGTGCATAAAAATGCGGAATGATTCTTAACCCGGCAACGTTCCAGAGCCGCATCTGTTCACGCGGCATGATTAGGGGCAATTCTTCAATAACGGAGATGTAGCTGCCAGGGATAAAAAGGGGATCGTTACCGGACAAGGAAACAACGCTTTTAACCTGTCCGGATTTTGTTGTCTCCCCGAGCAGCGATGAAAGGGCCGCCTGCAAGATTTCATGGAGCTCTTTTTCTTCAGTGAGAATAAATAACCCCCCGGGCAGATTCCCGCCGGGCAGTTCGCCATAACCGTCCAGGACGCCCAAAGCCTGCAGGCGCCGGATTTCAGCCACGTCGAGAAGAGTAATTCGCCCCATATTCTCCAGTTCAGCTATGGTGAGAGGACGCACACCCACTGCTGTACAACCGGCTTTTTTAAGGTCCTCCAGTTGGTTTGCCGAATTAAACCCGTTCTGCTGCGGGCTTTCTGAGAAAAGCAGGCGGGAATCGACGGCAAGTTCAACCTGCCGGTTATCTTGAAGCAAAAGATGGCGCTGGACGCCTGCCCAGGCTCCTGCCGCCACGACCAGAATGAGAAGCATTGCAAAAAAAGTTTTTATTACCGGTCGCATAACATCCTGCCTTTCTTCCTATTTTGCAGAAGGCACAATGAAGCCAAATCACAAATAGAGCATAAATAAAGAAGGAAATAATAGGACACAGGGATAAATAATTAGGATAAATAATCAAGATAATAATTAGGAAATAATCAGGATAAATAATTTCTTGATCAGTCCCACAGGTTCCTGCCTTTAGATTTATAGATTCAGTATATACAACAATCATCAATGTAGCAAGACTATTTCCGCAGGCTACTTCTTCCACCTTTAAGGAGGGACTTAAAAATGGATGAGCATGAATATACCGGCCACTTGCATATACACTCCACCTTTTCCGACGGCAGTGCCACAGTGCCGGAGATTGCCGCAGACGCTGCAAAAGCAGGCCTTGACTTTATCGTTATTACCGACCACAACACCCTGGAAGGGTTGGACCGGGGGCTGGAAGGCCGGCATAATGGCGTCCTTGTTCTTTTTGGCACTGAAATAAATATGCGCAAAAACCATTATATAGCTTTTGGAGTCCGGGCAAAAGTTCCCCAGAACGAGGAGGACCCCCAGAAGGTTATCGATGATGTTAACGGCATGGGGGGATTCGGTTACTTGGCTCATCCCGTTGAGAAAAGCAATCCGGTCTTTTTACAGGGGCGCTTTTATCCCTGGGACAAGTGGGATGTCAGCGGCTTTACAGGGCTGGAGATCTGGAATTTTGGCTCCCTATGGAGATCTGCCTTTCGGAACAAGCTGCAGGCCTTTTTTTTGTATTTTACCGACCCTTACAAGGGAGCCCGCTATCCCGATCCTCAGGGCCTCGCCCTGTGGGATTCGCTGAGCCGCGAGCGGCCTCTGGTAGCCTTTGCAGGCAGCGATGCCCACGGGATTAAGGTGCGGTTTGGGCCCTTTAAGCTAAAAATATTTCCGTACGATTTTCTTTTCCGCACTTTGAACACGCATATCCTTCTGGAGGAAGAGCTGCCTGCAGAGGTAGGCCGGGCGCGGAAGCAGGTTTTCGATGCCCTGCGTGCGGGGCGTTTTTTCATCGGCAGCGATTATCTGGGGCATACCCGGGGGTTCCGGTTTACTGCCGGTAATGACGGTAAAGACGAAGTATCCATGGGGCAGGAGTTACCTTTTTCATCAACAACCGGCCTGCATATTGTTTCCCCTTCGCCGCGGGGTCTGATCCGCATTATCAAAAACGGCCGGCTTCTCCACGAAAGCAGCCTGCAGGAGATACGTTTCAAGGTGCCGGAACCGGGGGTTTACCGCGTGGAGGTGCACCGCCGTACCCTGCTGGGGAGGCTTCTCCCCTGGATTTATAGCAACCCTATATATTTAAAGTAGAAATTACCGGGGAACAAAACCCCCGGCCATTGGAAGGTAATAGCAACCCCATAAATTTAAAGTAGAAATCCCAACAAGCAACAAGTAAAAATCAAACGTTAAACCGGGGATAAACAGCATTTTTCCCTTCTGTCAGCGCGCTGTGAATCAGGCTGTAATATATTTTCAATAGCAGAAGCAACGGCTTTTTAAAGGGAATAACGGCTTTTTAAGGGTGAGCATCGGATTACATCGAGGTGCTGAATAACAAGATCCAGAAACGTTCAAGCTTTTCAAACTTTTTAGCCATTACGATTAGGGGAGAGTTTAAAACAGAGAAAGTAGGATTTAAAAATTCAAAAAAGGCAAGAGCAAGAACCGTCCCCATAAAAAGAGAGGTGTCAGTAATGAATCTACAGGAAAGAACGCAATTGCTTAGAACGGCCGTCGGTCGGGAAAAGGCTGATTTGGCGGTTGTTAACGGGACGCTGGTCAATGTTTATACCGGGGAACTGCTGGAAGGGTACGGGGTGGCCGTCAGGGGAGAGCGGATTGCTTACGTGGGAAAAGAAGCCGGGGAGATGGCGGGACCTGACACAACCGTAATCGATGCTGCGGGGAAAATGCTCGTTCCCGGATTTATCGACACCCATGCGCATATGTGCTTCTACTGCTCGGTCGGTGAGTTTCTTCGCTACTCCATGAGGGGGGGCACTACCACAATTGTCACCGAGCTGATTGAGGTATCCTTTCCCCTCGGATTCCAGGGAATTATTGAATACCTGGAGTCATGCAGAAACCAGCCGGTGAAGATCTTTGGCGTTATCCCGCCTATGCTTACCCTTAGCTCCGGGACCAGGAAAAAAATAATTGACAAAGAACAAGTCAGGGAGCTTCTCCGCCGTGATGATATCCTGGGGCTGGGGGAATCCTACTGGCTGCCGATACTGGAAGAGGATCGCAGGATGCTTGAACTATTCCAGGAAACAATTCAAGCCGGGAAAATAGTTGCCGGCCATTCCGCCGGGGCCAAGGGTATTAAGCTTGCTGCCTATGCCGCCAGCGGCGTTCGTTCTTGCCACGAGCCCATTACAGCGGAGGAAGTGCTCGAGCGGTTGCGTTTGGGCTTGTATGTCCTGGCCAGGGAAGGGGAAACCCGCCAGGATCTTGAAGATATCTCCAGGATAAAGGATATGAAGGTTGACCTGCAAAACCTTGCTCTGGTTACAGATGGTATAGCCCTGAAACAACTGGTTGAAAAAGGTCATATGGAGGCCGTACTGCAAAAGGCCATCGACCTCGGGTTTGATCCTGTCACCGCCATTCAGATGGTAACTATCAATCCCGCAAGATACCTGGGCCTGGATGACCGTATCGGCGGGATTGCTCCGGGCAAATATGCCGATATCGTCGTGCTTCCGGATCTGCAACACATAAAAGCGGAATATGTCATCAGCAACGGGCGTGTGATTGCGCAGGATAGAGAGCTGCGCGTGCAGCCGAAAAAAAATATTTTTCCCGCATGGACACGCCATGCGATTCGTTTGACAAAAAAATATACACCGGCTGATTTTTTGATTCGGGTTTCCGGATGTGAGGGTCCCCCCGAGGGCGGTGAAGGCTCTCCCGGTGAAAGCTCTCCGTCCGTTCCCGGAGCTGGTGCCACGGCAAGCCCTGCAACCGGTTCCATAGAGGTCAGGGTTATCGATCAGGTTGCAGAGTTGGTGACGCAGGAGGCACGCTGCGCAGTACCGCTTGCAGGTGGGCGGATTGAGGCGGACCCCGCAAGGGATCTTTTAAAAATATCCTGCATTGATTTTCGAGCTTCCCCCGGAAAGCAATTTGTAGGCTTGATCAGGGGCTTTAAGTTGAAAAAGGGGGCAATCGCGACCAGCATGGCTTGGGATCTCACAAATATTGTCGCGATCGGGGTTGCTGACGAGGATCTGTCGCTGGCGGTGAACAGGGTGATCGAGCTGCAAGGCGGGGCGGTTGTTTGCGCTGACGGCCGGGTCCTGGCCGAGATTCCCCTGCCCATCGGAGGTTATTTAAGCGATTCTCCGCTTGAAGAGATTCTCCGGCAAGGCGAGGAGTTCCAGGAAGCGGCTGCCGGCCTGGGTTCTCCCTTTCCCAATACGCATTTGACCCTGATGACTCTGACATCCCCTGCGATCCCTTTTTTTCGCATCTGCGAGGAGGGGTTATTTGATATTCGCACCAACAAACGGGTTGAATTTGTTATCCGCTAAAAAAAGCAAAAAATATCTTGCTTTATCTGAAAATGATGAGATAATATGGCTTGTACTGCGCAACCAAATCCCCTGCAATACGTTTATATTAATTAGAAGTAAAGAACTGGCTGGTAAAGATTACCTTGGGCCCGTTGAAGGGATTCGCCTCTGTGATAAAGAAACTTAGTGTGATAAAGACACTAAAAAGAAAACATAATTATTTGCGGTTACCTTAGTTTCCGGCAACTTAATTATTGGTAACTTAATTTCCGGCATTTTTTAGATGCGGCGCTTTTGCTTGCTTATGGTTGCCTGTTGCCGGGCAGATTGCTGCAGTGAATCCGGCTGGAAGATTGCTGCGGGTAGATTCGGCCCGCAGATTACTGAAAGACAGGTGAATTTTTTTATGTTAGAATTTATAGTACCGGCTCTTGCTTTTGGACTGGCCTTTCTGCTTACCCCCTTGTTCAAGCGCCTGGCTTTTAGGGTCGGGGCTATGGACCAGCCCAATTCGCGGAAGATACACCATCAGGCGATGCCTCTTCTCGGTGGCGCAGCCATATATGTATCCTTCTGGGTTTCTGCGGCGGTTATTCTTTACTTTTTTGACGGCGGGGGTCAGTTCCGGGGGCTATTCTGGGGCAGCACCCTGATCTTTGCGCTGGGGCTCTACGATGACCTGCGGGGCCTATCTTACAAGGCAAAGTTTATTGGACAGTTTGCGGCAGCCCTTATTTTGCTGGCCTATAATATCAGGATTGAGTTTATTACCCTCCCGTTTCAGGATATTATCTTCCTGGGTATTTTCATCATACCCCTTACCCTGTTATGGGTGGTGGGGATTACAAATGCCGTTAACCTTATCGACGGTGTTGATGGGCTCGCTACCGGGGTTTCCGTTATCGCTGCCGTGGTTATCTTTGCCCTCACCTGGGACGAATTCCACCTGGTTCCGGTTTTGGCACTCATCTTAGCCGGAGCCGCCCTGGGCTTTTTGCCGCACAACTTTTCACCGGCACGTATTTTTCTCGGCGATGCCGGAAGCCTATTTTTGGGCTTTATGCTGTCCGGTTTTGCCATTATGGGCCTCACCAAGCAGGCCACCTTTACCACCCTTGTTATCCCTGTGCTTGTTTTCGGACTTCCCATCACGGATACTTTTTATGCCATGTGGAGGCGTTTTAGAAGCAACAAGCCGATTTTCCAGGCGGACAACGGCCATATTCACCACCGGCTGCTGAATGTGGGGCTGACCACCCGCCAGACGGTTATGGTCCTATATACCTGCAGCATTTATTTTGGCGCTGCCGCAATACTGTTCCACCATTTTTCCGGTGTTGCTAATTATCTTTTTTTCGTTATTTTTGCCCTCTTTCTCCTGGGGGTTAAACATCTGGATAATCTCAGCAGTATCTTAACTGCGGTAAACGGCTCCCATTATTCCGGCAAGCCCGAAAAGCCGCATAAGGATTACAATCAAGGGTTATAAATAAAATATGTCCAATAGATAATACCGTCCATGGAATATATATTACCGTCCATGAATCTACACTATCCATGATATATTGCATTGTAATACAAGAGTACATTACGAAATGGAAAAGGAATATCCATCATGCAAGAGCTTAAGATATTGAGTATTGTGGGGACCCGCCCCGAGGGGATTAAGATGGCCCCGCTGATCCGCCTTTTAGAGAAGACTGCGGAGATAAATTCCGTTCTCTGCCTTACCGCCCAGCACCGGGAGATGCTCGACCAGGTGCTTTCGCTTTTTAAGATACAGCCCCGTTACGACCTCAATCTTATGAAAGAAAGCCAGAGCCTGACCCATATCACGGCGCGAGCGCTCGAAGGGCTGGAAAAAATAATTCTGCAGGAGAAGCCGCAGATGGTGCTCGTCCAGGGAGATACGACTACCACCATGGCAGGGTCCCTTGCGGCATTCTACCACAAAATCCCGGTCGGGCATGTAGAGGCCGGGCTGCGCACCTGGGATAAATACGCTCCCTTTCCGGAGGAGATCAACCGCAGGATAAACAGCGTCATCGCCGAGCTGCACTTTGCGCCTACAGATATATCCCGCCAAAACCTGCTGCGGGAGGGTCTTCCGGCAGAAAAGATTTTTGTGACCGGAAATACGGTCATTGATGCCCTGAAAACAACTGTACAGCCGGGCTTTGTATTTGACGATCCTTTCCTGAGGGAATTTGATTTTAATTCCTCGAGGGTCCTTCTGGTCGAGGCCCACCGGCGCGAAAATTTAGGCCGTCCGCTGCAGGAGATCTGCTTTGCCCTTCGCGATCTGCTGCAGGCTTTTCCCGATACTTTTCTGTTTTTTCCCGTGCATAAAAACCCGGCCGTACGGAGCACGGTTTATCAATACCTGGAGGGGCATCCCAGAGCCCGCCTCCTGGAACCGCTTGATGCTTTTTCATTTCATAACCTCATGGCCCGCTCTTACCTGATCCTTACCGATTCCGGGGGGATCCAGGAAGAGGCCCCCGCCCTGGGGAGACCGGTCCTTGTTCTGCGCGATGTTACCGAACGCCCCGAAGCCCTGGCGGCTGGCACCGCCCTTCTGGCCGGGACGAGCAGGGAGTCTATTGTGGAAATGGCCTCCGGGCTGCTGCGGGATAGTTCCGCTTATGCCGCTATGGCCCGTGCGGCCAATCCTTATGGAGATGGTATGGCCTCAGAGCGGATTCGTGATATTATCCTCCATTACTTCGGGCGGCGGAGATCACTGCCGGAACCATTCAGCCCGGTTAGCCCTAATTAATGAACAACCTGCAATACAATTAAACACCGGCATAATTCTATTTAGCCCTTTAATTTATATGAAAAAAAGAAGGATTATCCAATTATGTACAGAAATACTCTTATCATTAAAAGGGCAGGAAGATAAAAAATATGAATAACTTTTATAAAACTTTAACTATTGCATTTTTATCGGCTTTTGTTTTCGGGTTGGCCATGCAATCCATTCCTCCTATACTGCCCATTTTAATCGAGGAAATAGGACTCTCCCATACACAGGGGGGGGCGCTGATGAGCCTCTTTGCCCTTCCCGGTATATTTTTCTCCATACCGGGAGGTGTGCTTGCCGACTTTTATGGGCCGCGGAAAATAGGCATCTATTCCCTGTTAATTATGATTGCCGGTACGCTCATCGCTGCAACGGGGGCATCCTATACTACTCTTGCCCTGGGAAGGTTTATCGCCGGCATCGGCGGCACTACCATCATCATCATTGCCGCCCAGTCCATCTCCGGGGGATTTGAAGGGAATAAAAGCAGGGGAATAGGGCTGGGGATTTTCAATGCCGGGGTTCCTGCGGGAGTAATGTTCTCTCTGAATGTTTTCAATCGCCTTGCCGTTGCCTGGGATAATTGGCAATTGCCTTTTCTGGTTTCGGCTTTTTTCTGCCTGGTTGTCCTGCTTCTGCTCTGGAGATACAGGGAATTTGAAACAGCTTTTAATAGTTCTGAAGAAAAAGCCAACTTTCACAAAAAAGGGCGTCCCGATTACCTGGAAAGCTTTAGAAACCTGGGAAGCTACGGAAGCATTTGGATTGTCGGTCTTATCTGGTTTCTTTTTATGTGTGCCAGAACTGCCGCGCTGACTTTTGGGCCGGACTTTTTCATAAGCGTTGGTTACGGCTATGCCTATGCCGGATTTTTGGCCAGCCTGTTTACCCTGGGTTCACTGTATGTTTCCCCCCTCGCCGGCTATATTATCGATAAAACTGGAAAAACGGAGCTGTACCTGATTACGGGAGGAATTATACTCGTCCTTCTGCATGTACTGCTTGTAACCTCCCCATGGCATTTTCCCATAGCGTTTGTCATCGGAGTGGTGGGTGCGCTTTTCCCTTTTTCCGTCTTTTACTTTGTTCCCCTGCTTCTCCCGCAGGAAAAACTTGGAAAGGGTTTGGGTGTGTTGCGGATCTGTGAAAATGCCGGCATACTGATTGGCCCTTTTTTTGTCGGCCTGATCTATGACCTGACCATATCCTATTTTTACTGCTTCATGCTGATATCCGCCTTTTTCCTGGGAACGTTAGCAAGCTCCATAGCGCTAAAGATTTCTTTGAAAAAAACCCCCTTGTCTTGAAAAGAACTATGAATAAATCTTAGCGGAGGGAGAATCAATAAAGAATCAATAAATCTTTGGTGGACAGGAAAATAATAATGTGATATTCTAAAGCAAAGAAAATATTGTGCATCCGGGTGTCAAAAGACTTAATAGGGAAGCCGGTGAAAGTCCGGCGTGGTCCCGCCACTGTAAGCGGCGAGTTCTCCCGTAAAAGCCACTGGTCCCAAGGGGCTGGGAAGGTTGGGAGGAAACGTTGACCCGCAAGCCAGGAGACCTGCCCAGATGCGAGTTCGGCCCCCTTCGGGTAAAAGGGCAAGGCGAGTGGTAGAACCGCGCGAATTTCCCGTGGTTCTTTTGTTAGGCAAACCCCAGCTTGTTTACCTCAGGAGGCTGGGGTTTTTTGGTGGAGCGGCGCGGTGTAGCTCGTTTCCGGGTTCGCGCAGACAGGTTTAGCAGCTCTGCTCATATTTTCAAGACCTTCCCGGCCAAACTCCCATCCTGGTCGTAGGCCGGCTGCCGACGTCCTGTCGGCAGGGTCTATTATGTTTAGGGGTGTGATGATGGATTGGGTGTGAAGAAGTATACAACAGCGATGCTGGTTCTGTTAATTTTGGTTCTATTGATGTTGGCCCTGTTGTGCGGCGGTTGCGGCGGGCCGGAGAATATTGCCGGTGAAAATGCCGGAAGCGAAAGCGGAGCTAACGACCCCCGGGCGAAGGTTATCGATCAGGCCGGCAGAGAGCTGGTCCTTTATGAGGTTCCGCAGAGGATAGTCTCCCTTTCGCCGGCCAATACGGAGTTCGCCTGTGCTCTGGGGCTGGGAGAGCGGCTGGTGGGAGTGACCGACTACTGCGACTACCCTCCGGAGGTTGAGGATAAACCAAAGGTGGGAGGGTTTGCCGATCCCAACCTGGAACAGATTATTGCCATGGAACCGGAACTCGTCCTGGCGGGAGATATGCACTCTGATGTGACGGAAAAGCTTGAGGATATGGGGATAGCGGTACTCGTTTTAACACCGGTAACCCTGGATGATGTCTATGCATCGCTGGAGCTGCTGGCGGAGGTAACGGACTCCGGTGAGAAATGCGCAGAACTGACTGCAAAGATGCAGGAGCGCATCGGCGCGGTGCAGGATGCGCTTGCCTCCCTGGATGAAAGGGAGCAGGTACGTGTTTATTTCGAAATATATGCCGATCCGCTGATGAGCGTGGGGAACCGTTCTGTGATCCACGAAATTATTACCCTTGCCGGGGGAGCGAACATCTTTGCCGATGTTGATGAGACTTACCCAACCGTCAGCGCGGAAGCCGTGGTCAGCAGAAACCCGCAGGTTATCCTTTTCCCCAACTATCACGGAACGGAGGAATTATTGTCCGAGTTATTGCAGGAGCGCCCGGGATGGAGCAAGATATCCGCAATTACCGGAGGTCGGGTTCACTGTGTTGATAATGACGCTTTTTCCCGGCCCGGCCCGCGAATTGTCGATGCGGTGGAAGAGGGGGCATGGATCTTTTATCCCGCACTCTTCAAATAAATAGGAATCATAGTCTTTTGTCGCAAGGAGGCACACATGGAGGATACAAGAGGCAAGCTTATACTGGTTACAGGAGGGGCGCGCAGCGGTAAGAGCACTTTTGCGGAAAACTATGCCCGGGAGGCCTCCAAAAGGGTAGTATATATCGCTACCGCGGCCGGGGATGACGAAGAGATGCGCAGACGCATTGCAGCTCACCGGCAGCGGCGCCCAAAGCATTTTATTACTATAGAAGAGCGCTATTATCCCCACCTTGTCCTGGAAAAGGAAGGACGGGCGGACACCTTTATTCTCCTGGACTGCCTGACGCTGCTCTTGAGCAACCACCTCATAAAGGAGGCCTTCAGGGAAGGCGGGGCAGAGCGGAATCAAGGGGAGATACTGGATGATGCTGCGGAGCAGGAGAGGGTTATGGAGCGGATACTGGATTATATCGGCGGCCTTTCCCTTTTATTACGCAGCAGCCCGGCCGATGTCCTTGTGGTGACAAACGAGGTCGGTATGGGCCTGGTTCCGGAGTACCCCCTGAGCAGGGTTTTTCGCGATCTTTCGGGGAGGGCCAACCAGATCATGGCTTCCCGCGCGGATGAGGTCTGGTTCACGGTCTGCGGAATTCCCCAAAGGATTAAGTAAATGCGACACTAGGGACGGTTCTCCCTGTCGCATTATGTGCGACACCGGGTGCGACACCGGGGACGGTTCTCACTGTTGCACTGTGCAGAGAGATGCCCAGAAAGAACACCCTTAGATATTAGATAGTGAATAATGACGAGGTTAAATGATGGGAATGTGGTTTGATTTAGGAGCGCTTATTCTGGCGTTTGGGCTCGACCTCCTTCTGGGGGATCCCCGCTGCCTCCCCCACCCGGTCAGGGCAATCGGCGGGGCTGTCCTCATCCTCGAGAGGCTTGCCCGCAGGTTGTTCCATAGCGCGTCGGGCTTGAGGTTTGCCGGGGGGGTGATTGTCTTCCTGGTTGCCGGGGGCTGCGCTGCGGCGGCCTTTTACGCTCTGAAGTATGCGTTTTACCTGCATTTCCTGCCGGGGATGCTGCTTTCGATCTACCTTTACTATGCGATGATCGCCGCCGGGGATATGCTCCGGCATGTACGGGCGGTAGAGGCTGCGCTTGCCGGGGATAACCTTCCCCTGGCAAGGGAGCGGGCAGGCCTGCTTGTCAGCCGGGATACCGCCGGCCTTGACGAGGAAGGGGTTGTCAGGGCTGCCCTGGAAAGCCTGTTTGAAAACGCTGCCGACGGCGTGGTTGCCCCGCTCTTTTATGCAGCCCTGGGGGGCCCTGCCCTGGCGGTTTTATACAAAGCAGTAAACACTATGGATTCCATGCTGGGTTATAGGACACCGCGCTACTTTTACCTGGGCTGGGCGGCGGCGCGTGCTGATGATCTTTTGAGCTATATACCCGCCCGCCTTACCGCATTGCTTTTTATCCTGGCCGGGGTGCTTGGCCGCTTAAACTGGAAACAGGGCTGGAGAACGCTCCTGCAGGACAGAATGAAACACGACAGCCCGAACAGTGCGTGGCCGGAAGCTGCCGCCGCCGGGGTTCTGGGAATCAGGCTCGGCGGGTGCGATCGCTATCACGGGAAAGAGATCAGCCGCCCGCTCCTGAACAGTACCGGCAGGCCCCCCTGCCGGCGGGATTTTGCCCCGGCGCTTGCCCTATTCAAGGGTGTATCCCTTTTGGCATTACTCGCGGCGCTGGTGCTGATGATGATGGTTCTTTGGTGGGGCGCAATACCGTGGTTCGCTTAAAAAATGGCACAGGGGTTTTACTCCCGGTTTCTGTACCGGTTTTGGTATAGGAATTAGCGCATGAGACATTCCAATGAAAAAGCTTTATTCTATTGCTAGCATATTGCCGCAAGGGGGTTGGGTGATGAGAAAATTTTGTCTGGCACTCTCCTTTTTAACGATCTTTCCCTGCAGTCCGCGTTCCCCAATCGAACGCGGGGAACTGGCCGCTGCGGCTGCTTACTTTCCCCTGGTCGGCGCGGTGCTGGGGCTGCTCATGGGGTGCGCTGTTTATCTGCTGCGCCTGCTAATGCCCTCCGGTCCGCTGGCGGCGCTGGTCCTTGCCGCGTCATTTCTCTTAACGCGCGGGCTGCACCTTGACGGCCTGGCCGATACCGCCGACGGACTTATAGGGGCGATGGACAGGGAAAAAGCGCTGAAGATCATGCGGGACAGCGTTGTCGGCTCGATGGGGGTTTGTGCGCTTCTCTTTGTCTACCTCTTTAAATATGCTGCCCTACTTGCCGTAGACGCCCCTTTTTTCCCTCTGGCCATATTCTCTCTTCCGTTTTGCGGCCGCTGGGCGATGGTCCTGGCTGGTGCAGCATTTGCCCCTGCCAGGCCGGATGGCCTGGGAAACCAGTTTATTGGAGAGCTGAGGTGGAGGCATTTTTTGTATGCCTCGTTTTTCGGGGCCGCGGTCATTGCGGCAGCGGCCTGTTTTTACAGTCGGTTTATTCCCCCCATGCTTTGCGGAATAGCAGTAGCTTTTATTCTCTCGCTGCTCCTCTCTGCTTATGCCGCAGAAAGGCTTGGCGGTCTGACCGGGGATATCCTCGGCGCGGTAAACGAGATTGCCGAAGCGGGCTTTCTGCTGGGGGTGATCATCTGGAACTGATAGGCGAAAGGATTACAGGAAAAGGGAAAGGCAACAGAAAGACTTACAGGACAACTGAAGGTATCTGCGTCGGAGCCAGCTTCGCCAGGGTAACGGAGCAGAAACTACAGGAGAACTGAAGGGGGAGGGAAGCCTTGGGATATGATAAGGTTGAAAACAAGCTTGCCATGAAAGGAAACTCCGGAGACAGGGATCCCTTGATTGGCAAAGCAGTGCCTAACGACAGCATGGGCGGGGGTCTGACAAGCCGGGAGACCGCCGGTGAACATGCCTCCGGCAGGAAGTTCGCGGTGGAGCTTATAAATGACAGAGATTCCGTAAAAGGTGGGGGATACATAAGCGAAAGCGCAAAAAACACCGGGGAGGCCGCGGGCGGGGAGACCGGCGGCCACGGGGGCAATGTCTATGCCGCCGCGGCGGCACACGGCCTCAGGCCGGAGGATTTTTGCGACTTCAGCAGCAATATCAACCCACTCGGACCGCCGCCGGGGCTGCTTCCCGAGTTGAAAAGACACCTGGAGCGGGAAATCTGTCGCTATCCCGCACCCCAGGCCGCCCCGTTCCGCGGTGCCCTGGCCCGGGAGCTGGGCATCCCCGAGGAGCACCTGCTGATCGGCAATGGTGCCAACGAGCTCATTCACCTGTTTTTTCTCTGGAAAAGGCCGAAAAAGGTGCTCATCCCCGCACCGACTTTTTCCGAATACGAGAGGGCGGCGCGGCTGGCCGGGGCAGAGGTGGAGTATTTTCGCCTCCTACCCGAAGAGGTGCTGTCCGAAGAAATACTTGCCGCTCAAATACAAGCCGTACAAGCACAAATGGACGGCAGCGATTTAATTGTCTTTTGCAACCCCAACAATCCCACGGGGATGTTTTACCCGCGGGAACTGTTGGAAGGCATTGCCCAGGGAGCAGGGGAAAAAGGTGCGGCGGTTTTCATTGACGAGAGCTTTTTCCCCTTTACGGGGCGCCCCGCCCCGGAGAGCTTCTCCGGATCCGTTTTCCGATCTGCCTTCTATCCGGGCTCTGCTGTCTCCTGCCCAGAATCCGGTGAATCCCGCCCGGGCTACGGCAACGAAACAGAAAATACGGTGGTCATTTACGGCAACCTCTGGGTGGCCACCTCGCTGACCAAGCTCTGGGCACTGCCCGGCCTTCGCCTTGGCTACCTGCTTGGCCCCCCGGAAGGCATCAGGAGCTTAACCGAAAACGGCGATCCCTGGAGGGTTAACGCTCTTGCCCAGCGGGCAGGGAGTTACTGCCTTTCCCAAAAACAGTATCTGGAGGATTCACTGGAGCTGGTCAAAAGGGAGCGGGAATTTCTGCTGCGGGAACTGGAAAAAATTGATGGACTAAAGGTTTACCCGGGGGAGGCCAATTACCTCCTCCTGAGGGGATTATCTTGCGGCTTTTCCAGCGCTGACCTTTGCCGGAAACTCGCCGCCCGCGGGATTCTGATCCGCGATGCCTCGAACTTCCCCGGCCTCGATGGCAGCTACTTCCGCATTGCGGTGCGCCCGCGGCTGGAAAACCTCCGCCTGCTTTTCGCATTGCAGGATTACTTATGCGGGGTTATGTAATTAAAATAAAAAAAGTGTTTTTTAGAATCGGTATAATCACACAAACGGTGCAGGCTCAGCTTGCGGCCCTTTTTAAGAGGGGCGCCTCCTGCCAGGGCCGGCCGGCGCGGAAAAATGGCCTGTGCAACCAGGAAGATAGCGAAGCTGCACCGTTGCAAAAATTTTGGAGGTAACTATGATATTAAATGAAAGAATAAGAAAAACGCTTTCCCAGATTAAACCCCTGGACAGGGAGGCCATGGAAAAAGTACAGCAAAGGCTGGATATGCTCACCAAGCCGCAGGGCAGCCTGGGGCGCCTGGAGGCGCTCGCCGTGCAGCTTGCCGGGATTACCGGGGGCAGTTTCCCCCCGGGGGTCAAGAAAAAGGTGGTGCTCTTTGCCGCCGACCACGGGGTGGTGCGCGAGGGCGTCAGCGCTTACCCGCAGGAGGTTACCGTGCAGATGGTCGACAACATCGTTAACGGCGGTGCGGCGATCAATGTCCTCTCCCGGCAGGCGGGGGCGCAGGTCAGGGTGATCGATATCGGCGTGGGCTCAGAGATGAGCCTCGATGGTATCACCAGAGCAAAGGTGAGACCCGGCACGGGTAATTTCAGCCGGGAAGAGGCCATGACCCGCCGGGAGGCGGAAGAGGCACTGCTGGTGGGGATCTCCGCTGCTGAAGAAGAGGTAGCCTCCGGCACCCGGCTCCTGGCGACGGGAGAAATGGGAATCGGCAACACGACGGCCAGCAGCGCGGTAATGGCTGCCCTCACCGGTTACGATCCTGCACTGGTTGTGGGCAGGGGGACGGGGCTGGATGACGCGCAGCTGGAAAATAAGGTGCGCATCGTGGAGAGAGCGCTTGCCCTTCACAAGCCCGATCCCGCCGACCCGCTGGCCGTGCTGAGCAAGGTGGGCGGGCTGGAGATCGCCGGCCTTGCAGGGCTGATTCTGGGCGCTGCTTCTTTGCGCTGCCCGGTTATAATCGACGGCTTTATTTCCACGGTTGCCTCTCTGCTGGCGGTAAAAATGAGCCCCCTGGCAGCGGAATACCTGATTCCCTCTCATCTTTCCCAGGAATCAGGGCATGCCCTTCTGCTGAACCATATGGAGCTCAGCCCCTATATCAACCTGGAGATGCGCCTGGGGGAAGGGACCGGTGCTGTCCTGGCGATGCACCTTGTTGAAGCGGCGGCGCGTATCCTGCAGGAGATGGCCACCTTTGACGAGGCCGGTGTCAGCAATAAAGAGTCTGCTGGAAAAGAGTCCGGCTGCAAGAAGGAGCAGGTGTAAAGAAAAAGTTGCTCATAACAGGGTTCATAACAGAAAAGAACAATGAATGACAAGAAGAATAATTATGATCAATAGAAAGACCAAGAATAAAGTCAAGGACTGTGAGGAAGACAACAAATGAAAATCTATCTTGTCCGGCACGGGTTGACGGAATCGAACAAACAAAAACACTATACCGGGTGGACCGATGTGGAGCTAGCCCCCGAAGGGGTCGCACAGGTGGAGGCGCTGGCCGCCGGTTTCTCCGGTATGAAAATCAACGGGCTTTTTAGCAGCGACCTGCGCCGCGCCATAAAGACGGCGGAGATCATCGGTTCCGGCCATGGATTGAAGCCGGAGCCGAGCCCGCAGCTCAGGGAGATAAATTTTGGGCTTTGGGAAGGCCTTCGCTATGAAGAAATAATAGCCTCTTACGAGAATGAAATGCGCCGCTGGTACGATGATCCCTTTTTGTGCGCTCCACCGGGAGGTGAAGACCTGCGCCAGGTTTTCGCCAGAGCTCACTCGTTCCTGGACGGCCTCTGGAACCGGGAAGACGGGGAAGGCACCTTTGTCGTTGTCAGTCACGGCGGTACGATCCGCAGCGTCCTGCACCACTACCTGGGGCTGGGGAAAAACCGTTTCTTTGAGCTGACCGTAGATAACGCCGCGGTGAGCCTGCTGGAGAAAGACGCTCAGGGGACCGTCCGGGTATCCTATATGAACAAACGCCTGTAAAAGGGCTCTCAACTTATTAACAGGGCTGAAATATGTGATAACAGGGCCACAAATAATGTGATAACAGCCGTTGTATTAGGCATCATGTGCAAGTGAGGGGGTTCGCTGATCTATGGAAGGAAAAGCCGGAGAAAAAGTCTTTGTATCCTGGAGCGGGGGGAAGGATGCCTACCTGGCGCTGCTCAAGGCCAGGGAACAGGGGCTGCATGTTTATACCCTGGCGACTTTTATAAGCATGGGAGGGGAGAGCATGTCCCATGCCCTACATCCGGGGCTGCTGCAGGAACAGGCCGCCGCCCTGGGCTTGCCCCTGGAGGTGGAAAGGGTAACCTGGGAGAGCTACGAAGAAGGATTCATGCGGCTTGCGGGCAGGTTGAGGGGAAAAGGGATTCGCGGTGGGGTCTTCGGCGATATCAACCTGCCCCAGCATCGGGAATGGGTAGAGCAGGCCTGTGGGCGCGCCGCCCTTACAGCCTACCTGCCGCTATGGGGGATGGGGGAAAAAGAGGTGCTTGCCGAGCTGCTGAGCAGGGGTGTGCGGCTGATCGTGGTCTCCCTGCGGGCCGACCTGCTGGAAGAAAAGTGGCTGGGGAAGGAAATCGATGATGAGTTTTGTGAAATGTGTGTGCGCAAAGGCATCTCGCCCTGCGGGGAAAACGGCGAGTATCACACCCTGGTGGTGGACGGCCCGCTCTTTAAAAGCCCCGTGCATTTTAGCAACGGCGGTACCTTTAAAGAAAAAAACCATCTTTTTTTAAAAATCAAACCCGCCAACCCCTGACCCTAAATATTCAATATTATTATTCTCCCTTAGCTTAGAATTATATTTTTCAGGATGCTAATTCTAGCGTCTGGAAAAAACTTCTTCCTTTACCGGGGAGGCAGTATTTATTATAATGATCCTAATAGTCCTATGGACAAAAGGAGATGAAAATATTGCATTCCCCCACCCGGAGATATAAAGCAGATTCGCACAGGATTTTTAATTACATATTAGTATTTTTGCTGCTGCTATCCGTTGTATCCGCTCTATACGCCGCCGCTCTTTTCCACTCCCCCTCCAAAGATATGCGCGAGCTGGAGATCACCGTGCGCTACAGCGACGTGGAGATCTTTGCCGCCCGCGCGGGTCTCACCATTGATGAAACCCTGCGTTATTTAAAGGAGCGCGGAGTGACCTCCATCGGGGTCGCCGAGTACTACCTCTGGAAACTGCGGCGCGATCCCGGCTGCTACGTTCTCAGCAACCTGGAGCTTGCCGGCGAGCTCTCTTACAACCCGGAGCTTTTCCCCTACCGTGAATTCCTGGAAGATGCCGTATTGAACTCCGGGCTTTCCTTTGGGGACTATGTCGTCTTCATGCCCGCAGGTTCATGGGCCGACCAGGTCTGGGAACACCTGCAGGAACTTTACGAAGTGGAGCTTCCGGGGAGATTTGAACTGGAGAAGCGGGCCGGCGAGGGTATGGCCCTTTATCTGGTTAAGGGAGCCACTTACGATAACCTTACGCATCTCAGCCTGGGGGCAAAACCGCAAGAGCTGGAACGGATAGCCGCCGCCGGCCTTTTCATCAACCCCTACCTGAGCGAGCGCCGGATTGAAACCGCCGCTACCGCGGAGCAGATGCTCTCAACTTACGACAATTACCCCCTTTCCGCTGCTGTTTTCGAGGGTGGCAAGGTTCCGGGGGACCCTTC
>JAAYOY010000042.1 GCA_012520035.1 Bacillota bacterium
AATCATCCTGAAGCTTTTATAGGGGAAATCCTTTTAAAAATCAATTTCCTGTCCCTATACTTTTTTTTACGTGGGACATGGCCATTATTGCGCGGGATATTTTATCATTGTTTAAACTGGTAGAAAAGCCTACCATCCAAATAGCAGCCGAGATTTCTCCATACATACCAATAACAGGGACACACACAGCGTTAACCCCCTGCATGTATTCTTCAAAATCCGTAGCATAACCTTGCTCTCTTACCTTTTTAATTTCTTCAATGTATTTCGCTTTGTCGGTAATCGATTTTTCGGTAAATTTTGGCAAGGGTTCCCTTAAAAAGCTTTGTAATTCCTGGTCTGAGAGAGCAGACAAAAAAATTTTTCCTGTAGCTCCCGCAAGAAGAGATAACCTGCTGCCAATTGGCGCGGAGATCTTGAGGCCGGAGGGGCTTTCAACCTTATCAATTATGGTTACTTTTTTCCCGTCAGAGGTGCCCAAAAAAACGGTTTCTTTAAACTGACTATGCAATTCTTCCAAAAACGGTCGTAGCGACAACCTTAAATCATCACCGGCAAAGGCTTTATTCCCTAACTCAATAAGAGTCGGCCCCAGCCTAAATTTTTTATTGGAGTCCTGGGTTATAACTCCCAGATCAAGAAAAGCCTGGACAATTCCATGCACTGTGCCCTTGGACATATTTAACTTACGGGCAAGATCACTAATCCCCAATTTTTGCGGCTCAGCAGCAATTTCATTAAGTACAGCAAAGGCTTTGTATAATATTGGGGCGCTGTAGTTGTTTACTGTCTTTTTTACGGTCATTATTTCCAACTCCATCAACTCCATCGTCTTTTGTGATTTTGATACGGTTTCATATTAGCAATTTGCTCCGGGTATGTAAATGCCGAAGTTTTTCTAAAAAATTGGAACTTGTTGCCATCATGGCTATGATGGCAACAGGTTCCAAAAAATACCATTAATAAAACCGCACTCAATAATCAAAAGACGTTAAGCGGTTTGCTATTTCCCGCCTTTTTCCTTTGCTTCCTTCAAAGCGCGCCAAATTTTCTCCGGAGTAAGGGGCAGTTCAGAGATCCGGACTCCTATGGCGTCGTAGACAGCGTTGGCAACGCAACCCAATGTGGGAGTCGTCGCACCCTCCCCGACTTCTTTTACGCCCCACGGTCCATTGGGTTCAAAAGTATCCAGAACCAGAGACTCAACATACGGCATATCCAGTGCGGTCGGCAGCCGATACTCAGCAAAATTTCCGTTGAGCACCCTTCCTTTATCATCGAAGACTACCTTTTCCCAGATGGTTTCACCAATGCCCATAGAAAATGCGCCGTGCACCTGGCCGTGCAGCAATTGCGGGTTCACTACGAAACCGCTGTCATGCACATCCCACGTGCCAATAACTTTTGTCAAGCCTGTTTCCATATCAACTTCAACTTCGGCAACCTGAGTCGCACTGCTATAAGCCGGTGAAGTACCCACTGCCGCACCTTTATGCGTGCCGCCGAGTTTACCCGGGTGGTAGTAGCCTCTTCCGATCAGCACGCCATGTTTCACGAAATAAGCACGGGCCACCTCAGCAAAAGTAATATTAACAGCCGGTTCCTGTTTCACATAGACGATGCCTTCCTCGCAATCCAGTTCTTCCGGAGTTAACTTACCGAAACGATAGCCGCCGTCTTCTTTAACTTTCAGCATTTCAGCCGCCTGTGCCAGAATTTTCTTCTTGACATCTTCTCCTGCTCTCTTCACCGCCCAGCCTGCCATTAAGGTCTGCCGGCTGGCATAGGCGCCAAAGTCAAGGGTGGAGAGGTCGGTGTCTCTGGTACAGATTGTAATATCTTCATAGGGATAGCCCATCGCCTGGGCAGCCATTTGCGTAAGCACCGTATCGCTGCCCTGACCGATATCTACCGCATTCGTGTAGACAATCGCATGGGTGCCGTCATCGTATACTTTGATCATGGCAACCGAGTGCGGCAGGTCTGTCCGGTACATGCAATAACCTGCGCCGGTAACAAAGCCGCCATTGCCAACACCGATCCCCCTGCCCACGGGCAATTTGCCTTTCTTATCCTTCCACCCGGAGGCATCCCGCGCCAATTCATTGGCTTCTTTCAAATAATAAGATTTTACTTCATAGCCATTTGGAGTGACAGTATTGGCTTTACGCGCATTGATGAGGCGCATTTCAATGGGGTCTATACCGAGGTCTTCGGCAATGTGATCCAGGTGACTTTCAAAGGCATATCGCGGATGCGGTTGCCCGTGTCCTCTCTGTGCACCACATGGCGGCAGGTTGGTCACGTAGCGGTATGCATCAAACCTGTAGTTATCGAAATCGTACAACACCGTCAGCAGAGCGCCGGCATAATAAGCCGAAGCTACGCCCAGGCCAGTATAAGCGCCGCCGTCCAGGATTGTTTCGTTTTCTACAAAGAGAATTTTACCTTCTTTGGTGACACCGGTGGTATATTTCATATCCATGCCATGCCGGGCACGGCCGTTATACCAGACTTCTTCCAGGTCAAAAAACATCTTGACAGGCTGTCCGGTTATTTTGGAAAGGGCTACGGCTGCAATATCCAAGCCGCTGACATCAATTTTACCTCCGAAACCGCCGCCAATATAGGGGAGTACTACACGCACATCGCCTTCCTTCATGTCAAATATCCGGGCAATGTGATGTTGCAAGTAGTGAGCCGACTGATGCGCAGAGTGAATGGTTACTCTTTTACCTTCCCAATAGGCGATTGCGCAATGAGGTTCGATAAATCCGTGGACGGTACGCTGGCCCTGCAGGCGGTCAGTGCGTATATAATAAGACTCTTCCTTGGCTTTCTCAACATCCCCGAACTCCAGGTGGATCTCGGTGTTTATATTGCCCGGATATTCCTCAAAGATTTGCGGCGCATCTTCTTTGGCCGCTTCAGCAGGAGTAAACACCGCCGGCAGCACTTCGTATTCTACTTTGATCAGCTTCAGGGCTTTATAGAGAGTTTCTTCATCTACCGCACAGACTGCGCCAATTTTATCTCCATAATATCTGACTTTGTCGATGCAAAAAATATTTTCATCGTACCGGGCGGGGCTAAGGCCATATTTAATCGAGGGCACATCCTTGGCAGTAATAATGGCCCTTACGCCGGGCAATTTTTCCGCTTCAGAAGTATCAATCTTAACAATGCGCGCATGAGCCTCGGTGCTGCGAATAAGCTTACCATAAAGCATATTGGAAAACTTGAGATCCGCGGTAAACTTGCCGCGACCGGTCACTTTATCCAGTATATCGGTTCTCTTTAGGCTTTTCCCGATATACGAATACTCTCTCTTCATATTTAAATACGAGAATTCTTTAGCCATTTTATTCATCCTTCCTTTCCTGGCTCGCGGCAGCTGCGTCTAGAATTGCCTCAACATAATGGACATAGCCCGTACAACGGCACAGATTGCCCGCAATAGCCTCGCGCACCTCGTATTCGGTCGGGTTGGGATTTTCCATCAGCAACGCTTTTGCCGACATCAGTATCCCCGGAGCGCAAAATCCACATTGCGGCGCCGAGTGTTCTACAAATTTTTCCTGGAGGATGTCTAGTTTTGCGTTTGAAGCAAGACCCTCAACGGTTGTAACTTCCCGCCCGTCCACACTAACGGTGAGGACCATGCATGAATTAACCGGCTTCCCATCCAACAGCACGGTGCAGGCGCCACAGTCACCCTGTTCGCATGCTCTTTTTGTGCCGGTAAGATCAAGATCCTCCCGCAAAAAGTTTACGAGCAAACTATTTGCTTTAACCATTTTTGTATATTTATTGCCGTTTACCGTTATTGAGACCAGATAACGCTTAACACCATCCTTACCAACAACAAATTCAGCCATTTTCACCATTCCTTTCTTAGACATGACCTTCTTTAACAGCTTTGTTCAATGCCCGCCTGGTAAAGACGCGCACCATATCTCTGCGGTATTCGGCCGACGCACGAATATCGGAAATGGGCCGGCATTCTCCCGAAGCAATAACCCCTGCTTCTTCGAATAGTTCTTCACTGGCTTGCTTGCCCTTTAAGAAATTTTCGGCTTCTTTTG
>JAAYOY010000043.1 GCA_012520035.1 Bacillota bacterium
CCTTGCCCTCGGGGTTTCCGGGGGTAAAGACAGCAGCGCCCTCCTTTATATCATGTCTCTTGTGCAGTTGCATGCTCCCTTTCCATTTTCCATGCAGGCGGTTTTTGTCGATATGGGCTGGGAGATGGATATTGCGCCGCTGCGGGATCTGTGCCTGCGCCTGCAGATACCCTTTTTCGTGGAAAAAACACATATCTCGAGAATTGTATTTGAAGTGCGGAAGGAGAAAAATCCCTGTTCACTGTGTGCCAAGCTCAGGCGGGGAGCTCTGCATAAAGCGGCCAAAAACCTCGGTTGCAACCGGGTTGCCCTGGGTCACCATCTGGACGATGCCCTGGAAACCTTTTTCTTAAATTTATTCTATTCCGGGACGATGGGTACTTTTAAACCTCATACTTACCTTGACCGGCGCGATCTTTATTTGATAAGGCCGCTGATCTGTCTCAGGGAGAAAGTAATAGTCTCCCTTGTCAAAAAAGAAAACTTGCCGTCTATAGAAAATCCCTGTCCCGTTGCCGGTAAAACAAAGCGCGGGGAAATGGGGGAAATAGTGGATTTTATTGCCCTGCGCTATCCTTTTTTATACGAGAGGTTTTTAACCTCTCTTGAAAAAAGCGGGATTTGGCCGCTTAAGCCGTATTTTGTCGGTGATGATTTAAAATCACCCAATACATGAAAGGCTGCCAATTAAAGATGTCAATTAAATAAGAACAGGAGGGAGCTGACATTAATGAATCCAGCAGAATTATGCCGGGATATTATCGGCTGGCTGCGGGAAGAGGTCTTTTCTTCGGGAGGTAAAGGCGCAATATTTGGCCTGAGCGGGGGCATTGATTCTGCACTGGTAGCCGTACTCTGTAAAAAAGCCTTCGATAACCGGTGCCTGGCGTTGATTATGCCATGCCACAGTCTTGATATTGACACTGAAGATGCTTTGCTGCTGGCAAGAGAATTTGAAATACCCCATATGGTTATTTCGCTGGACGGGGTGTTTGACCAGATGCTTCTCTCGCTTGGGGAAAAGCCGGAGGAAGCGGGGAAGAGCCTGGCTGCAGCAAATATTAAGCCCCGCCTGCGAATGACCGCCCTTTATTACCATGCTGCTAAAAATGGCTATCGCGTTATCGGAACAGGAAACAAAAGTGAGATCTCCATTGGCTACTTTACAAAGTACGGTGATGCAGGGGTAGATCTGGAGCCTATCGGCGATCTTTTAAAAGAAGAAGTGATGGAGCTTTCCGCCTACCTGGGGATCCCTCGTGCCATAACTGTTAAAGAACCCTCTGGCGGGTTATGGGAAGGCCAGACGGATGAAGATGAGATTGGTTTTTCTTACAGTGAGCTTGATCGCTATTTAAAGGGAGGGTCGATAGATCCTGCTGTTCAAAAGAAGATTGTGGAAATGCAGCAAAACAGTGAGCATAAACGGTGTATGCCTCCGATCTTTTATAAAAAATAAGTAAGCCTATAAAAGGGGCCTGCAAGCAGGCAGCAAGCAGTTTTCCTTGTTGTCAGCGGCAAAAAGATATGTTAAAATGAAACGTAAAGTAAAATCCTTTTTAAAAACCGCCTTAATCGGCGTTTTTTTTAAGAGTATGCTTGCATTTGATTACAGGCTGTGATAAAAAGAGTATATCGCTTTGGCGGATTTAGATAGCGGGGTTGTAGCGGGTTTAAAGAAGAATTTTTTATTTAAAAAGATATAATGGCTGCATATCATGGCTCCTATCCGCTGCCATATCTTTGATTTCCTGTTAGATTAAAGGAGGTTGGCATAATAAGTGTATAAGTGGGAAAAGATAGACACTAATAAAGTCTGTCTGGAGATTGAAGTTCCTGTAGAGGAAGTAAGCGATGCTTTGGATAAGGCTTACCGAAAAGTGGTCAAAAAAGTATCTGTTCCGGGTTTTCGCAAAGGTAAGGTTCCCAAAAAAATACTGGAATCCCGTTATGGACCGGAAATTTTTTATGAAGATGCGCTGGAGATACTCGTTGATCCCAATTACAACAAGGCTGTAAAAGAATGCCAGCTTGAGCCGATCGATCAGCCTGAACTTGAGCTGGTTCAGATGGAGAAAGGCAAGCCTCTTATTTTTAAAGTTACTGTAGATGTAAAGCCCGAGGTGGAACTGGGCGATTATAAAGGAATTACAGTAGAACAGGAAAAAAAAGAGATTACCGCTGAAGATGTGGAAAGATATTTAAACTCTCTTAGGGAACAGCATGCGAGATTAGTAACCCTTGAGGAAGGGGAAATATGTGAAAAAGACCTGGCCGTTATTGATTTTAGCGGCACTATTGATGGCGAACCCTTTGAAGGGGGGTCCGGTGAAAACTACTCTCTGGAGATCGGTTCGGGCTCTTTTATTCAGGGCTTTGAGGAACAGCTCTTAGGTGCACATAAGAACGAGGAAAGGGAAGTAAAAGTAACTTTTCCTGAAGATTACGCCAAGGAAGAGCTTAGGGGGAAAGATGCAGTTTTCCAGGTAACTGTAAAAGAAATCAAAAGGCCTCAACTTCCCGATTTAAATGATGATTTTGTCCAGGAACTGACAGAAGAATTTTCCACCTTAGAGGAGTTTAAAGCTGATGTAGAGAATAAACTTAAAGAGAACCTGGAAAACAGGGAGAAAATAAAGCTGGAAAGTAAGCTCATCGAAAAAATTGCCGAAGAATCCAAGGTGGACGTTCCTGAAGTGCTTGTGGAGAGAGAACTGGATAACAGAATGGCTGAATTCGAGTATTATCTGCGCATGCAAGGCCTTAACCTTGAACAGTACGGGCAGCTGGTCGAGGGAGGACTCGAAAAAATAAGGGAAGAACAGCGCGGTGAAGCATTAAAGCATGCCAAAGCAAATCTGGTTCTGGATGCAATTATCAAGAAAGAAGCCTTGGAAGCCACCGATGAGGAAATTGATGAGAAGCTTAGAGAAATAGTGCAGAATGCAAATGTAAAAAATAATACGGATGAAATAGACCTGGAAAAAATCAAAGAGCAATTTAAAAAACAGGGGCGCCTTGATATTATGGCACATGAAATTCGCTATCGCAAAGCCATCGATTTGCTTGTGGAGCATGCCAATATTATTCAAGTTGAACCTGCCTCTGAGGAAAAAAACAATGATGAAAAAAACAGCGATGAAAATGTTGAAAGCGCTGAAGGTGTGGAATTAACGGAAGCAATTGATGAAGACGAAAAGAAAGACCCGGGGGTGGAACAAAACAAAGAATCAAAAAATGAATCACAAGATCAGTAATTGCGCAAAATCTAGCAGTGGCTCCGGATCTTGTGAAAAAGTAGTTCTCAAGGGCTGTATTTTGTGAAAAGTTGTCCTGCAGAGGATTGATCTAATTTTTATTTCAGGGAGTGAGTAAGCGATGGAAAACGAAAAAAACCTGATGCAACTGATACCTATGGTAGTTGAGCAAACAAGCCGCGGGGAAAGGGCTTATGATATTTATTCTCGCCTGCTAAAGGATAGAATTGTTTTTATCGGCACCCCAATTAACGATACTATAGCCAATCTGGTTGTTGCCCAGCTGCTTTTTTTAGAGTCGGAAGATCCGGATAAAGATATCAATATTTATATAAATACTCCCGGCGGGGAGATTTATTCCGGGATGGCAATTTATGATACCATGCAATATATTAAGCCGGATGTTTCTACTATCTGTGTTGGATTGGCGGCAAGCCTGGGAGCTGTTTTATTAGCGGCAGGTACCAAGGGGAAAAGGTATGTTCTCCCCAATTCCCGGGTAATGATGCACCAGCCTCTTGGGGGAACCAAAGGTCAAGCTGTGGATATCGACATTCAAGCCAAGGAAATTTTACGCCTGAGAGAATCCCTGAATAAAATTTTATCTCACCATACGGGACAGCCGGTTGAGCGTATTGCCAGGGACACCGACAGGGATTTTTATATGTCGGCTGAAATGGCTGTAGAGTACGGCCTGGCTGATTCCATTATGGAGAAAAGGGAATTAAAGAGGTGAAATAATTAATGTTCAAATTCAGCGATGAAAAGGGGCAGCTCAAATGTTCCTTTTGCGGCAAAAACCAGGAGCAGGTTCGCAAACTGGTTGCAGGCCCCGGTGTTTATATCTGCGATGAGTGCATTGAGCTATGCAATGAGATCATTGAAGAAGAAATCGGGGATGATTATGAACTGAACCTGGTAGATCTCCCTAAGCCTGCGGAAATTCATGAAGTGCTCAATAAATATGTTATCGGCCAGGAAGATGCCAAAAAGGTTCTTTCCGTGGCTGTTTACAATCATTACAAGCGGGTTAACGCCGGTCGGAAAGCGGACGATGTTGAGCTGCAAAAGAGTAACATTCTGCTCATCGGGCCTACAGGTGTGGGAAAAACACTCCTGGCGCAGACTCTTGCCCGCCTTTTGAACGTTCCTTTCGCTATCGCCGATGCCACTTCCCTTACGGAGGCCGGGTATGTGGGAGAAGACGTGGAAAATATTCTTCTCAAGCTAATCCAGGCGGCCGATTACGATCTGGAAAAAGCAGAAAAGGGTATCGTTTATATTGATGAATTTGATAAAATAGCCCGAAAAAGCGAAAATCCTTCCATTACGCGGGATGTCTCCGGTGAAGGTGTTCAGCAGGCGCTGTTGAAGATACTGGAAGGAACAGTAGCCAGTGTACCCCCCCAGGGCGGGCGCAAGCACCCTCACCAGGAATTTATGCAAATAGATACAACGGATATTCTCTTCATCTGCGGTGGGGCGTTTGACGGATTGGAAAAGATTATTCTTAAACGTATCGGTGCAGGAGGAATGGGTTTTGGGGCAGATGTCAGGCCCAAGGTTGATTTGAATATAGGCGATGTGCTCCGCCAGGTTCATCCGGAGGATATGATCAAGTATGGGTTAATACCGGAGTGTGTGGGGCGTTTGCAGGTGATTGCCATCCTGGATGCACTTGATCGAGATTCCCTGGTCAGAATATTAACGGAACCTGTTAATTCGCTGGTTAAGCAGTACCAAAAAATGTTTGAGCTGGATAATGTCCAGCTGGAGTTTAAAGAAGGTTCCCTGGAAGCTATTGCCGAGGAGGCTACGAAGCATAAAACCGGTGCTCGCGGCTTAAGGAGTATTATGGAAGGATTTCTGCTCGATATTATGTATGAAATACCATCCCGTGAAGATATCGATAAATGTGTTATTACTCCCGGGGTTGTAAGAAAAGAAGAAAAACCCAGGCTTCTTACCTCAGGGAAAAGGCATAAAAAGGAAGTATCGGCTTCTTAAAGATACTGCTTTTCCAGGGTGGCCTGCAGGCGGCCACCTTTTTTTATACTTTTTCCCTATCTATAGCTTACGGTTAATTGAATCCTTCTCAGGTAATAATATATAAAGAATTTGTAAAACTGAGAAGGATGTGAGGATATATTGTACAGTTGGGCAGGGCTATTTGGTTTAATCCAACTGCTTATTGCTGTAGTAATAGGGTTTTACTTTTGGAACCTGCTGCGCAACCAGAGGGGGAGCAAAGTTGCAATCGAGAAGGAATCATCCAAGGAAATGGATGAGCTTTTACGCTTGCGTTCCCTTTCTCTTACGGAACCACTGGCAGAAAAAGTGCGTCCCTCTTCTTTTGATGAAATTATAGGGCAGGAGGATGGGCTCAAGGCTTTAAGGGCGGCACTTTGCGGTCCAAATCCCCAGCACGTTTTGCTCTATGGTGTTCCGGGTGTTGGAAAGACAGCGGCAGCGCGGCTTGTTCTGGAAGAGGCTAAAAAAAACAAGCTATCCCCCTTTACGATGGATGCTAAATTTGTAGAGGTCGATGCTACCACAATGCGTTTTGACGAGCGGGGTATCGCCGATCCCTTGATGGGCACTGTTCACGATCCAATTTATCAGGGGGCGGGTCCCATGGGGATGGCAGGAATACCGCAACCCAAACCTGGTGCAGTTACAAAAGCTCACGGCGGGATTCTTTTTATAGATGAAATTGGTGAGTTGCATCCCATTCAAATTAACAAATTGCTTAAAGTTTTAGAGGATCGTAAAGTTTTTTTGGAAAGCGCTTATTACAACAGCGAAGAGCGTAATATTCCCCGGCACATTCATGACATTTTTCAGAACGGCCTACCAGCGGATTTCCGGCTTATCGGTGCCACAACACGGCAGCCGGAAGAGATCCCGCCGGCTATTCGTTCCCGCTGTATGGAGATTTTTTTCCGCGTGCTTACGCCGGAAGAGATTGGCAGGATTGCCCTCAACGCTGCAAACAGGATTGGTTTTGAAATAACACCGGAAGCCTTAAAGGTGATTACCACTTTTTGCCTTAACGGCAGGGATGCGGTTAATATGGTCCAGCTGGCAGCAGGGATTGCCCAGGGGGAAGGAAGATCTACCCTGGAAGGCGAAGATATGGAATGGGTTGTTAATAATAGCAGGCTGTCGCCCCGGCCTGAGAAAAAGATTCCCGAGTTTCCGCAGGTAGGACTGGTAAACGGACTTGCAGTTTATGGACCTCATCTGGGTGCGCTTCTTGAAATTGAGGCTTCCGTCCTTTTCGTTGGGAAAGGGGATGGAAGGCTCAGTATTACCGGTATCGTCGAAGAGGAAGAGATGGGCGGCATGGGCAGAACGCTCAAACGTAAGGGTACTGCCCGCGGCTCAGTGGAAAACGTATTAACTGTGCTTGGTCATTTGCTCGGTGAAAATATGCGGAATTACGATATCCACCTTAATTTTCCAGGTGGTATTCCAGTAGACGGCCCGTCAGCAGGAGTAGGGATTGCTACGGCAGTGTATTCCGCTTTTTGCAAGATTCCTGTTGATAATACTGTGGCGATGACCGGTGAGCTTTCTATCAGGGGCCTCATCTGTCCCGTAGGCGGCGTTACTGCAAAGATTGAAGCCGCCCGGGATGCAGGTGTTAAAAAAATATTTATACCCGAAAAAAATTGGCAGCATATCTATAATAATATCAGGGATATCCAAATAGTACCTGTTTCTCACATTGAAGATCTATTAGAAAGAGCGCTGGTTAACAGGGAACATATTCCTAAAACAATACCAATGAAAAAAAACGAACTTTACCCTGCAGGTCCAACGATTTCTTACCATGCGGAAAGAGGAAATCGATAATTAGAAGAGAAGAAATAAACGGATAATAAGTTTTTCTACGGATTTTCAGAGAGAGGAGGACGTAATAAAAATGAGAATTAGACTGCCGCTTTTACCGCTGCGGGGAGTTGTCGTTTTCCCTAATATGGTTCTTCATCTGGATGTTGGCAGGGAGCGTTCAATAAACGCCCTGGATGAAGCCATGGTTAACGATAATAAAATCCTGCTGGTCGCTCAAAAAGATGCAAAAATAGACGACCCGGTATCCGATGATCTCTTTCCTCTGGGAACCATTGCTAACATTAAGCAAATGTTGAAGCTTCCGGGAGGGACGATTCGTGTCCTGGTGGAGGGATTAGGTCGCGCCCAGATCACGGATTTTATAGAAAATAAATCCTTTTTTGAAGTTGAGGCTGAAGAAATAGAAGATGATAACAGTAAAAGTGCTGAGATGGAGGCCCTCGTGAGGCACGTTCTTTTTCAATTTGAACAATATTCCAAGCTCAGTAAAAAAATTTCACCGGAAATTCTTTCAACAGTATCGGAAATTGAAGAGCCGGGGAGGCTCGCTGATGTTGTCGCTTCACACTTGTCGCTGAAGCTTGAACAGAAACAGGGTATCCTGGAAGCAGTATCGCCCCAGGACAGGTTGGAGTATCTGGCCGGGATTTTTAGCCTTGAGATGGAGATACTCGAACTGGAGAAAAAGATCGGCCTGAGAGTCCGCAAACAGATGGAGAAAACCCAAAAAGAGTATTATTTGAGGGAGCAGATAAGGGCCATTCAAAAGGAACTGGGCGAAAGGGATGAACGTTCGGCGGAAGTAGACGAATATCGGGAAAAAATCGACGAGGCGAAACTGCCTGAAGAAGTTGAGAAGAAAGCTTTAAAAGAGCTTGAGCGGCTGGAAAAAATGCCCCCGGCTGCTGCCGAAGGCGTTGTCATCCGGACTTACCTGGATTGGCTTCTGGAGCTTCCCTGGTCTGTGCAAACACAGGATCAACTGGATCTGCAGCTGGTTGAGAAAATACTTGATGAAGATCATTACGGGCTGGAGAAAGTAAAGGAGCGAATTTTGGAATATCTGGCTGTGCGCAGCCTGGCTCATAAGATAAAAGGCCCCATTCTCTGCCTCATCGGTCCTCCGGGGGTTGGTAAAACCTCCCTGGCACGTTCTATAGCCAGGGCTATGGAACGAAATTTTGTGCGAATTTCCCTGGGAGGCGTAAGGGATGAAGCTGAAATAAGGGGTCACCGCCGCACTTACGTTGGCGCTATGCCGGGACGGATTATCCAGGGTATCCGTCAAGCCAAATCCCGCAACCCGGTTTTCCTGCTGGATGAAGTTGATAAGATGTCCACCGATTTTCGGGGCGACCCGTCTTCAGCCCTGCTGGAGGTGCTTGATCCGGAGCAGAACAACTCTTTCAGCGATCATTATATCGAGACCCCTTTTGATCTTTCACAGGTTATGTTTATCACTACCGCCAATAACCGCTTTAATATTCCTCAACCGCTCCTGGATCGTATGGAGGCTATTCATATACCGGGATATACGGAAGAGGAAAAAGTCAGGATTGCCCAGCGGCATCTTATTCAGAAGCAGCTCGAAGAAAACGGCCTGAGCGATAAACAACTGCGTATTTCCGAAGGCACCCTGCGGCATATTGTAAGAGAATATACCAGGGAGGCCGGCGTGCGTAATTTGGAGAGGGAGATAGCCAATGTATGCCGGAAGACCGCCCGCGAAGTGGTAAAAAATAATAATTACAACGTTACGGTGAGCCGCAGCAATTTGCATAAATACCTGGGCCCGCCACGTTTCCGTTACGGTATGGCTGAAAAGCAGAGCGAGATTGGGGTAGCTACCGGTGTAGCCTGGACCGAGTCCGGAGGGGATCTGCTGGCAATTGAAGTTACTCTGATGAAGGGTAAAGGAAAACTGATCCTAACGGGCAAACTGGGCGAGATCATGCAGGAATCCGCTCAGGCGGCGCTGAGTTTTATCCGTTCCAGGGTTGATTCGCTGGGAATTGATGAGAATTTTTACAATGAGTATGATATTCACATACATGTTCCCGAGGGGGCAATCCCAAAAGACGGGCCTTCGGCGGGGATTACCATGACCACGGCGATGGTGTCGGCGTTGACCCGTATACCGGTGGATCACCAGGTTGCCATGACCGGAGAGATTACTTTAAGGGGGAAGGTTCTCCCTGTAGGGGGAATAAAGGAAAAGATCCTTGCCGCACACCGTGCCGGTATTAAGAGGATCATTCTACCCGAAGAAAACAGGAAGGATCTTGCGGATATTCCCGCCAATGTCCGCCGGCGCCTGGAATTTATTACTGTGGACCATATCGAGCAGGTTCTGGAAAATTCACTGGTAAAAAGAGAAAAAAATGAAAGTAAAAAAAGCGGAGCTCTCAAAGTTAGTTAGCGCCCGAAAGGACCTTCCGGCGGAAAGGCTGCCGGAAATTGTCCTTGCCGGACGTTCAAATGTAGGAAAATCATCGCTTATTAATTCTCTGTCAGGACGCCGTAATTTGGCCAGGACAAGCAATACTCCGGGTAAGACGCGCGCGCTGCATTTTTATCTGGTTAATGACTCCTTTTATTTTGTTGATCTGCCGGGTTACGGTTATGCAAAAGTATCCCGGGCTTTACAGCAAAAATGGGGAGCTCTTATAGAAGAATTTTTTTCAGCCAGAAAGAAAATCTTGCTGGTACTTCTCGTAATTGATCTGCGGCACGAACCTTCAGTCGAAGACAAGGAAATGGCTGACTGGCTCAGACATTTTTCCATTAATACAATAGTCGTGGCCAGCAAAGCCGATAAAGTCCCCCGTGGAAAAAGGAACAGGCAGAAACTGGTGATTGCCGGTTCTCTGGGGGTTGAACCGGAAGGAATAATAACTTTTTCTGCGAAGACAGGGGAGGGCCGTGAGCAACTGCTCAGGATTATTGACGACGAACTTGCGAAAAACCGTTGCTGAAATGAAAATTGGTTTCCCGGGGTGTAGATTCGCCTGATGGGTTTAGAACTTACATGCCAGTCTTTTCAACAATAAATTTGCACCCGGGAAGCCGGCAGGTTTCTAATGACTGTTAACGTGTTAGTATGAGTTCTTCTACCGGAGGGAGTACTTTGGAAGAGCATGCTCAGGAAAAAGTATTCTGGATGAAGCTGGAGAAAGAGGAAAATAAACTCCCGCAAAAAAAAGAAAAAATAGCGTGGATCTGCAGCTATACTCCTGTAGAAATTATTTCCGCCTGCGGGCTGTATCCTTACCGCTTTCCCGGGAGAGAAGGAACGTCTTTTTCCGCCGATTCATATTTGCATTCAAACCTTTGTTTCTTTGCCAGGTGTTCTCTGGAAATGGTGCTGAAAGAAGCCGGAGAAGGCAAAGGCCTTTTGGCAGGAATGGTTTTGATGAACTCTTGCATTTCGATGTTACACTTCTACCATGCTCTCGAAAAACTAGGCCGCCTGCCTTTTGTTTATCTGCTTGATTTACCCAGGGATGACTCCGTGGAGGCCCGGGATTATTATGCCGTTATTTTGCGCGGCTTTCATCGGGCCCTCAGTGAATACTGCGGCTGTGAGAATATTGAAAGCGAGCTCTGGAAGCAAATATATTTATATCAGGAAAACAGGGGCAAGTTGCAGGAACTATATGCCGGCCGGGATGGGGAAGTAGCAGTAAACGGAGATGAAATATTGCGGTTGATTAAAGCTTTTACCGTTCTTTCTCCCGAAAAATTCAGTGATTTTTTTAAAATTTATCGTGAGAATATTCTCGGAAAAAAGAAAAGTAATCTTTCAGGGCCCCGTTTGTTTATTACAGGAGGCATTTTTCCGGAAGGGCTCGGCAGACTTATCTGCGACCTGGGGGGTGTCCTGGTACTCGATGATCTGTGTATCGGAAGGCGCATGTTGCAGTTTCCCCCGGTAGAGGACAGTAAAGTGGAGGCGGATCCTTATCGTTATCTTGCCCGTATATATTTAGGAAAAGATCCTTGCCCGCGTATGCCGCGAGCTTATGAAAAGCTGGAAGAAATGGAAAAAATGCTTAAGAGGTATCACATTGATGGTGTAATCTTTTATTATCCGAAATTTTGCGATCCCTGGTACTATTACGGCCAGTTATTAAAAGAAAAACTGAATAATATTCCTTTGCTTGTATTGGAAGGAGAGAATGCGGGATTAACAGGTCAAATGCATACCCGTATCTCCGCTTTCCTGGAAATGCTTGGCTGAAAGGATTATAGGTCATGCTGGAGTTTATAAAGAATAAAATTATTAAAGGCAAAGCCCCGGCAATGTTCCGCCTGCCGCTTGTCTATTCTTTAGGAAAAGCCATGGTGAGATGCAACCTGCTAAAATTTCCTTACAGATCTGCTGCCATGACGGCGGAGTACGGGCTGGGACAGATCAGAAAGATCTTCAAAGGCAACTCACCGTATGTATGGGTCAGCGCTTTTTTTCCCACGGAGCTGTTGCATGCCCTCGGTATTGTCTCCTTTTCCCCGGAAGTGATCTCTGCCCTGGTAACTTCCCTGGGGTTTCAGAAAGATTTTCTTGAGGAGGCCGAGAGCAGGTGGTGGAGCAGGGATAACTGTTCTTTTCACCGCTGTGCGATGGGGGGTCTTTTCTTAAATTATTATCCCGTTCCGGCTGCCTTTTGCGCCAGTTCCCATCTTTGTGAGGGGGGGGTTTTTATGTTTAATAACCTGGCAAGGCACTATAATCGCCCATTTATCCTTCTGGATACGCCGCTGGAAAATAACGCCAACGCTCTTGCGTATGTAACCCGGCAGCTTCAGAAAATAATAACCCGGCTGGAAGATGTTGCCGGCACAAGGCTGCGGGCAGAAAAATTGGAAGAGGCTGTCCTCCATACCGAAAAAACCCGCCAGGCGATGCTCAAAGTAAACGAACTTCGCAGGCACCCTTATTCTCCTCTCAGCTCGAGAGATGCCTTTGCGTACCTTTATCTTTCCTTCACCGGTCTGGGGAGCAGGGCTGTCCCTGTCATTTATGAAACCCTGGCTGCAGAGCTGGAAAGAAAGATTGATGAAAGGCGAAATAGCAAAAACGTAGAACCGCTCCCCCGTTATAAACTGTTATGGTTGCATCTGCAGCCCTTTTATCAAAACGGGATCATGGACTACTTCGAAGCAAGGGGGGCGAAATTGGTGTTTGAGGATTTTAATCATGTTTACTGGGAACCCGGGGATATAGAGAGCCCTCTGGATTACATAGCGTACCGCATGCTTTCGCATTTCAATTACGGCCACATCGAGCGCAGGATAAAGACAATCAAAGAGCTTGCGCGGCGTTATAAAGTCGATGGTGTGGTTCATTTTTCTCACTGGGGCTGCCGCCAGAGTAACGGTTCTATAAATATAATCCGCAGATCTTTGCAGGAGGAAGGGCTTCCTTTTCTGGTTTTGGATGGGGATTGCGTGGATAATCGTAATTATGCTTCCGGTCAGATTCAGACCAGGATTGACGGTTTTTTGGAGATGCTGTCCTGAGTCTGTGCAAAATACAACCTTGCGATGCAGATGCGGGTAGTAGCTATTTTTTTATATTGATAAAGATTTTCTAATAATAAATGGGAGGGATTTTTTTGCCAGTTGCCGGAGTTGATATCGGATCTTTGTCGACGGAAGTTGTCATTCTCGATAAGAGGGCAATGCTTGCAGCAATTATTATCCCCACAGGGGCAAACAGCAGGTTGGCTGCAGAAAAGGCGATGAAAATGGCTCTGGAAGAAAGCGGGCTATCCAGGGATGATCTGCAGTATATTGTAGCCACAGGGTATGGCAGGGTAAGCGCTCCCTTTGCCGATAAAAAGGTTACAGAGATAAGCTGTCATGGGAAAGGGGCTTTTTACCTTAATCCTGAAGTACGCACGGTGATTGACATCGGAGGTCAGGATAGCAAGGTTATTCGTCTTGATTCTCAGGGAAAAGTGGTTGACTTTGTAATGAATGAGAAATGTGCCGCTGGAACGGGGCGCTTTCTCGAAGTAATGGCCCATGCCCTGGAAATTGATTTGGAAGAAATGTCCCGTCCCGCACCACCTACGGTTAATGTAGCACATATCAGCAGCATGTGTACTGTTTTTGCCGAGTCCGAAGTGGTCTCCCTTATTGCCGAGGGCCACCCGCGGGAAGAGATTATTAAAGGTATCATTTATTCAGTTGTGGAGCGCACGGTAAGCATGGCCCGGCGCGTAGGTGTGGAAGAGAAGCTGATGATGACCGGAGGCGTCGCAAAAAATACCGCCCTTCGGGAGGCGCTGGGGGAAAGTCTGGGGTTTAAAGTATTGGTGCCGGACGAGCCGCAGGCGGTGGGTGCCCTGGGTGCTGCCCTTATAGCCGCGGAAGAATTGGAAAAATAGTGC
>JAAYOY010000044.1 GCA_012520035.1 Bacillota bacterium
ACTACAGCGAACCCTACCGTGGTGGAAAGATCGGTGGTGGGCGGTTTCATCTCCGGGATGAACCATGAAAGGTTCAGAAATAAAATGAATATAAAGAGCGTCCCAACCAGCGGAAGGTATTTGCGCCCTTCCTTGCCCATGTTATCCTCCAGGAGATCGTTAAAAAAGTCTGCCACCATTTCAAGCAGGTTCTGAATTCCCCGGGGTATAGTGCTTAAACGCCTGGAGATGAAAAATGCCACAAGAAAAAGGATGATCATGACTATCCAAGTATTGACCACAGTAGTATAGATAGGAACTGGACCCAGATAAAACAGAACCGCAGGCCTTACGTGTTCTAATAAATGCTGCAATGCTTCCAAACCCAATTTAAGCTATCCCTCCTTTCCTCGAATAATTAAAAAAGCCTGGCTGATGAAAACCATAATCTCAAGAAGAAGGCCGGTTAACACCCCAAACAGGAACAGCTCTCCTACCAAAGCAGAAAGGCCTAACATACCTAAGAAAACGAAAAGCCTTACCAGTGACCGGGCTACCACTCTGTTGGTTGCCTTCCGGGGAGAGAGACCTTCTAAATTAATCACAGCCATCATCTGCCAGCGGTAAAAGAGCCAGGCAATGAAAGCAGCCAGGGCTACGCCCAGAGCAAAGGAACTGTAACCAAGCAACAACGATATGATAATAATTCCCGCACCCAGTATTACCATAACTTTTTCTGCGGTTTTTAATCCTTTATTCCTGCTGCTCATCGTCTTCCAGTTCTGACTCCTTTTCCAGCTTCTTTACCATTAATACATTTAATTCTTTCCATAAGTTATAAAACCCTAACCCAACCCCTAAAAAAACCCCCAGCAACATAAAGGCCGGGAAAGTCCCCAGGCGGCGGTCAACCCACCACCCTCCGTAGAGCCCCAAAAAAACTGCCGCAATCATAGTAATCCCGAAGGAGAAAGCTAAGTTGCCGTAGCGAACAAGACGCGCCCACTGTAGTTTTTTTTTTAGCCAATTTAGGATCATCCCTGCCGGTGCTGTAACTGTATTAACCTAATAATTAATTGTTATCTATTTCACAATATTGTATATTACACAAAATTGAGATTGTACATATACAATCCTTAATTAAGAGGCTATAGATTATTTCTAAAAGTCTGCCGTGTTTTTCTTTTTTTCTTTTTAGCCTTTTTCAAGCTTCTTCTAAAAAGGTTCGCTTTTTCATCGCAAATTCCTGCCATTGTAACAAAAAATTTTGGTTAGTTCATTTTTTCCCGGAAGAAATGTTTTTTCTATAAATGATTCGCAAACCCTCAAGAGTAAGGAAATGATTAACCTCCTCGATTGTCTCAGACTCCTGCGCAATAAGCCCTGCCAATCCCCCTGTTGCAACAACAAAAGGTTTTTTGGGAAATTCTTTAACCATACGTTTAACGATGCCGTCAACTTGACCCACAAACCCGAAAAATATTCCCGATTGCATACTGGAAACGGTATCCTTCCCAATAACCTTTAACGGTTTAACCAGTTCGGCACGGGGCAGTTTTGCCGCTTTCTGAAACAGGGCCTCCATGGAAATGGCGATACCGGGAGCAATAGCGCCGCCAAGGTAGTCCCCTTTTTCAGAGATGGCGCAAAACGTTGTAGCTGTGCCAAAATCGACGATAATCAAAGGCCCGCCGTACAGTTCGATTGCTGCGACAGAATTGACAACACGGTCCGCCCCCACTTCACGGGGGTTGTCATACAGTATATTGAGTCCTGTTTTAATCCCGGGACCTACAATCAGAGGTACAAGATTAAAATATTTTTGAGCCATCTTCTCCAGGGGATAACGCAGTGTAGGCACAACAGAGGATATGATCATTGCATCAATTGCCCCCGCCTCCAGCCCGTTATGCTGGATAAGGTTCCTGATTATTACTCCGTATTCATCATCTGTCTGGTTACGATTTGTTGATATACGCCAGCACATTTTTAATTCTTGGTCATTATATACCCCCAACATTATATTGGAATTACCAACATCTACGGCCAGGAGCATATCTACCACCTCTTCACCCGTTAATTGTGATTCAGACGTCTTCCCTTTCGCTAGATAATGATAACATATATTAAAGGGATTATAAATATTATAACGGGTAACATTTATTTAGAGATAGGCCTGCACCGCAAAACGCGGCACAGGCCTGAAAAACTACCATAATTTACCTGAGACATGAATAACCCTGCGGCCCAATCCCGAATCAAGAACCCCTTTTAAAGCACGGCCCAAGGTAAATAATATCACAGTATAAACGGGGATAGATACAACCGCTTCCACTATTTTGGAGGGAACAGTGACGGCTCTGAATGTCCCAAACAATGTTTCGATAAAATAGGGAACCAGCAGGATATTTACCAGGACAAATACCAGAGAAACTGAGAGGAAGAGCGGGAAAATCCCCACTTCCCGCCTGCCTCTGCCGGCTATCATAAAAACCAGACCGGGAATGATGCCGCGTAATGCAGCAGTTAGTGTAAAATGCGGCATATAAGGCCCCATGGGGCCGCCGATAAAAAAGCCCACCAGATCTCCAACCGCTCCAACAAGGCCGCCAGCCAGAGGGCCCATAAATAGCCCGGCAAAAATAACGGGCACTGAACCAAAGCCAATACGCAGCCCTTCAACTCCTGCAAAAGGTATGCGCAGGCTTAAATAACGCTCAAAAACAATGTTCAGGGCAATAAGCAAGGACATCCTGACCAGCATCTGCGTGGTTAACTCCGATTTCGATTTGCTTTTCAACATAAAAGGAAACACCTCCTTTCCCTAAAGATGGGCAGGCTGCCACATCTAAGAGAAAGGAGGTATTGAGCTCTTCTTTTGCTCTTATGTGGACAGCGGATGCGGTGCTATGTCGCAGACACGTCCTTAACAGGGCCCCTTTCGTCTAAGGGCAACTTCCCATCCCTTAGCACTTAACGCATAGCACCTACTCTGCCATCAAATACAACCATTAATAACTATTAATATAGTGTCTTTTTATTAGCAAACCAGAGCCTTAGAATAACCCTTTTACTTTACCTGTTTCTACATCTACATCAATGCGGCGGAAGGCCGGGTTGGAACCTGTGCCGGGCATTAGGCTGATCGATCCTGCTACCGGGACAACAAATCCGGCACCCTTATAAGTTAGGATATCCCGTACAAAGAGCTTCCATCCCTTGGGTACGCCTTTTAATACAGGGTTGTCAGACAAACTCAAGTGGGTCTTCACCATGCAAGTGCCCAGCTTCTGCAGTTCGGGATCAGCTTCCATTCTTTTGGCTTTTTCCAAAGCTTCCGGTGAATACTCAACGCCATCGGCACCATAAACCTCTTTGGCAATAAGTTCTATGCGCTGGCGCAGAGGAGTTTCCAGTTCGTAGAGAAACTTGAATTCATTCTTTTCTTCGCACGCTTCTATAACAGCATCAGCCAGTTCGAGAGCACCTTCACCACCATACTGCCAGTGTTTGGAAAGGGCAACCCTTGCACCCGCTTCTTCAGCCAGGCGGCGGACAGTGTCGATTTCTTTTTCCGTATCGGTGTGGAAAGCGTTAATGCAAACTACCGGGCTCATACCGGACTTCTTAATAACATTAATAAGGTGTATGAGGTTTTCGCAACCTTTTTCAACCCAGGGAATGTTCTCCTGGCTGTATCCAGGATCCAGCGGCTTTCCAGGAACAGGAAGCGGAGCCCCACCGTGGCACTTCAGAGCCCTGATCGTTGCTACAAGAACAGCACAATGGGGTTTGAGGCCGGACATACGGCATTTAATATTCCAGAACTTCTCAAATCCAATATCAGCTGCAAAGCCGGATTCCGTTACCAGATAATCGCCAAGTTTCAATCCTACACGGTCAGCCACAATCGAGTTCTGCCCAACGGCAATATTGGCAAAAGGTCCAGCATGGACAAAACAGGGCTGCCCTTCCAGCGTTTGCATCAGGTTGGGGTTCAATGCCTGCACCATCCAGGCAGTCATCGCGCCATCAACTTCGAGATCGGCAGTGGTTACAGGATTACCCTTCTTATCATATGCAACCACAATCCTGCTCATGCGCTCCCGCATATCTTTCAAATCATTGGAAACAGCAAGAATAGCCATAATCTCAGAAGAAACGGCGATGGCAAAACCGGAATTCATCATGAAACCGTCCATTTTGCCTCCCATACCGATCGTGATGTTACGCAGTGCCTGGGCGCAAAAGTCCATAATCCACTTCATTTCCACATTTCGCGGGTCGATGTTCAGCCGCCTAAGGCCGATCTTTTCCAAAAAGGCATCGCTGTAGTTAAACTCGTGCTGCATGCGTGATGTTAAAGCAACCATAGCAAGGTTATGTGCATTCATCACGGCATTAATATCACCGGTAAGGCCCAAGGAAAACTCGGTAAGGGGAATACACTGCGACAATCCACCGCCGGCGGCAGAACCTTTGACGTTCATAGTCGGTCCCCCGGAAGGTTGCCTGATTGCTCCGATGACATTCTTGCCCCGCTTGCCCAAACCCTGAACCAGCCCTACCAAGGAGGTGGACTTGCCTTCTCCCAATGGTGTCGGGGTAATGGCTGTAACGTCGATATACTTCCCATCGGGCCTGTCTTTTAAGCGATCCAAAACTTTTTTAAAATCTACTTTGGCAACATAGTGACCATAAGGAAGCAGTTCTTCCTTTTCCAGACCCAGCTCTTCACCGAGTTGGTAAACTGTCTTCATTCTCGATTCTGCTTCTTCAGCAATTTCCCAGTCAGCATGCTTGGTCGGATCTAAAGCCATATTAACCCTCCTAAAATTTTTTTGGGTAACCTCCTACCCCTTAAACTTTTAAGGCAAAAAATCTTCATTCGAAATAACCGATCGGGGACGATTTCTTTTTATGTACCTCTTACCTCCTTTTTTAGGATTTTCTCAATATTTCAAGTAAAAATGCAACTTCCTTACTCTAACCCAAAAACCTATTCTACAAAAGAAAAAAAAATCCTGCTGCAAATAATAACATTTTTACTATTTATTTTAGGTGCCACATTGCGACAACGGGGACGGTTCTTGCTGTCGCAAGAACCGTCCCCGTTGTCGCACGTTGTTGCATTATACTTCTTCTCTTGGTTCCCTGCAGATTTCGCCTTTATCAGGCCTGAAGATAACCTTCACCTTGTTCGCTATTTCTTTCTTTTTTTCTTCGCGGATTCTTTTGGCTTCGGTTCTATTTTCTTCCAATTTCCTTTCTTCTTCAATCTCGGCAAGGGATTTCCCCTCCATAAGAGCGGCGATCTCCGTTGAGTCCAGTGTTTCCTTCTCCAGTAAGGCTTCTGCAATCAGGTTCAGCTTTTCCTTATTCTGTATAATAAGTTCCTCCGCCATACGGTAACACCTGTCCACTGTGCGGCGAATTTCCTGATCAATCGATTTAGCTATCTCTTCACTAAAATCGCGATCTCTACCCAGATCACGTCCTAAGAAAACCTGATCATGTTTCCGCCCCAGCGTAATCGGACCAAGTGTTTCGCTCATACCGTATTCCATGATCATTTGCCTGACTATGGCCGTGGCCCGCTCGAGGTCGTTCTGGGCTCCGGTGCTAACTTCATTAAAAATCACCTCTTCCGCCACCCTACCGGCCAGCAGTGTGGCAACTCTTTCAAGGAGCTCGGAGCGGGTCAGATAATAACGGTCTTCTTCAGGCAACATCAAGGTATACCCCCCTGCCCTGCCGCGGGGAATAATTGATACCTTGTGCACAGGATCCGTTTTGGGCAAAAGATAACCTACCATTGCATGACCGCCCTCATGATAAGCCACAAGTTTCTTTTCAAAATCGCTGATGACCCTGCTCTTTTTCTCGGTACCGGAGATAACACGGTCGATAGCTTCTTCCATTTCTAAAAGGCCAATAGACTTTTTGTTTCTGCGCGCTGCCAGCAGGGCAGCCTCATTTACCAGGTTTTCTATATCCGCACCGGTAAACCCGGGAGTCCGCCTGGCCAGAACTTTCAAATCCACCCCGGGTTCAAGGGGTTTACCTTTAACATGAACAGCAAGAATTTCTTCCCTCCCCTTAACATCGGGCAAACTAACCGTAACCTGCCTGTCGAAACGACCCGGGCGCAGCAGTGCAGGATCAAGAATATCGGGTCTGTTGGTAGCTGCTAAAATAATTATACCTTCATTTACATCAAAACCATCCATCTCAACGAGCAGCTGGTTGAGGGTTTGCTCCCTTTCATCGTGGCCTCCGCCCAATCCGGCACCGCGCTGGCGGCCAACCGCATCTATTTCATCGATAAACACGATACAGGGAGAGTTTTTTTTGGCATTCTCGAACAGGTCTCTAACACGCGAAGCACCGACACCAACAAACATCTCAACAAAATCAGAACCGCTGATACTAAAAAAAGGCACCCCCGCCTCACCTGCAACCGCTCTGGCCAGAAGTGTCTTACCTGTACCCGGCGGTCCGATAAGCAAAACGCCCTTGGGTATACGGGCACCGAGATCAATAAATTTTTTAGGATCCTTTAAATATTCTACAATTTCCTGAAGTTCTTCTTTTTCTTCGTCGGCCCCCGCCACATGATCGAAGGTAACCTTTTTACGTTCTCCGTCGTACAATCTTGCCCTGCTCTTACCAAAATTCATCACCCTGCTTCCCCCGCCCTGGGTCTGCTGCATAAAGAAAAAAAACAGGCCGATAATTAAGATAAAAGGTATAAGATAAGTCAAAAGCGTGGACCACCAGGGAGG
>JAAYOY010000045.1 GCA_012520035.1 Bacillota bacterium
ATGAAAAAGGATGTAACGAGATTGCGCAAAAGGGCTTTTCTGGGGCCTGTCTTTCTTCCGAATTTACGATGACTCATAGCGAACCCGGTTTTTTAAAATTAATGGAAACCGGGGTCCTACCCTCCTTTACCCAATATACCCGGCCTTTGTCTATTCATTTTCTTTTCTAAGTCTAAGACCGAGTTCACTCAGTTTGTTCTGTACCTCTTCCAGAGATTTTTTGCCCAGGTTGCGAACTTTCATCATTTCTTCATCCGTTTTACGGATCAGTTCTTCAACGGTGTTGATGCCTGCCCTCTTCAAACAATTGTATGAGCGAACGGATAGATCCATTTCTTCAATGGTCATCTCCAGAATTCTTTCTTTATTATTTTCATCCTCTTCGCTTGTAATTTCCACCTCGTCAACCTTCTCTGTCAGGTTAATAAAGAGGTTCAGGTGCTTGCTTAGTATCTTGGCTCCCAGACTGATCGCTTCATCCGGACGAATGCTGCCATCGGTCCAAACATCCAGGGTTAGCCTGTCATAATCGGTTGTCTGGCCTACCCTTGTATCCTCCACAAAATAATTTACTTTTTTAATCGGGGTAAAGATGGAATCCAGGGGTATAACCCCAATGGGCTGATTGGGAATCTTATTCCGTTCAGCCGAAATATATCCCCGGCCGGGGCCGGCAGTAATCTCCATATAAACCTTTCCGCCCTCTTCCAATGTGCAGATAACAAGGTCGGGATTCAGAATCTCTACCTCCGCCGGCACCTGAATATCCCCGGCAGTGATCTCGCCTTCGCCCTCAGCATCAATAATAAGCACCTGCGGTTCTGAAGAGTGCACTTTTAACCGCAGCTCCTTCAGGTTCAGGAGAATTTCAGGAGTATCTTCTACGACATGGGGAATTGTGGAAAATTCGTGTAAAACCCCTTCAATCTTTACACTGGTCACCGCTGCCCCGGGTAACGATGAAAGCAATATACGGCGCAGCGAATTGCCGAGAGTAGTACCGTAACCCCGTTCCAGAGGCTCTATCACAAAACGGCCGTGTTGTTCCCCATCCTTATTTACCCATTCAATCCTGGGCTTTTCAATTTCGATCACTAAATATTTCCCTCCTACCTTATTAAGAGAATTTTTTAACGAGAATAAAGCTCTACAATAAGGTGTTCGGCAATAGGAATGTCCAATTCTTCTCTCGAAGGTAATCTCAGTATTTTTCCGCTCATATTATCCCGATCCACCTCCAACCACTCCACGGTTCCCTGAGCTGCTCCCCACTCGGCCAATTCTTTAAAGAAAGATTTGTTTCTGCTGCTTTCACGGACAGCAATTATATCGCCCTGTCTCGTAAGATACGATGGGATATCAACTTTACGGCCGTTGACAGTATAATGTCCATGCCGGATAAGCTGACGGGCATCTGTCCGTGAGCGGGCCAGCCCCATGCGGTAAACCATATTATCCAGCCTGCTTTCAAGGATTTGCAACAGGGTTTCACCTGTTACTCCTTTGCGCCTGTCTGCTTCTTTAAAATAACGCCTGAATTGCCTTTCAAGAACACCATAAATCCGGCGTGCTTTTTGTTTTTCACGTAGCTGCAGACCATATTCCGATATCTTTTGTCTTCCCTGCCCATGCGCTCCGGGGGGATATCCTTTGCGTACAAATGCACATTTATCGCTGTAACACCTGTCCCCTTTTAAATATAATTTTGTGCCTTCACGACGGCACAGCCTGCAGGAAGCTTCTTTATATCTGGCCATATATTTTTCAAACACCTCCCTGTTTGGTTTGTTGCTTATACACGGCGCCTCTTGGGCGGACGGCATCCGTTGTGGGGAATAGGGGTAACATCTTTAATCAGATTAACATCCAGACCGGTAGCCTGCAAAGAACGAATAGCTGCTTCACGGCCTGCACCGGGTCCTTTAACAAAGACTTCAACCTGCCTCATCCCATGTTCCATGGCAGTACGTGCCGCAGCTTCAGCTGCCAGCTGTGCAGCAAAGGGTGTGGACTTTCTTGAGCCTTTATACCCTACTGTCCCGGCACTTGCCCAGGCAATATTATTCCCCTGAAGATCTGTTATGGTAATGATGGTATTATTAAAGCTTGATTTAATGTGAGCGGCGCCATGCTCAATATTTTTTCGCTCCCGGCGACGAGTCCGGGTAGTGGTTTTTCTTTTGGCCAACTTTTTTCTCCCTCCTTAACTTAGCTTTATTTTTTCCGGCGGACGCCAACTGTTTTCTTGGGACCCTTGCGCGTCCTGGAGTTGTTTTTTGTGTTCTGGCCTCTTACAGGCAAGCCGCGGCGGTGGCGAATCCCACGGTAGGAGCTGATCTCTATCAGACGTTTAATGTTCATGGATACATCGCGCCGCAGATCCCCTTCCACCTTATAGTTCTTATCTATATATTCCCTTAACCTGTTGATCTCGTCTTCTGTCAGGTTCCTGACTCTGGTATCGGGGTTAATATTTGTATACCTTAAAGCTTCCTGAGCTCTTTTACGCCCCACGCCATAGATATAAGTCAAAGCAATCTCCACTCTTTTATCTCGCGGTAAATCCACTCCAGCAATCCTGGCCAAAGCTTCTGCACCTCCTCTTTTAAAAAGGTTAAACGTAAATATAATACCCTGTTTGAAGGGAAATTATTCTTCAACTGCTGTTTAATGCCTGCTTAAGCATTTATTATTTTTGTTTCCATATCCTGTACAGGCCGGTTACTAACCCTGCCGCTGCTTATGCTTGGGGTTCTCGCAGATAACCATTACTTTCCCTTTACGGCGTATAACTTTACATTTTTCACAAATAGGCTTCACCGATGGGCGCACTTTCATATTACTTCAGCCCCCCTTGAATTTACTTGAATTTATTTGTAACGGTAAGTGATGCGTCCCCTGGTCAGGTCGTAAGGAGATAGCTCCACCAGTACACGGTCCCCTGCAAGAATACGAATAAAATTCATGCGTATTTTGCCTGAAACATGAGCCAGTATTTTTACCCCATTTTTTAATTCGACTCTGAACATGGCGTTGGGTAAAGGCTCTATTACCGTGCCTTCTACCTCGATTACATCCTTTTTCTTGGACATACCCCGGCATACCTCCTTTCTCTAACATCCCTTGGATGAAGAAGTCCGGAGACAACAGGGGTGATTTTGTCCTTTTTCAGCAGAAATTATCATATTGAGCGTGTTCCTAACTGCGCTATCGCTTAAATTTCCCTGCCGAATCCTCTCCTTTATCTCAGGGACAACACAGCGGTAAGGCTGCAGGTGTTTCAAATTTTTTTTCTTTGGCTTTTTGACCGTATGGCTGCGTCCATTAGCCACCAGAGCCCTGTTACCTTCAAAACCAATAATAAGATACAGCGTGCCTTGATCCCTTCCCGCCAGTGATTTTACCACTTGCCCTGATTCCATATCCACCTAAATTACCTCCCTTAAAAAGAGGTCAAAATTTCCGGACCATCCTGTAAAATAGCAACACTGTGCTCAAAATGGGCTGAAAGTCTTCTATCTCTGGTCACCACCGTCCACTGATCATCCAACGTCTCTACTTCCCAGGTGCCCGTATTTACCATCGGCTCGATAGCCAGTACCATCCCCGGCTCAAGCAGGGGCCCTTTTCCCGGTAATCCAAAGTTTGGTACCTGTGGCTCCTCATGCAGGTTACTGCCTATGCCATGCCCAACATAATTTCGTACAACTGAAAAACCCTTTGATTCAACATAAGACTGCACAGCATTGGAAATATCATAGAGCCGGTTCCCGGGAACAGCTTTATTAACAGCTTGATTTAAGCTTTCACGCGTTACCTCAATCAACTGCGCAGCCAGAGGGGAGACCTTCCCCACGGGAAAAGTAGCCGCCGCATCACCGTAATATCCTTTGTAAAGAACCCCCACGTCGATGCTGATTATATCACCACTTTTAAGCCGCCTTAAACCGGGAATTCCATGAACTACCTCTTCGTTGATTGAAGTGCAGATGCAGGCCGGAAAGCCATTATAACCGAGAAAGGCCGGTTCCGCATTATTTTTTCTTATGCAGCGCAAGGCAAGGTTATCAAGACTGGCGGTAGTAATTCCCGGTTTTACCGCCAAAGACAGCTCATGCAGTACTTCGCCTGCAATACGCCCTGCCTGTCGCATTAGTTCTATCTCCTGGGATGACTTGAGAACAATCAATAAAATCTCTCCTTATTTCATAAAACCCTGGTAATTACGCATAAGCATATGACTTTCTATTTGTCTCATCGTCTCCAGGATTACGCCAACAATAATAATCAGCCCCGTGCCACTAAAAATCAGGTTCAACCGGGAGACACCCTGTAAAATAATCGGCAGGACGCAGATAAAGGCCAGAGAAACAGCCCCTACCATGGTCAACTTACTCGAAATTCTACTCAAATACTCTGCTGTTGGCCGGCCGGGTCTGAGCCCGGGGATAAAGCCCCCGTATTTCTTAATATCCCCCGCCACCTTCATCGGATCAAATTGAATTGCCGTATAAAAGAAGGTGAAAAGGATAATAAATGCAGCATACAATATGGTATTGAGCAGCGTTCCCCAGTCCAATGCACTGGCAATACTCTGGGCAATCGGATGGTTAATGAACATGGCAATAGTTGCCGGAAACATTAAAATAGCAGACGCAAAAATCACCGGAATTACCCCTGCCTGGTTCACTTTCAGGGGGATATGCGTACTCTGTCCGCCGTACATGCGCCTTCCCACTACTCTCTTGGCATACTGCACCGGGATACGCCTTCTGCCGATGTCCAGGGCAATAATACCTATAATAAGGCCCAACATGATAATAATCACAGGAATAAGCACCAATAAACGTGCTTCACCCAACCGTATTAATTCGATTATCTGCCCCGCTCCTGAAGGAAAACCGGCAACAATCCCGGCAAAGATAAGCAGTGAAATACCGTTGCCAATACCTTTTTCTGTAATTAACTCCCCTAACCACATTAAAAATGCAGTCCCGGCAGTTAATGATATAATAATCACTAAATAGGCAGAAGTGCCGCGTTCTGTTATGGCAGGCTGGATTAAACTGAAAGTCATTCCGGTTGCCTGCAACAAGGCCAAACCCACGGTCCCGTAGCGAATGACCTGAACCATCTTTTTACGGCCCTCAACCCCTTCTTCACTCCACTCTTTAAATTTTGGAATAACCACTGTCAAGAGCTGAACAATGATCGATGCGTTAATATAGGGCATAATACCCATGGCAAAAATGGTAAAGTTGCTCAGCGCACCGCCGGAAATTACGTTATAGAGACCAAAAAGATTGTCTCCTTGAAAAAACTCCGCCAGCCTTTCCGGGTCTATACCGGGAATAGGCACATGAGCTCCGATACGAAATACAACCAGCATGAGCAGCGTAAAAATAATCCTCCGGCGCAGCTCCCCAATTTTCCAGGCATTGCGAACGGTTTCCAGCATCTTATATCACCTCAACCTGTCCGCCGGCCGATTCAATTTTTTCTCTGGCCTGTGAACTAAAGCTGTGGGCTTTTACGGTTAAATTCTTTTCCAGTTCACCTTTTCCAAGAACTTTAACCCCGGATTTTAAGGATTTTATCATCCCGGTATCTTTCATAAGCTGCGGCGTTACTACCGTTCCGGCTTCAAAGCGATTTAAAGCCTCAACGTTTACCTCGATCCATTCTTTTCGGAATCTATTATTGAAACCCCGTTTGGGCAGGCGCTGGAACAACGGCATCTGCCCTCCCTCGAATCCTCGCCGAACGCCTCCTCCCGAGCGCGCTTTTTGCCCTTTCTGGCCCCGCCCGGAGGTTTTTCCTTTGCCGGAACCAATTCCGCGGCCTACTCTCGTGGGAGAAGTACGTGAACCTGGGGATGGTTTTAAATCGTGCAAACGCATCCTTAAACACCTCCCTTAAAAACTTGATAAATTACCTGCATCTTTCAGGTCCTAAATTCCACAACTATCAATCTAAATCCCTGAAACTATAATCCCATTTTTGATTCTTGCTTCTTGTCTTTTGCCTCTTGCTTCTTGAACTTATATCTCCTCTACGGATACTAAATGCCTTACTCGATCAACCATGCCCCTGATTTGGGGGGTATTGTCGTGCTCTACCGTGTGATTCATTCGCTTTAAACCCAGAGCTTTAATGGTCAAGCGTTGAGACGGCTTGCAACCTATAGGGCTTCTGATAAGTTTGATTCTTATTTTATTCACGCATAACTCCCCCTATGCTTTAAGCTCTTCGACCTGTTTGCCGCGTACTTTTGCAACTTCTTCAACTGTTTTTAAGGATTTTAAACCTGTCATCGTGGCATTAACCATATTAATGGCATTAGACGAACCAAGGCTTTTCGTTAAAATGTCTTTTATTCCTGCCAGCTCCAGAACAGCCCTTACCGGGCCCCCGGCAATAACTCCGGTACCTTCGGAAGCCGGTTTTAACAGTACTTTACCCGCACCGAAAATTCCTGTAGTGGAGTGGGGAATGGTAGTCCCGGACATTGGAACGGCAATCATATTCTTTTTGGCATCTTCTACCCCTTTGCGTATTGCCTCCGGGACCTCACCGGCTTTACCCAATCCGGCTCCAACAGTCCCGCACCCGTCTCCAACAACTACCAGAGCGCTAAAGCTAAATCTGCGGCCGCCTTTAACCACCTTGGCCACCCTGTTAATTTTCACAACTCTCTCGGATAGTTCACCCTTGGGTTCAACCTTGGACAATACCATACCCTCCTTTCGCTTCTTCTAAAATTTAAGTCCCTGGCTCCTAGCTCCTTCTGCCAGGGATTTGATTCTTCCATGATAGAGAAAACCTCCCCGGTCAAATACTACTTTATCGATACCTTTTTCCAGAGCCCTTTTTCCAAGAAGCTCTCCTACCAGACGGGCCGCCTCTTTCTTATCCTTGTTTACTATCTGCTCCTTGAGTGAGGGATCAAGCGTAGAAGCAAAAATCAAAGTGCGACCGCTGTTATCATCAATAATCTGGGCATATATATGCTTCAGGCTGCGATATACATTCAGCCTCGGGCTTTCCGGAGTACCGCTGATCTTTTTTCTTACCCGCAGCTGGCGCCGCCTCCTGGCCTTTCTCTTTTCTATAATTCGTGCCACTATCATATCACCCCTTTACACGGTTCCCGCTTGTTTACTTACCGGCTTTGCCTACTTTGCGCCTGACAAATTCCCCTTCGTATTTAATACCTTTGCCTTTATATGGCTCCGGAGGGCGGATGCTGCGGATCTTGGCAGCGGTATTACCAACGGCCTCCTTGTTTATCCCGCTAACAGAAATTTTGGTCGGGGCTGGAACTTCAATTTCTATGCCTTCTTCGGGCTCAAAATGCACCGGTTGTGAATAACCTACGTTTAATACCAACTGACTTCCCTGCTTGGCAGCGCGGTATCCTACACCTACCAGCTCCAGTTTTCTGGAGAAACCTTTGGTCACTCCTTCTACCATATTGGCCAGAAGCGTCCTCCCCAGCCCGTGCATTGCCCGGTGCTCCTTTTTATCCGACGGCCGAAAAACAGAGATAAAGCCTTCTTCAACCTTTATTTGCAAACAGCGTGGAAGCTGCTTGGTTAACTGCCCCTTTGGCCCTTTAACGGTAACCTGATTCCCAACGTCCACCATTACTTCAACGTTTTCAGGTTTTGGAATGGGTTTTTTCCCAATACGCGACAATATTACCACCTCCTACCATACATAACAAATCACTTCACCACCAAGACCGGCTTTACGGGCTTCCTGATCGGTCATCAACCCCTGGGAGGTAGAAATAATTGCAACTCCCAGCCCGCCAAGAACCCTGGGCAGCTCATCTTTATTGACGTAAACCCTTAAACCCGGTTTACTGATGCGCTTGAGGCCGGTAATGGCACCCGCTGCTTTAGGTTTCATATAAATTTTCAAAATCCCCTGTTTCCCGTCGTCAAGATATTCATAATCCTTAATATAACCTTCCCTTTTTAAAATTGCAGCGATAGACTTTTTCATCCGGGACGAAGGAACCTCAACATATGCATGACCTGATAATTTGATATTACGGATTCTCGTCAATAAATCTGCAATAGGATCAGTCATCATTTCAGAACTTAACCTCCTTTCTACCAACAGCTACCAGCTGGCCTTTTTTACACCGGGGATAATCCCTTGATGAACCAATTTTCGGAAGCATAAGCGACACATCCCAAACTTACGGAGGTAAGCTCTTGGACGACCACATATCTGGCAGCGGTTGTAACGACGGACTTCAAACCTGGGATTTCTTTTTGCTTTTGCAATTAAGGACTTTTTAGCCACAAATAATCCTGGTTTTTTCTTCCTAACCAGGCTGCACCTCCTTTCGGCCTTAACTAATGAACATCACGCCGCTCTGAACGGCATGCCTAATTTTCTAAGCAGTTCTCTGGCTTCTTCATCGGTTTTTGCTGTTGTCACAATAATTATATCCATACCCTGTATTTTTTCAACGTCATCATAGTTTATCTCAGGAAAGATTATTTGTTCCTTTAAGCCAAACGAATAATTACCGCGGCCGTCAAATGATTTTGGTGATACACCCCGGAAATCGCGCACCCTGGGCAGGGCAACATTGATCAGCTTGTTTACAAAATCGTACATTTTTTCTCCACGCAACGTTACCTTGCAGCCGATCGACATTCCTTCACGCAGCTTAAAACTGGCCACCGATTTTTTCGCCCTTGTTATTACAGGCTTTTGACCGGTAATCAGGGATAGCTCCTTAGCAGCTGCTTCCAGCAGTTTGGGATTATCTTTCCCCTCGCCGATCCCCATATTAATGACCACTTTTTCCAAGCGAGGAGCCTCAAGGATATTTTTATAACCAAATTGCTCAATTAAAGAAGGACGAACTTCTGTAAGATATTTTTCCTTCAAAGTGGACATTTCTAAACCTCCTTAAACCCTGACCTGCAAATAAATAGATCCCCCCGGAATTACTTATCAATCAATTCGCCGCAGTTTTTACAGCCTCTAACCCTTTTCCCATCGGCAAGATTCCTGCGGGTTATCCGGGTAGGCTGCTGACAGGATGGACAAATAAGCATTACATTGCTTGCATTAATGGGAGCTTCCATTTCCCTGATGCCACCCTGGGGAATTTTTTGTGTAGGCTTGGCATGCTTTTTAACAATATTAACACCTTCCACCAGCACCTTATTTTCCCGGGGTAAAGCGCGCAATACTTTTCCTTTTTTATTTTTATCTTTTCCGGAGAGAACCTGGACTTTGTCGCCCTTGCGTATATGAAGCTTGATTGCAGACATATACACACACCTCCTTATATCCCCCCTGGGAACCGCAAATTTTATAATACTTCCGGAGCCAGGGATATAATTCTCATAAAATCCTTTTCTCTGAGTTCTCTGGCTACCGGTCCAAAAATCCGCGTGCCCCTGGGAGCCTTTTGCTCGTTTATTATTACAGCGGCATTTTCATCAAACCTTATAAAAGTACCGTCTTTGCGCCGGTACCCTTTTTTAGCGCGTACAATAACAGCCCGAACCACATCACCTTTTTTAACGACCCCACCGGGGTTAGCTTCCTTCACTGAGGCCACAATAATATCCCCCACACCGGCTGCCCTCCTTCTTGAGCCGCCTAGGACACGAATGCACATAATTTTACGGGCACCGGTATTATCGGCGACGTTGAGAACTGATGAACTTTGAATCATTACTGCCCCTCCTTAACGCCGAATCTACAACTGAGATCTCTCAATTATTTCAACTAAACGCCATCTTTTTTCCTTGCTCAGGGGTCTCGTCTCCATGATCCTGACCTTGTCTCCAACTCTGCATTCATTGGCTTCATCATGGACCTTATAATTTTTAGTTTTCCTAATGATTTTTCCGTATAAACGGTGGCGAGTACTTCTTTCAACAGCCACCACAACAGACTTATCCATTTTATTACTTACAACTTTTCCTATTCTTGTTTTACGACTTCCCCTCTCCAATCCGCCGCCTCCTTTCAGGGTACTCAACTACGGCTGCAGCCAGTTCCCGTTCACGCATAACTGTTTTTATCCGGGCGATGGACTTGCGCACCTCTTTGAGCCTCATTGTATTCTCCAGCTGGCCGGTGGCCATTTGAAAACGCAGATTAAATAGCTCATCCTTTAGCTCCCGGATTTTCTCCTGAAGCTCCTTATCTGAAAGCTCACGAATTTCGCTCCCCTTCATGGGCTTCACCACCTATTTCTTCTCTTTTGACAAACTTGCATTTCATGGGTAATTTTTGTGCCGCCAAACGCATAGCTTCCCGTGCCGTTTCCTCAGGGACACCTGCAATTTCAAACATAATACGTCCCGGCTTCACTACAGCAACCCAGTATTCCGGTGAACCCTTTCCCTTACCCATACGGGTCTCAGCAGGTTTTGCAGTAACTGGTTTGTGGGGAAAGATTTTGATCCAAATCTTACCGCCTCTTTTAACATATCTGGTCATCGCTATCCTGGCGGCTTCAATCTGCTGGCTGGTGACCCATTTAGGCTCCAAAGCCTGCAGGCCAAATTCCCCAAAATCAATTTCCGTTCCTCCCTTGGATACACCCTTCATACGGCCACGTTGATGGCGGCGAAATTTAACTTTTTTGGGCATCAACATCTGTCTTTTCCACCCCCTCCGCCTCTTCTTTTTTCTTGGCTTCGGGAAGGATCTCGCCTTTATAGATCAGCACTTTAACCCCGATACGTCCATAGGTGGTATGGGCTTCAACAGCACCGTAATCAATATCGGCACGCAGTGTCTGCTGGGGAACTGTACCCTCATGATAGCTTTCTGTGCGGGCCATCTCCGCTCCGCCCAGCCTGCCTTTGCAGATCACTTTTATTCCTTTGGCTCCTGCACGCATTGTTCTAAAAATGGCCTGTTTCATCGCCCGTCTGAAAGCAATTCTTTTAACAAGCTGTTGTGCAATATTTTCCGCGACCAAATATGCATCCAGTTCCGGGGTCTTGATCTCAATAATATTGACATGTACTTTTTTTTGGGTAATCTTTTCCAAACTGCGGCGCAGTTGCTCCACGCCTGTTCCGCCTTTGCCGATGACCATACCCGGTTTCGCAGTATGAACATTTATACGCACGTTATTAGCAGCGCGGTCTATCTCAATGCGTGAAACGCCTGCTCCTTCCAGTTGTTCCCGGATAAAGTTACGTAACCTTAAATCTTCATGAAGCAGTTTTGTATAGTCCTTTTCGGCATACCAGCGGGCATCCCAATCTCTGTTAATACCAACCCGAAAACCGACTGGACTAACTTTCTGTCCCAACTTTTTAATCCCCCTCTCTTTCCCGCAGGATTACAGTTATATGACTGGTTCTTTTGCGTATACGTGTAGCCCTTCCCAATGCTCGGGGCATAAATCTTTTTAAGGTTGGCCCTTCATCAGCATAAGCCTTGTAAACATAAAGATCGTCTTTGTTCATATCATAGTTATGCTCCGCATTGGCCGCTGCTGACCGAAGCACCTTTTCAATAATCCCGGAAGCTTTTTTGGGTACAAAACGCAATATGGTAATAGCCTCGCCGAGATTTTTACCCCTGATCAGATCCATTACAATCCTGACTTTACGGGGGGCTATTCTAACAAATTTAGCCTGTGCTTTCGCTTCCATACATATTTTCCTCCCTTACACCTCTTGAAACCCTGTTCAAAACCCATCTACGGTAAAAGCTAGTGCCCCCGGTTTATTACTTTAACGCGGTTGATCTTTCGGTATGATGACCATGCCCGCGAAAAGTACGCGTTATGGCAAATTCACCAAGCTTATGGCCTACCATATCCTCCGTTATATAAATAGGAACGTGCTTCCGACCGTCATGGACGGCTATAGTATGGCCGACCATCTCTGGAAATATGGTAGAGCGCCGGGACCAGGTCTTAATAACGCGTTTTTCGTTTTTACTGTTCATCTTTTCGATTCTGGCCATGAGCCTGGGCTCTACATATGGGCCTTTTTTTAGAGAACGTCCCATCTAATCACCCCTCACCTTGAATTTATTAATCCCTTAAATCTACCAATAGAAAGATTACTTTTTACGTTTTCTAAGAATAAAGATATTCGATTTTTTCTTTTTTGCACGGGTTTTGTAACCCAGCGTAGGCTTACCCCAGGGCGTGAGGGGACTTTTCCTACCGATAGGGGCCTTGCCTTCACCACCGCCGTGGGGATGGTCAACCGGGTTCATAACCGAACCCCTGACAGCAGGCCTGATGCCCAGCCACCTGGACCTGCCCGCTTTGCCAATGGTAATGTTTTCATGTTCCACGTTTCCCAGCTGGCCAATAGTCGCCTTGCAACCGGAGGGAACCAGCCTTACCTCTCCCGAAGGAAGCTTGATATGAGCATATTTCCCCTCTTTGGCCATAAGCTGCGCAACACCTCCCGCAGAGCGAACCAACTGTCCGCCTTTCCCGGGGATCATTTCAATATTGTGCACCAGGGTTCCTACGGGGATATTTTGCAGAGGAAGTGCGTTGCCAGCCCTGATTTCGGCACTTGGGCCCGAACTGATCGTCACACCCACTTTTAAACCCTGAGGAGCCAGGATGTAACGCTTTTCACCGTCTGCATAATGCAAAAGCGCAATTCGGGCTGTACGGTTGGGATCATATTCAATGGCGGCAACCTTTGCCGGAATGCCATCCTTATCCCTTTTGAAATCGATTACCCTGTATTTTTGCTTATGCCCTCCCCCGCGGTGCCGGACTGTTATCCGTCCTGCCGCATTGCGGCCGGCACTCTTTTTTAACGGCTTGAGTAACGATTTTTCCGGCTTTTTCTTAGTTATTTCCTCAAAAGATGAAACGGTCATGAAGCGCCTGCCGGGAGATGTAGGAACGAATTTTTTAATAGCCATAATCTCTTGGACCTCCTTCCTCTTGAACTGCTGCCGCCCTATTCAAAGATCTCAATTGCTTTGCTTTCTTTGGTCAAAGTTACTATTGCTTTTTTCCAACCCGGACGATAACCTCTGTGTACCCCCATTCTCCTGGGTTTCCCTTTCACCGAGAGCGTATTTACGTTTCTTACTTTGACATCGAAAATTTCCTCTACAGCATTTTTTATCTGGATCTTATTGGCTTTTTTGTCTACCACAAAGGAATACTTCTTTTCCTCCATCTGTGCTGTTGATTTTTCAGTAACAAGCGGTTTTAAAATAATATCACGCGGATTTTTCATCCGAAAACACCTCCTCAATCCTGGCCACTGCATCTTTAGTAAGAAGAAGCGTATCGTGATTCAAAATATCAAGGACATTAAGCATACCTGCAACCGCTGTATCTACTCCCGGGATATTGCGCGCAGACTTATAAATATTGCTATCCGCTTCACCGGTAACCAGAAGCACAGATCCTCCCAGACCCAGGTTATTTAGAATTTGGACGATCTCTTTCGTCTTCGGAGCGGCCAGCTTTAATTCATTAAGCACCGTTATCCCCTTGCCGGCCAATCTGGAGGTCAGGGCAGACCGCAGAGCGGCACGCCGCATTTTCTTAGGCAACAAATAACGATATTTTCGAGGACTGGGGCCAAAGGCAATACCGCCTCCGGTCCAAATGGGCGAACGAATACTACCATGCCGCGCCCTTCCTGTACCTTTCTGTCTCCAGGGTTTCCTCCCGCCGCCGCGCACTTCTGCCCTGGTTTTGGTGCTGGCGGTACCCCGGCGGCGTGCTGCCAATAGCATCTGAACTACGTCAAAAAGAAGCTTTTCGTTTACTTCCGCCTCAAAAATCTCCGGGCTGAGTTCCAGTTCGCCTACCTGTTCACCTTGAACATTATATACTTCCACTGTGGGCATATGTCACAAGCCCCCTTTCTACAAAGGCATTACTTAACTAACTGGCTTTCACTGAATTTTTAACTAATAAAAGTCCGTTACGAGGACCGGGTACAGCTCCTTTTATCAGTAACAGGTTTTTATCGGCATCTACTTTAACGACTTTAAGCTTCTGCGACGTTACTTTTTCTCCACCCATTCTCCCGGGCAACGGCTTCCCTTTAAAAACACGCGCTGCATCAACTGCTCCCATTGAGCCCGGCCCTCTATGGTAATGAGAACCGTGTGTCATTGCACCCCTGCTTTGGCCATGCCTCTTAATACTGCCGGCGAAACCTTTCCCTTTGGAGATACCGGTTACATCTACAAATTCGCCAGCTTCGAAAATGTCAGCTTTGATTTCCTGTCCTATTTCATATTTATCAGCATCCTCAAGCCGCATCTCCCGTAAATACCTTAAAGGAGTAACGCCTGCTTTGGAGAAATGCCCCAGCTGAGGTTTATTGAGGCGGCCTTTTTTTGCTGGTTTAAAGCCGAGCTGAACAGCCACATAACCATCTTTTTCGAGATTCTTTTTGGCAACGATGAAGCATGGACCTGCCTCCAATACCGTTACCGGAATTGCGCGCCCTTCTTCGTCAAAAATCTGCGTCATCCCTATTTTTTTTGCCAGAATAGCTTTCTTCATAATCTACACCCCCTTTTTACAGTAGGACCTACAATTTAATTTCAATGTCTACACCGGCAGGTAAATCCAACCTCATTAAAGCATCGACGGTATTGGGTGTAGGGTCAAAAATATCAATTAACCTTTTGTGAGTCCGGATCTCAAATTGTTCACGCGAATCTTTGTATTTATGGGGAGCCCTGATCACAGTATAAACGCTTTTCTCCGTGGGAAGCGGGACGGGGCCTGAAACTTCGGCTCCTGTACGTTTGGCAGTATCCACAATCTTACCCGCAGATTGATCCAGAAGATGATGGTCAAATGCTTTCAAACGGATACGAATTTTTTGGTTAGACATG
>JAAYOY010000238.1 GCA_012520035.1 Bacillota bacterium
ACTACTATAAAAATCTGGAAGACACCCTGGTCAACCAGCTCCAAACATCCACGGCTCTTTATGAAAGATATTTTTCAGATGCGACGCTGCAGGAAAATGTCCTCAATAATGTAGACACATTCTGGAAGCAGGTAACGGCGCAGGTGGAGATAATCGATATGGATGGCCGCACAATTATGAATTCCCTGGGGGTTATTGCCGATTCTGCCGAAGAAAAGGATGATGTCCTAGCGGCGCTGCAGGGGGAAAAGGGAATTTGGATCGGACGCGTCCCCTATGCTACGGAAAAGGTCATGGCCGCAGCCTGCCCTATCGTCGTAGCGGAGGAGCAGGTAGGAGTTTTACGTTTTGTGGCCTCCCTGGGCGAGGTGAACGAAGAGATCAGGCGCGTAGCTTACAGTTACCTCCTGTTTGGCGGCGCGGTAGTCCTTTTTTCCGGGTTGGTCAGCTTTTTTTTAGCCAACACAATTACAGGGCCGTTGAAGCAGGTTACTCTGGCTGCAGAGGAGATGGCCAGGGGTAACTTTAATGTAAAAAGCCCCCAGAAGTCAAAAGACGAAATCGGCAAGCTCTCCGAAACGCTGAACTACCTGGCCAGTGAAATTATCAAGAAGGATGAACTGAAAAACGATTTTATTTCTTCAGTCTCCCACGAATTACGCACACCCCTGACCTCCATCAAGGGCTGGGCCGTTACGCTCAGGCAGGGTTTTGAAGACCAGGAGCTTCTGCGGGACGGTTTGGATATCATTGAAAAAGAAAGCGACCGGCTGGCCGCTATGGTAGCCGAGCTCCTGGATTTCTCCAGGTTTGTCTCGGGAAAGATTACCTTAAAAAAGAAGAAGGTCAACCTTGCCGATCTCTTGGAATACCTGCGCATCCAGTTAACCCCCAGGGCGGCACGCGAGGAGATAGATCTGCAGATCGCATATGACGGAGCTCCCCCTTTCCTCTATACCGATGAAGACCGCTTGAAGCAAGTTTTTATCAACCTTTTGGACAACGCTTTCAAATTTACGGCTCCCGGGGGTCAGGTATCCCTACAGGCGGCCTCCGACAACGGACAGCTCTACTTTTATATCACCGACAACGGGTGCGGGATACCCGCAGAGGAGTTGCCCCGCGTCAAAGAAAAGTTTTTTAAGGGAAAAACCAGCAAATCGCAAAACGGCATCGGCCTCTCCCTCTCCGACGAAATCATCAGGCTGATGAAAGGGAAACTGGAGATCGCCAGCCAGGTCGGCCGGGGCACACGTGTAACGATTACTTTGCCTCAGGAAGCGGTGAGTGAATAATGAAGAAAATGTTTCCGGCGGCAACCATTCTGCTGCTTACCCTCCTGCTGCTTGCAGGAGCTCTGGCCGGCGGCTGCATGGGTCAAAAGACAAACTATACCCTGAGAATTATCCCTCCCCGGAATCTCGAGTTTCCCCTGCAGGGCAGCTGGGAGATCGTTTCCCTCCTGCAGGATGATACAGATGATATAGATGATGCAGATGGAACGAATGGTACGGCAGCGGCAGGAGAACCGGCGCGGGAATGGATCGGAAAAACCCTTCACTTTGCGGATCAGTATGCTTTAATAGGTGAACATCTTCTGTTAAACCCCAGTTATCAGGTTAAAAGGGTCGAAGCGGAGGGCTATCTGCTCTACCATCACCAGGCCTTCCCGGGGGGCTTTCGTTTTAAAAATACTGAAATTGAGGTTTTCACGCTTTCCGACAGCCATCTTTTTTTCTGTGAGCTGCTGCGTGAAAATGACGGCGAACTGCTCTTGAACCTTTTTAACAATAGCTATATCGTTAAAAAGATCGCCGATAAAGTCGATGAAACGGTCTTTGCGCCCTTTATAACCGCTAATGCAGCCGCAGACGAAAGCGGAGCGGATACTTCGGCTTTAATTGACACCGGCAGCCCGGAGGATGCCCCGGGTAATCAAACCGGCGTACTGCTCGGTCTGTGCGCTCCGGTAAAAAACGATCAGGGTAATACAGGGACGCAATACCGCACGCTCTGGCTGGCGCTGACAGACCGGGAGCTGGCGCCTGTACTGGAGGCAGAGACGATCCTGTTTCCCCGAAGAAGCGGTTTCTACCGGCTGCAGGTTGTTAGAAAGGCTGAGGGAAAAGCAGAGGAAGATTTTTTAGTCGTTGATAATATCATGGGGAAGGAAGAAAAAGAACCTCCTGCAGAAACGCCCCCCCTGTCAGATGCTGTAGAACCGGCCCTAACTATAGATCCCGCCCGCTGGGAAGGGAAAGAAGGTTATATTCATCGCAGGATAAACTATATCGGCAATGATTATGTCTCTGTTGAAGAGAGGTTAAAACAGAACTTTGTAAGCGGCGGCAGCTCCGGCGAGGGAAGCAGGCTGCAAATATTCGCCGTGGACAGCCTCCCTGCAATGAAGGCGGTCAAGATTTCGGATTTGGCAGGGCCGGAAGCCCTTGCGGCAATGGAACATGGACGCCAGAAGTTAATACAACAGCTCGGGGCGGAACAGATCGTCCCGCACCTG
>JAAYOY010000046.1 GCA_012520035.1 Bacillota bacterium
CAAAAAAAGCGCAGGCGACGATCGAGGCGACGGCCAGCCCGCCGCGGATATGGCCAAACCAGGCCTGAAAAGCGTCAAAAAGCTTTCGCCCCAGGCCGGAGGAGCCTAAAAAGAGACCCATTAACGTGAACATGGGGATAACACTGAGCGAATAAACCGTAGCATTGTCAAAAACATCCGTTCCCAGTTTAATAAGAGCCGCCTGGGGGCTTACGACCAGAGCATAACCAACAATACCGATGATGACCATGGCTATGGCTATGGGCAAACGCATAAATACCAGTATTAATAGGACAACAAAGCTAAGAATTCCAATGTGAAGCGGGCTCACCGATTTCTACCCCCTTGACTAGCTTATTAACGACATTGAGCAAGTCCACTAATAAAACTAAAGTAAAAAATAGCATCCCAATGGCCGATACTAAAACCCAAGGATAAACGTGGGCGCGCAGTACAGTGGTTACCAGATTAGTGCTGTAAAGACGCCCGGTATAAATGATCATCTGCCAGAAAGAAAGACTAAAGGTAATAACCGCTAAAATATAATTAACAACATCGATGATATTCTGCCAGAAGGCAGAAAGGCGCGTCATAATAAGATCAATGGCAATATGCACTTTGTGCATCTGGCTCCAACCCAAAGAGGTAAAAACGATCACCGCCAGGGCATAGCGGGTTAGCTCATAAACCCCGGGGATTGGTCTATTAATGACGGCGCGCAACAAAACATCTGCTACGGTAGCAAACATCATCAGCATAGTTAAAACCAGGGCGATCTTTAAAAGATAGCCGCTAGCGCTATAAATAACCCTCTTTATTAAAAGCATTGTCTTCCCCTCGCTATGACTATTTTTCAAAAGAAACAGGGATAAAAGCCTATGATTTGAAACTAATTTTCCTTCTCCCGGGCGCCCCGACGCCCGGGAGAAGGAAACGAGAACCTGTTTTAATACGCTAACACCTTATTTGTACTTTTCGGAGAAGGTTTTAATCTGATTATACACTTCCCAGCCAGGCACGCCGTCCGCCTCCATATCATCCAGCCACTTCGTGACAAGGGGTTCCAGTTTATCCTTAAATTTCTGCAGCTCTTCGGGTGAAACCCTTTCCACGGTTATACCCCTTTCCTCGGCCTTCTTATAGCCCGCCTCATCTTCACGCACGTACTGCTCGCCGATTTTCTGGGGAAACTCTTCCAGCAGATCTTTGATGATCTTCTGGTCTTCCGGTGAAATCTTAGCCCAGGAATTTTTGTTGGCAACCATATGCAGCGGGGTGGCGTACTGATTCATCACCAGGACATAGTCCACGACATCGGCGAGGTTGAAAGAGATTAAAGTGGAGATAGGAAGAAGGGTGCCCTCCACTATATTTCTTTCAATGGCATCATAGGTATCCGATACCGGCAGCGAAACAGGAACGGCCTCCAAGGCAGCAAGAACGTCATTACCGACAGTACTTGGGGAACGGATTTTCCTCCCTTTCACGTCATCGACTGATTTAATCGGATGTTTCATCAAAAAGTGCCCCAGGTCCGTTGTGCCCCACCACAGCAGCTCAACATCCTTATACTCTCCATCTCTTATTGCAGGATTTTCTTTTACGACCTCCCATGCTGTCAGGTTAGACTGCAAAGGAGACTCAAACATAAAGGGAAATTCCAAGATGGACGATAAAGGAAACAATCCGGGTGTGTAAGCCGGTAAAACAAGCCCCATATCGATTACACCGGATACTGTGGCATCGTAGTTCTTATCCGCCGCAGCCAGCTCATTGGCGGCATAAACAAAAATTTTTACCCGATCTTCGGTTTTCGCCGCCACCTCTTCAGCCCAGGGCACCAGCACATTGGTATGTATTGGGTGCATGGGCGGGCAAAAATGGCAGAGGTTCAGCTCAACCGGCGCATAAGTTTTTGCCGGTTCCTCAACTGCTTTTTCTCCTTCGGGCTGCTGGGGAGGAGTTGTCGTTTCGGGTTGTGAGCAACCTACGGCAACAAGCGCAGTCAAGACAATCGCAACCAGCAACCAGATTGCCACATTTCGCTTTAAAAGGCTAAATATTTTTAACACTTCTTTACCTCCTTTA
>JAAYOY010000047.1 GCA_012520035.1 Bacillota bacterium
CAACATCGGGGTTCTCGCGATCGAATGCAGGCAGTACCAGCTCACCGTTACTAACCCCAATGACATCAAAACCTTCCCTTTCGCCATAAAGCTTTACCAGTTCAAGTACGTTCTGGTCATCATCCACTACCAAAACCTTCCCCAAAAAAGGCATAATATCCCTCCTCTGCTACCATTGTCTATATTACCATAATAACAGATGACGAAAAACTGCCAAATTATGCCATTGGCACCTGGCAAAGAAGGTTACATATTTTTTGGAAATTGAGCATTTTAAATTCTCCTCCGACTGATAAGGCTTGCCCCGGGAAAAGGCAAGGTTAAATACAAATCGCAAATTTTGAAGAAAAAACAAAAAAGCTGGGAGCCGGTTACTCTCAGCTTTATCAAAACAAAAGCCGCTGTGCTAATTTATGTTATCGTTTCATTGTTTTATCCTTTCATTGTTCCATTTGTTTAGCCAAAAAAGAAGCAGCAGTTACTGCCGACTTGAACTCCAGTTCGCCAAATCCGGGATTCATTTTTTTGGAAGCTATAATCACCGCTCCAATCGGATCACCTTCAACTATAATGGGGGCTATAACTTCCGCTGTGTATCTGCACTTCTTTCCTTCTTCATCCGCAATAACTATGCAAGAAGAACGCTGTTCAGGCTGATTAATCAACACCGCCCTTCTTTCATCCATCACTTCTTCAACCAGCGCAGCTATGCGCTTATTAAGGTACTCCTTCTCAGGGCTGCCGGAAACGGCAATAATCTGATCCCGATCTGCAATACAGGTAATATGGCCGAGAGCTTCGTATAAAGAGTCGGCATATTCTTTGGCAAAATCCCCCAGTTCACTGATAGAGGAGTATTTTTTAAGGATAACCTCACCGTCGCTATCCACAAAAATTTCCAAAGAATCGCCATCGCGAATGTGTAAGGTCTTCCTGACCTCCTTAGGGATTACTAACCGGCCGAGATTATCAATTTTTCGCACAATACCTGTCGAGCCCATTTGCTTACCTCCTTTTCATGTAATTATAATCTAAGATTATTAAACGACTTTAACAAGATCTTAAAATTTTGTTGCCAGATTATTAATAAATGTTACAGATACATTTGCATCCATTAAAGGCTGAGATGCTAAAAACTTGATTATAACGGTTTATTATGGCACATTTTCATAGGCATTTTTTTGATTAGTTTATAGTATTGAGGCAAAAAAAGGCTGCTCTTTCTTAGAATCAGAAAAAAGCAGCTCTTTTTATTTTTTCCGACCGAAAAACCGGCCTAATTAATTGAATAAAAGAAAACTGCAGCATAAAAAAGAATACTCCACAATTCCCTTTTACAAAAAACTACTTCCTAATTCGCACTACCGACCCCTTATTAGCCTTTAGTAATTCTGCAACACTAATTTTTATTAATGAATTGGGGGAGCCACCACCCGTATATACATATGTTAATTCGGTAACTCTGGGATCAATCAGAAAGATGGCCTCAAATCCAAAAGATGGAACACCCCCTGCCGGATATCCCGTACCTTTTAGTATTTCTTCTTCATTCGCCAAACGCGGCCGTGGTATGTTTAAAACTTTGCCCACTCTAGATGTGCTTGCCCTGTCTTCCCCTTTTACTATGGCAATAATTAATTGGCCATTTTCGCCAACCATACAGATATTCTTCACAAACTCATTTACCGAACCGTTGACTGCCTTTACGGCTTCTTCAACTGTATGGCAAGATTCGCTAAATTCCAGGTGTTGCGCTTCCAGACCGTTTTCATGTATGTACTTTTTCATTTTCTTATTATAATCCAAATCAGCTCACCCTTTATCCTTGCTTAAATAATAGATATTTATATCATTGGTAACTTAACCATTTTAAGACGAATAAAATATATCAGAGACCCATAAGAAAGAAGTGAAGATAATGATATACGTTATTCAACCCGGCGATACGCTGTTCCTTATTGCCATGCGTTTCGGGGTTACTGTTGAAGATATCTTGGAAACCAACCCGCAAATTATCGACCCGGATATAATTTTTACCGGTCAGGTCATCGGGATCCCCTTGCCGGATTTGCCGCCGGCTGTTCCCGGAATCACCTATATTATTCAACCCGGAGACACCTTATTTAGCATAGCTCAACAATTTGGAGTCAATTTCAATGAATTGATCGCTGCCAATCCTCAAATTGCCGATCCCAACATTATATTTCCCGGTCAGTTTATTACGATCCCCGCAGGACCTCCCGCACCGCCCATACCTCCCCCGGGCTTTAATTATGTCGTTCAGCCTGGCGATACCCTCTCCCTTATCGCACAACAATTCGGGGTAAACCTTAATGATCTTATCGACGCCAATCCGGAAATTGAGAACCCGAACCTGATATTTCCGGGGCAAGTTATCCTTATACCCGTCGAAGAGGAACTTCCCCCGCCCCCTTCCGGAGGCTCCGTCTACATTGTGCAGCAAGGAGACACCTTGTTTAGCATTGCCCAACAATTTGGGGTCGATCTCGATGAATTAATTGCTGCCAATCCCCAGATAACCGATCCCGATATTATTTTTACAGGACAGTTTATTGTTATCCCGCCCCTGACAAACGCATAATAACTACTTTATAGGTAATTTTGGATAATTTCTGATGGAATATTTCATGATATATTTTAGCTTTTCCCGCAAATGATCCTATCGAGGCTATTTTATGCGACAGCTATAATAATACAATTTAAAAGTTATTTTTAAAGCGGCTTTTTAAGCCGCTTTGTAATTATTTCTATAAAGATTTCTATAACCCTCTTATTGTATCAAAATATTACGGTAATCATGCAATGTTAATTGCCGGTTAAAGAGTGATACATTTGAAGGCAGAACGAATGTTTTCCACCGTGTCGTACATGTTTGTAACGTAACCTACTTTTAATTTATCTTTAAGCCCGTAATAATCAAGGCAGGTGCCGCAAGAAAATACTTCAACTCCCATTTCCGCCATCTGTGTCAGCTCATCCAAAACGGGACTCCCTTCTGTAGTTAAAAACACGCCGCTGTTAAGAAAAAGCATTTTGCACGGCAAAATTTTAGTTTCTTTAAGGGTATAAATAAAACTGCGCATCAATAATTTACCCAATTCCTCGCTGCCCTGGCCAAGGGTTGAAGATGTAATGAGGA
>JAAYOY010000048.1 GCA_012520035.1 Bacillota bacterium
AAGGAGGGTAGGACCCCGGTTTCCATTAATTTTAAAAAACCGGGTTCGCTATGAGTCATCGTAAATTCGGAAGAAAGACAGGCCCCAGAAAAGCCCTTTTGCGCAATCTCGTTACATCCTTTTTCATCGCTGAACGTATTGAAACTACTGAAGCCAGGGCGAAAGAGATTAATCGCCTTGCCGAAAGGATGATAACCCTTGCTAAAAAAGGAGACCTTCATGCTCGCAGGCAGGCACTGGCTTATATGTTAGATGAAAATGCCGTTACTAAATTGTTTGAAAAAATTGGGCCGCGCTATGAAGGCAGAACCGGGGGCTATACACGGATTATTAAAAAAGGCTATCGCCGGGGAGACGCCGCTCCTGTGGTTGTTTTGGAGCTGGTAGGAAAATAAGCCGGCCCCGGCGCCGTGCCCAGCTTAGGATTGTGCCGGCAAGTTTTATTACTCAGCCTGGCCCGGGGGACATTCCCCAGCAAGGGGTGTGTCACCCGACCTTGAAAACGGCCTTCCCGGCGCAGAAATCCGCATCCATGGGTGGGGCCCAACTGCCGGCTATCTGTTGCGGGGGACTTCTTTGGCCTTCGCAATGCCGTGAACTTGCAATAGCATTGCACTATAGCTAATAACGGCGTGAGTTGTTTTTGGGAACCGGGCAGTGAAAAAGCGGCCATCTTTTTTTCTCCATGGTCGCAGCCGGCAGTTGACCGTCGCGTCAGGTTAGACCGTCTTTGGCAATGGTGGTAAATGTGAATAAATTTGTTTTTTCGGGGGCGTTTCTGTGAGTAATATCCTGGAATTAAAAAACGTTTCCTTTGATTATTTTTTGAATGGTGAAACTGCCCTCAGGGCCCTGGATGACATTTCCTTAACAATTAAAAAAGGTGAATATATTGCTTTAATAGGCTCCAACGGTTCGGGAAAATCAACCCTGGCACGGCTTTTAAATGCTATTTTAGTACCAACTTCAGGGGAGGTATGGGTTGATGGACTTCTTACAAGCAGGGAAGAGCACCGCTGGGAAATCCGCAGGAGAGTGGGGATGGTTTTTCAAAATCCCGATAATCAGATTGTGGCCACTACAGTAGAAGAGGATGTGGCCTTTGGCTTGGAAAACCTGGGCATCGACTCTTCACAGATTTCCCGGCGGGTCACCGAGGCCTTGGAAAGGGTTGGGCTTTCTTCTTTCAGGCATCATGCCCCGCACCTTCTTTCCGGCGGTCAGAAACAGAGACTCGCTATTGCAGGTATTATTGCCATGCGTCCACGCTGTCTGGTGCTTGATGAACCGACTGCAATGCTGGATCCCCGTGGCCGCCGTGAAGTACTGGATACTATTCAAAGAATGAATCGCCAGGAGGGAGTTACGGTGGTTCATATAACTCATTTTATGGAAGAAACGCTGGAAGCCGACAGGATTGTTACTATGGACAGGGGAAAGATTGTTCAAAACGGTAAACCGGAGGAAATCTTTAACGGAGAAACGGATCTTTATCAGCTTGGGCTGGAAATCCCTGTTTTGCTCAGGCTAAACCGGATACTCCGTTCGGAAGGTCTTGATATACCTGCAAATATTCTAAATCTTAATGACCTGGTGAACATTTTATGTTAGAGGTAAAAAATCTTTCCCATGTCTACATGCCGGGTACCCCCTTTCAAGTAGAAGCATTAAAAGAAATATCCCTGAAAATAGAAAAAGGTGAATTTGTCGGTATCATTGGAGAAACAGGTTCCGGAAAATCCACGCTGGTGCAACATCTTAACGGTCTTCTCAGGCCAACTTCAGGAGATGTTTTACTGGATGGCTGCAGCATCTGGTCCGGAAAGGTAAATATGCGCGCTATTCGCTCACGCGTTGCGCTGCTTTTTCAGTATCCGGAGCACCAGCTTTTTGAGGAAACGGTATATAAAGATGTGGCTTTTGGACCGCGCAATCTGGGGCTTGATGAAAAAGAACTGCAGAAACGGGTTCGCTATGGGCTTGAACAGATGGAGCTGGACTATGAAAGCTATAAGGATCGTTCCCCTTTTAGTCTTAGCGGAGGAGAAAAAAGAAGGGTTGCTATGGCAGGGATACTGGCCATGAAACCCGAGGTAATTATTTTGGATGAGCCTACTGCAGGGTTGGATCCTGCCGGACGCCGGCAGCTGCTGGCACTGATCGAAAAACTGCACAGTGAAGAAAAACTTACTGTTATTATGGTAACTCATAATATGGACGAAGTATCACGCCTAGCCAACAGGCTTTTTGTTTTTTCCGCGGGGCGGCTGGTACTACAGGGAGAACCGGCAGTCGTCTTTAACTCCCCGCAAAAGATTAAGGAAATAGGGCTGGAGCTTCCTGTTCTATCGGAGCTATTGCTAAAATTGAAGGATTCAGGGAAAAACATTCGCACCGACCTTTTTACTGTTGAGGAGGTGGGTAAAGAAATACTGGAGTACTTCAGGGGAGGCCGATCATGCAAAGTATAACCCTGGGTCACTACCTGCCGGGAGATTCATTTCTACACAACCTTGACCCGAGAATTAAACTGCTATGCCTGCTGGTCCTTATTGTAACTCTTTTCCTGGTTAGAACTTTCTGGGGCTTTATGTTTTTCGGGGTATTTATTATTCTTATTTTCTCTGCTTCAAAGCTCCCCTGGCGGTATTTTCTGCGTGGGTTAAGGCCGGTTTTTTTTATCATCTTTTTCACACTTATACTCCATTTTCTTTTTACCGACGGGGGAAGGGTTTACTTGCGTTTGGGACCACTAACAGTAGAAGAAGCCGGTGTTTTTATGGGGACATTTATGACCTTGAGGCTGGTTTTACTGGTAATTACTACGCTGCTGATTACATTAACGACTTCGCCGATTTCCTTTGCGGACGGTATTGAATATATACTGCGGCCGTTTCGGCGGCTGGGTATACCCGGACATGAAATTGCTATGATGATGACGATCGCGTTAAGATTTATCCCCACGCTCATGGAGGAAAGCGATAAGATTCGCAAAGCACAGATGGCCCGCGGCGCGGATTTTGAAACAGGAAATATTTTTCGCCGTGCCCGAAACCTGGTTCCCTTACTGGTTCCGCTTTTTGTCAGCGCTTTTCGTCGTGCAGATGAACTGGCGATAGCCATGGAAGCCCGCTGTTATCGGGGTGGAGAAAACCGCACCAAAATGCGGGAGCTGCATACACGGCCGCGGGATTATTTAGGTTTATCTGTGTCTTTAGGGATGATGCTGGCAATTTTATTCAGCGGAGTGTGAAATCGGGTGATTTTTTGGAGAACTATAAGATTGTTTTTTCCTATGACGGGACTTCCTATCACGGATTTCAGGTGCAGGAAAATGCGCTGACTGTGCAGGAGGTACTGGAACGGGGCCTTGAAAAGATCTATGGTAAAAAAATCAGGGTGGAGGTTGCCGGGAGAACAGATGCCGGTGTGCACGCCAGAGGGCAGGTAGCCAATTTTTTTGCACCCGGTAATATTTCTTCCGAAGTACTTCCGCTGGCGCTAAATAGCGTTTTGCCCAGGGATATAGTTGTTATTGAGGCATCCAGGGTTGACCAAAAATTTCATGCCCGGCGTGATGCCTGTGCAAAAACTTACTCTTATACCATTAATAACGGCCGATTCCCGAATGTTTTTTTAAGACTTTATTCCTGGCATATTGCTGACCGGTTGTGCGTTGAAGATATGAAACTTGCTGCCTCGTTTCTTTTGGGAAAGCACGATTTTAAGGCTTTTCAGGCTTCCGGGAGCAGTGTCGAGACTACAGAGCGTGAGATTTTTTTTCTTGAGATAGAGCAACGGGGGTATCTTATTACCCTCTGGTTCAAGGGTGACGGTTTCCTCTACAAGATGGTGCGCAATATTACAGGTACCCTGATTGAGATAGGGTTAAAGAAAAGAAAGCCGGAGGATATGCAGAGCATATTGAGAAGCGGCAACCGGCAGAATGCCGGGAAAACCGCTCCGGCAAAAGGGCTTTGTTTGGAGAAAGTCTTTTATCACCATACAGACACTTTATTATAATATAAGCGATAGCCCGACTGGCAGCCCCCTGGCTTTATATTTTCAGCTTCCCGGCGCAGCAGGGTTGACTACGGTTGATTCTTATATTAAAATAAGCCTTGTGACATACAGGATGGGCAATATTCCTGTATTATCTTGATATTAACGATAAATACTATAAAGAAAATTAATAAATCACAGGTGGAGAAAGGAGGTGTGCAGACCTGTACCGGTAAAAATCGGACTGAAACGGAACAGGCAAGAATTATGCGCACTTTTATGGCAAAAGAAAAGGATATAGATCGTAAGTGGTATATTATAGATGCTGCAGGCTTGCCCCTGGGAAGGCTGGCCAGTGAAGTAGCCAGGATATTAAGAGGCAAACATAAGGCTATTTATACCCCTCATTTGGATGCAGGTGACTATGTCGTTGTTATAAATGCTTCAAAAGTAATCTTAACCGGCAAAAAGGCACAGCAAAAGTATTATTACAGGCATTCAGGTTACCCGGGTGGGATTAAGAAAATACGTTATGATCATTTTCTTGCCAAAAATCCGGAATTGCTTTTTTATCTGGCGGTTAAAAGAATGCTTCCTAACAATCGGTTGGGCAGGGCAATGCTGAAAAAGCTTAAAGTCTATCGTGGTGCCGATCATCAGCATCAGGCACAGCAACCCGCCGAGTGGGTATTTTTACCCAAGAGGGTGGCAGAGCGCTAGAATGCAAATAATTTTTCAGAGATAATCCAAGGCAGATCACTGGTAAGCTCATACTTATTTAAAGGGGGTGTAAAGGATTGGCTCAGGTTCAATATTATGGAACCGGACGACGGAAAAAGTCCATTGCAAAGGTACGTTTGGTTCCCGGTGAGGGTAGGATTACGGTTAACAATAAGGATCTTGATGCATATTTTGGAATGGATGTTTTAAAAGCAGAGGTTCGCCGCCCCCTGGAAAAGACGGGAACCATGCAAAAATTCGATGTTCTGGCCAAGGTGGAAGGCGGTGGTTTTACAGGGCAGGCCGGCGCCCTGAGGCATGGTATCGCCAGGGCCCTTTTGGAAGCAGATAGTGAATATCGTCCGGTTTTAAAAAGGGAAGGGTTCCTGACGAGGGATCCCAGGATGAAAGAGCGGAAAAAGTATGGCTTGAAAAAAGCGCGCCGCGCACCGCAATTCTCTAAACGTTAAGTAATTCCAAAACAGTTGCGCTTTAAGATATACAAAGCTGACAGGTATTATGTCAGCTTTTTCGTTTTTTTTCAATATATTTGAGAATATAGTTAGAGAACAAACTTCAAGGCAATTTTTCGGGAAATCTTGGCAGTTGTCAAATATCCTAAAGTTTATTATAATAATAAAAGAGAGGATAGATAATAAAACCGGAGAAGGTTGATTATGAGTGTAACCCAATATTTAAAAGAGAAGGTCAAAAGAGGTACCGTTCATATTACGATGATTGACCCGATGAAACAATCGCCGGAGGCGGCCGCCCGACTGGCTCTTACAGCCCAGGAGGTCGGAAGCGATCTTATCTTGATCGCAGGCTTAAGCGGTCTTTCCCAAAGGAATCTCCTTGAAACTTCCCGGTCTATTAAGGAAAAAATATCCATACCTCTGGTTTATTCTCCATCAGGTGCCGAGGCACTCTGTTTTTCTTTTGATGCCCTGTTTTTTAGCAGCCTTCTTAACTCCAAAAATCCCAATTATTTATGCGGCGGGCAGGTGCAGGCTTCGATTATTTTAAAAAGAATGGAGTTGGAGACTATACCTGTAGGGTATGTTGCTGTGGAACCCGGTATGAAAGTAGGAGATAACGCCAGTATAGAGCTTGTTTCTCGGGATAATTACTGGCTGGCAGCGAGCTATGCTGTAGCCGCTGAACTTTTCGGTATGAAGTTTATATATTTCGATTCGGGATTAAGCGCTGCCCAGCCTATTCCTGCCGGTATGATTCGCTCGATTAAGAAAGAACTTACAATTCCGCTGATTATCGGCGGGGGAATCAGGACTGCGGTAGATGCACGCCGTGTGAGGCAAGCGGGTGCTGATATGGTTGTAACGGGTACAATTATTGAGAATGCCGGTTACCGGGAAAGGTTGCGTTCCATACTGAGCGCCTTGAAAGATTAAAACGTAAGGTTAAAGAAGATTAAGCAGGAAAAAATCTTCATCATAATGTGTTTGAAATTACCAGGTAATACACAGGATGAGATAGGAATTTTTTTGAATGCTAAAAGCAGCAATTTTTTCAGCCGTTCCTTTTATAATGGAACGGCTGATTGCTATTGTACGGTTACAGTTAATTACAAATAAAACATTGTTCCTGCCACTGCCCCTAATGCTATTAGCATCAGGGGATGGATCCGTGTAAAGATAAGCAGTGTCAGGGCCCCCCCGCCGATAAGAGCGCTTTTTATATCTACGATAGAGTTTACCCCGACCACGTAAGCGGCCAGCCCGATTAATGCAAGAACGGCCGGGTGAATACCGTGCAAGGCATGCTGAAGTTTTTTGCTCTGATAAAAAAGGGTAACCAGCCTGGCCGCCGGGATAACCAGTAGAAGCGAAGGAATTATTACCCCCAGTGTTGCTATAATCGCTCCACCTACCCCTGCTATCTGATAACCCACAAAAGTGGCAGAATTAATTGCAACTGCTCCGGGAGTCATCTCGGCTACGGCAATAATATCCACAAACTCTGTGGCGCTTAACCACTTGTGCAATTGGACTATTTCACGTTCCAGAAGGGCCAGCATGGAGTAGCCGCCACCAAATCCAAAAAGTCCAATTTTAAAAAAAGAAATGAATAGCTCGCTAAAAATATTGAGATTGATCAAGGCGTCTGCTCCTTTTTGTTGTTGTTCTTTAAAGGCCATAAAATACCCGTAATTGCACTGACAACGATGACTGTTACCGGATGGAGCTTTAGAAAAATGAGCCCGCTTAAAAACAGCACAAATAGCAGCAGCGAGCGGTAGTCTTCAAATACCCGCTTGCCGAGAGTAAAAATTGTATAGACAATGAGTGCGGTTACAGCGGGTCTGATTCCCATGAAAGCTGCCTGCACCAGGTAATAATCCCTGTGCTGCCAGAGATAGAGTGCAATAATCAAGATAATGGCAAATGAAGGCGCAGTCGTTCCAATAACGGAGACTATGCTTCCTTTGAGCCCACGCAGCCGGTACCCCGTTAATATGGATATATTAATGATTACAGGTCCGGGAAGAGACTGGGCGAGAGCAAGGTTATCGAGAAAATCGCCATCTTCCATCCATTTTTTTTTGTCAATCATCTCTCTTTTAACAAAGGGAATCATTGCAAAACCCCCGCCAATTGTAAAGCATCCGATGAAAAAAAAGAGAAAAAACAAATCAATAAGAGATATTCTTTTTCCCCTTTTATGATTTTGTTGCTTTTTTTCCCCCATGCAATATACACCACACTGTTTTTATCATTTTAAATTACACTACAGCCTGATTGTCATCCAAACAAACATTTAGCCGAAGAAGTTCCCAAAAACCAAGCGTAATTTTATTAGCTGCCTGCCACACCCTCATGCTAATACAGGCTTGTAAATGTACTTTTACACATATTATTCCGCCCGGCATAAAATAAATCAAAGTGAGTCTATCAATGCAGCGGAAAGATGTCAAGGGGAGGATCGCATGGAAAAGAGAGTTAAGTTGCGCAGGTATTTTCCCGGAGCCAATTCTGCATATGGTTTTTATTCTTTTTTTGATCAGATTATTGGCCCGGAGGCCAGGAGAATTTTTATTATAAAAGGTGGACCCGGAGTCGGCAAGTCAACTTTTATGAGTAAATTGGGGAAAGAGATGCTGGATCTGGGGTATTTTGTTGAATACCACCATTGCGCGTCGGATAGTGAATCCTTAGACGGTTTGGTAATACCGTCCCTGAGGGTGGCATTTTTAGATGGCACATCTCCCCATATAGTGGATCCGCAATACCCGGGGGCTGTTGACCAAATCATTCATCTGGGGGAATACTGGTCTACGGATGGGATCATGGAAAGCAAGGAAGCAATCGTTAAGCTCAGCGCGGAGATCAAAAGGACATTCAAAAATGTTTACAGGCATTTATCCCCGGCAAGACTTTATCTGGAGGGGATGGAGAGTTTATACAGTATTGATGGGGCATTTGATCGGAGCTTGCTGGATCGCCTTTGCCTGGAGCTGCTGGAAGAGATCTTTACCGGGAAAACCGTCCCCAAAAAAGTCGGTAAGGTCAGGAGGCTTTTTGCCTCGGCTATTACCCCACAGGGCATGGTCAATTTCCTGGATACGCTGGTAAGCGGGTATTCAAATATTTATATCTTGCAGGGAGATTTCGGGGCAGGTATGAGCGAGGTTGTTGAACGGATCGTGGATACCGGAAAATTGCGTGGATATTACATTGAAGCTTACCACTGCGGACTTAATCCCGCGAAGGTGGAACATCTGGTAATTCCAGAGCTGGGAGTAGCGGTAATCATGAGCAAGGAGCCCCATTATTACAACAACTCCGGGGCACGCCGTGTAATAGATACCAGGGAATTGGCAGCACCGTTTTCCCCGCAGCTGCAGGCTGAGAAAGAGGAGTTTTTCCTGAATTATCGCAGCGCCCTGAAGAGCGCTATCGGTTTCCTGGTAAAAGCCAAATCACTGCATGATGAGTTGGAGCACTATTACATACCGCATATGAATTTTGAGGAGATTGATTGCATTCGACGTGAGATCATGCACAAAGTTCGAAATATGTAAAAATCAGAAGATTATTAAGGAAAACATGATTATTTTCTATCCTCATTCCCCCCTGTGCTGTTCGACTTTTTTCTCAGATTCAGCTAAAGTTATGTTAACAATATTTTACTATTTTTATCTTCAAAAACCAAAAAACAACAGGGGAGGATTATATCTTTTATGTCTTTATTTCAATTAAGAAAAGATTTTTTACTGTTTTTTTCGCCGGGAAACCGTCCAGTATTTATTTCTTTTTTAGTTTTCTTGTTAATCCTGCCCCTTTTATTTAGCGGATGCCTGGCATACTCTCTGGATCAGAAGAGGCATGGCTCTCTCCCCGCTGTTCAAGCTGAAGGAGGGAACGGGGATAAAAACGGCGTTAATAATGATGAAGATATTAATCGCCAAGAAGAAGGACTGGCGGAACGGCTGGCGCAGGAGGAAGAAAAACGGCAGGCTTTAGAAGAGAGAAGGAAGCTGGAGGAAAAACGTAAAAAGGAACTGGGTTCCTTTTATGTTCCGCTGCCGCCCCTGGTACAGAAGGAGAACCCGCCGGTAAAAGCGCGTGGAATATATCTGACAGGGAATACGGTGGGGCATTCCCGCTATGGGGAATTGTTGAATATGATTGAAACTACGGAACTCAATGCGGTGGTTATCGATGTAAAAAATGACCATGGTAAAATTACTTATGATACAGATATTGATATCGTCAGAGAGCTGGGGGCTCACCTTTCAGCACCGATTAAGGATTTGAAAGCAGTGCTGGATGAGCTTCACAGTAAAGGGATTTATCCCATTGCGCGTATCGTGGTTTTCAAAGACCCTTATCTGGCCGAATTAAAGCCGGAATGGTCAATACAGAGGAAATCGGGCGGTCTCTGGAGAGATCGCGATGGGGTAGCCTGGATAAACCCCTATGAAAAAAAGGTATGGGATTACAATATTGCTGTTGCCCGTGAGGTTGCCCTGCTGGGTTTTCGGGAAATACAATTCGATTATATTCGGTTTCCCGAAAATGCCCGCCTGCTCGACCTGGAGGCCTGTTATCCGGGGGAGGATATCCCCAAAGAAGAAGTAATCCGCGATTTCTTGATCTATGCTGCCGAACAAATGGCCGGATACAACGTCTACCTTGCTGCCGATGTTTTTGGAGTTACTGCCACTTCCTGGGGGGATAGTGACCGCATAGGCCAGGCATGGGAGGAGATGTCACCTTATGTTGATTATATCTGTCCCATGGTTTATCCAAGCCATTATGGCCCGGGCTACTTTGGGCTATCCGTTCCGGATGCACATCCGGGCGAAACAGTGGGGCATGCCCTGACAGATGCTCTCAAGCGCAATGCTGCTCTAAAGAAGCCTGCCATTATTCGCCCGTGGCTGCAGGGCTTTACCGCTACTTCCTGGGTTAAAGGAGCTATTCCGTACGGTCCGGCAGAAATACGCATGCAGATCGAGACAGCCCTGGAACTGGGTATTGATGAGTACCTGCTCTGGAATGCCGGTAATCGCTATCAACCCGCATCCTTTTTAACAACTGAGGAGGCGGACAATCTTTCCATATCATTATCCCGTGCAAGAGCTGAAGCGGGGGAGGATGCCCTCGGCAGAACTCCTCAACAGGCCGTAGAGCATTTTCTTGAAGCGCTGCAGAAAAGGGACTGGAAGGAGGCATATGCGCTTCAGATTACGGATTATGAGCTGAACCACCTGAGTTACCCGAATTGGAAAGATCAATGGGTATTGAAACCTGTTTTTTATGAATTTGCCCCAACGGAAGTAAAGCCTGACCCTTCAAAGCCGGTATTTGTAGATTTTAGTGTACACCTGTCGGATAAGGATAACGAGTTCAAACTGTTAAATGAAAGCTGGGAGGTAAGGATGGAAAACCGGCTCTGGAGGGTCAGGCCTTCAGCAGGGTTTTTGGAGCTGCTGATAAGTGACCGGGATAGCGGTGAAAGTGTCCCGGGTTTGGCTTCTTCTTCTTAAATATATTTCGTGGTGAGATGCCTGTTTTATTCCTCTTTGAGCACTGCGGAGCGAAAGTTTTCGATAATTGCTCCGTATTCTTTTTGTAACTGTGCCGAGGTTTCTTTCCACTCTTTTGAGTTTCTGATGTTGAAATCTGCGATGGCGGAACCTCTGATTCCTTCCCTTTCCAACTTTTTGTGCAGTAATTTTGTGGTGTTCTCCTGCAGCCGGGAAAAATTTTCTTTCAGCTGCGCCATGTATTGATAAAATAATTTTTCCGCTTCTTTACAGGCATTTATCCTGGTGTCGTCTTCTATTAAATAGCTAATAGCCTGCAGGATTTTCGGAGTATTTTCGAAATTCATTTCTCCTGTTATCTGTTTGATAAACGAAGTAATTGCCGCTTTGCGGTACCTCTCCGGGTAACGCAGGATGCTTTCCTTGACTCCTTCTTGCTTAACCTTTCCCTGCAGAAATGAGTTTCCCAGGGTTGCGGCGGCCCGCACATATTTTTTCTGTTCTATTTCATCAAGTGTGTTCTTCCCATCTGTATTGAGTTTTTTTGCCTTTTCCAACGCTATTTCCAGCGCTGATTTCATTTTTCCCAAGATCTCACCTCCTTTAAAAATATTTTATGTTATAATATGTAACATGAGTGCTAATTAAATCTAACTCTAAAGCTGATAAGGAGGACTTTTTTTATGCAACTGACAGAAAAAATATATTGCTATCCCTGGCGGGGGAGAGGCAACAATTGCAATACTTATGTTTACGCCGGGGAAAAGGTAGTTCTCATTGATCCCGGGCACATTCAAAACGAATTTAGAGAAAACTGCCTGGAGAATCTGTTGACGGCACTTCAGCAAGATGGTTTTAACATCGATATGTTTGACCTGATTCTTTGTACCCATGGCCATGGCGATCATTGTGAAGCCGCTACAGCGATTAAGAAAAAAAAGCAGATAAATGTAGCCATGCATAAGGACGAAGAGAAACATATGGTGCAACTTGCCCGTCTTTTTGACAGGTTGACAGGGCAAAATACTGCCCTGCCCGAGATTGATATTTTCCTGCAGGAAGGGGAGCTGGAGCTCGGGCCGGAGGCAAAGGAAATAATTCAGGTTATACATACTCCCGGGCACTCTCCAGGTTCCTTAAGCTTTTATTTCCCCGGGGAAAAGGCTTTGATTACCGGAGATGCTGTTTTCAGCGGAAGCATCGGCAGGACGGATTTTCCTGACGGCAGCATGGAAGCCCTGGGCAATAGTATCCGCAAACTTTCAAGTATTGAGGATGTGGAATGGCTGCTGCCGGGACATATGCAAATAATCAAAGGCCGGGCAGCTATTGATAATAACTACAAGATGATTACACGGATGTTCTTTTAAGCTCTTTCCCCATCAAATTATTTCGACGAAGGCGTCTAAAACCCTTTCTTTTGAGGTATAAAGAATATACTATAAACCCCGGAACATATCATGATATGATAAGCTCCGGGGTTATTTTATGCTTTTTCCGGACCGTATTCCAAAAAGCAGGATCCTGCCAGCGCTTATTTCAGTGCAGTGCTTGTTTTAATGAGGAGGCCTTTTGACGTTAATCCTGAAGGTATCTTCCCTTTTTTCCTCTTTTTTGGGAAGCCTGATTTGGAGAATACCGTTTTCATAGTTGGCTTCGGCAGCTTCAGGCAGCACTTTTTTGGGCAGGGGGATGGTACTTTGAAAGCGCCCGAAACGCCTTTCTGTGAATTCGTCACCTGTGCGCTCTTCTTTATGCTGGGCTTTGATGGTAATATAGTTTTCGGCTGCGTCTATTTCCACATTCCTCGCTTCGATTTCCGGCATCTCCATAGATACGATAATGTTAGCCCCTTCTTCTTCAACGCTGTGCCTGAAGGTAGCGAACATATTCCCATCCCTGAAAGGTGCTATAGTTTCTTCAAAAAGCCTGTTCATTTCACGGTGCATTCTTTCCAATTGGCCCCACAATCCGTAAGGAGATATCTCTCCTGCAGCCCTGCGGTTTATATTTTGGGGTAAGCGTTCATCTTCTCTCATCGAGTTGCCTCCTTGTGTATCGGGTTATTCTTTTTTGTACATACTTTGCTCTTTTTAATTTATCTATTTTTTTTGATTTTATTCGGTCGGGATACACGGTTTTTCCTGATTATCTCTTGCGGTATAAAAAACCGGAAGGAATTAGAGGCGCAAGGAAAGAATAAAAGCTATAAAGAGCAGCACTTTGTATAACAGGGGGGTGCCTTATGCAGGAGGTTAGATATGTTTTAAAAAATGGGTTAATCGGTGTAGTATCCGATACGCATATTCCTGCCCGTGCTTCTTTTTTGCCTTCCCGCCTTATCGGCCTGCTGGAAGGCGTCGACCTGATACTGCACGCCGGTGATATCGAAGAGGAAAGTGTCCTGGATGAACTCAGGGTCCTTGCCCCGGTTGAGGCTGTAGCGGGTAATATGGATCCGCTTTATTTGAAAATGAAGCTGGGTGTTGAGAAGATTGTCCATCTGGGGGAAATATCGCTGGGCCTGGTGCATGGATCGGGAATTCCCCGGGGTGCAGCTGATCTGGTGCTGCAGAAATTTAATGGCTACCGGATTCATGGGCTGGTTTTTGGGCACAGTCATGTTCCTTTTCTTGAGCAACGTGGGGATGTTCTTCTCCTGAATCCCGGTTCGGTGGGGGATCCCCGCCGGGGTAGTACGCCTTCCTGTGCTCTGCTCAATATTGAAGGCGGGAAACTGCAAGCGGAAATAATCCGCCTCTAGGCCAATGAATACAAAGGAAGCTGTGGTAATATAACTATTTAAAAAAACACGACCGGTCATCGTGTTTTTTTTAATGTTTCACTTCTTGCTCGAGTATAAATAGTTAGGAGGAGGGCTGGCGGTGATTAAATATATTATTTTTCGTGCGGTCAGGTTCCCCATTAAAAAATTGGCATACTGTTTTTTGTTTTCCGGTGCCGTGAGCATTCTACTTTGGTGCGGGAACCTTGATGGCAGGGTTTCCCCTGCCCAGGCGGTTCTTCCCCTTTCGGGCAGAATTATTTGCGTTGATCCCGGACACGGTGGTTACGATCCGGGTACAATCAGAAATGGAATTCAGGAAAAAGATATTGTCCTTAAAATTGCCCTGTGCCTTCGGGATTATTTGCAGCAGGGCGGAGCCTGGGTTGTGCTGACGAGAGAGAAAGACCTGGATTTTCTGGAAATAACGGCCGGACCCAAAAAGAGGTTAGATATGAAAAACCGCTGTCAAATAATAGAAGAAGGGGGAGGCGAACTTTTAATTAGCATCCATGCTAATTGCATCTCCTCTTCGATCTGGCGTGGGGCGCAAGTTTTTTACAGAGAGGGCAGCGAGGAGGGGAAACTGCTGGCCTCGGCAATCCAGAATGAGCTGATCCGCATCCTTAAAAATACGGATCGGGAGGCTAAAAGCGGCGACTATTATATACTCAGGGAAACTTCCATCCCCGGTGTTATCGTGGAAGCGGGCTTCCTTTCCAATCCGGAAGAGGCAGAGCTTTTAAACAGTCCGGAATACCAGAAAAAAATTGCCTGGGCAATATATTTGGGGATCATCAGTTACCTTTGCCAATGATAGCAAAAGGGCAATATCTTTAGATTATCATTTATAATGTAGGATTTCCTTTTTCTTTGACGAATATATACCACAGGTATTCTATGCTGTATGGCCAGGCAGGAACATAAAAGAAAAAGAAGACTGGAATACTGAAGATAGCGGTCGGCTAATGCGCTTTTCTGAGGTGGAACGTTGAGATATTGAGTATACAGGGCTACTGCGAAAAGAAGGGTTGATTTAAGAGGCGCAGTTCCTTTTACACTTGCAGCACTTTATTTTAATGCTTATTTATTCAGTTTTTAGGGGGGGTCTCATTGAGTGTATTAATCGCAGGCATCTGTCCACACCCGCCACTGATTATCCCGGAAATCGGCGGCAGGGAAATAGACAGGGTACGCAGTACAGCGAATGCTTTAGGAAGATTAAGCAAACAGGTTGCCGCCCTTTTTCCTGAAACGGTGATCTTTATTACGCCACATGGCCCCGTTTTCAGGGATGCCCCGGCCATCCTGGCCGATGAGGAACTGCAGGGGGATTTCAGGGATTTTGGGGTTCCCGGTGTCAGCTTCAGTGTTAAAAATGATCTCCCACTCGTCAATGCCATTGCCGAAGAGAGCCGTAAAGTAAATATATCCGTAAATCTGCTCAGAAGAAATAATAACCGGATGCGGGGGGATATTACTACCCTGGATCACGGTATAATGGTGCCCCTTTACTACCTGGAAAAGGCGGGTTTTGCGGCCGGCTGTGTCGCCATCACCTTTGCCATGCTCCCCTTTAATGACCTTTTTCGTTTTGGGGAGGCAGTAAAAAAGGCGGTGGAGATTTCCGGACGCAGGGTTGCAGTGATTGCCAGCGGAGATCTATCCCACCGGCTAACCAGGGATGCTCCGGCAGGTTACAACCCTCTCGGGGGGGAATATGACCGGCAAATAGTAGAGAATATAAAGAATTACAGCGTAGAGAACCTGCTGAAAATGGATGAAAGGCTGGTTTCAGTTGCGGGGGAGTGCGGCCTGCGTTCTATTTTAATTTTGCTGGGTATTCTCTCCGGAAACAAGATTAAACCGGAGGTTTTGTCCTACGAAGGGCCGTTTGGCGTCGGTTACTTAGTGGCTCTGTTAACACCCGTAAAGGAGGGGGAAGCTTAGTGCCTCAAAAAAGAAGCATTTACACGGAGATTGCCCGGGCAGCGCTGGAGAGCCGCGTTCGGGGGGAGAAACTTCCTTCTATTCCTCCGGATCTCACCCCGGATCTTCAAAAGCCGGGGGCTGCTTTTGTATCCATCAAGAAAAGAGGTGAGCTCAGGGGTTGTATCGGAACGATAAGCCCAACGAAGAGGACGCTGGCAGGAGAGATCGCTGCCAATGCGGTCAGCGCCGGTTTAAGAGATCCGAGATTTCCGCCTGTTTCCGAGGATGAGCTCCCGGAGCTAACCTATTCTGTAGATGTTCTCTCCGAACCCGAAAAAGTGGCGGATATTAACGAGCTTGACCCTAAACGTTTTGGTGTAATTGTGCGCCGCGGCGGGAGAACGGGCCTGTTGTTGCCGGACCTGGAAGGGGTTTCAACTGTAGAAGAGCAATTAGCTATTGCAAGACAGAAAGCGGGTATCTTTCCAGATGAGCCGTTAGAAATTTACCGCTTTGAAGTAAAACGTTATTACTGATTGGAGGAACATGAGTACGCAGAAGGGAAGTAGTATGCAAGAAGCTCGTTTTTATAACAGAGAAAAAGATTCTTTTATTTGCAGGCTTTGCCCCCAGGAATGCAATCTGAAGGAGGAGCAGGAAGGGATCTGCGGTGTCCGCAAGGTAGCAAACGGCAAGCTGGTAACGATGAATTACGGCCTTTGCGCTGCTCTATCTTTTGATCCCGTTGAAAAAAAGCCTCTTTACCATTTCTTCCCCGGGTATGATATTTTATCCCTGGGTTCTACCGGCTGCAACCTGAACTGCTCTTTTTGCCAGAACTGGACTCTGGCCAGGGGAGGGGTGCCCGGTGCGGGGGAGAAAATATCTGCTGAGAATCTCCTCGGCATCCTCGAGGTAAGGCCGGTCAGGGAACAGCTGGGTATAGCCTATACCTATAACGAGCCGACTGTGTGGTTTGAATTTGTACGCGATACGTCAGAGTTAATTGCTGAAAAGGGCTATAAAAATGTTCTGGTTACCAACGGTTTTATTAATGAGGAGCCCTTGAAGGAGCTTTTGCCATTTATTCATGGTATGAATATCGATGTTAAGGCTTTCAAGGATAGTTTTTACCGGCGTCACTGCCGGGGAAAGGGCATTAAACAGGTCCTTAAAACTGTTGAGCAAGCCCTTTTAGAGTGTCATGTTGAGCTTACCTACCTGATAGTAACATCCCTCAACGACAGCCCGGAGGAAATAGGAAGTTTTATTGACTGGGTGGCCGGCCTTGATAAAGAGATTCCTGTACACTTTAGCCGTTATTTTCCCAGTTACCGCATGGATCTGCCTCCTACCCCCCTGGAAACCATGTATGCTGCCTGGGAGAGGGCTTACGGGAAGCTCTCCTATGTCTACCTTGGCAACGTCGGCGATGATGAACGAAGCTCCACTTATTGTCCGGATTGCGGTGAGCTGCTTATCCGCCGGAATGGTTACAGCTTGAAAAATATTGGTTTGAAAAATAAGAGTTGTAAAAAATGTGGTCATACTATCAGGCTTACAGGGCATATTTATGGAGAGGAGCCTTGATCCGGTTAAGGAAACTTCCGTTGCAGCGAATAGCGGGAGTTCAGTAGCAAAAGAGGTAACCGCGCGCAGGATTTTATACTTCCGCCTGCAATTTCTGCAAATCAGGCGGTTTTTCTGCATTTTGGGAATACAAATGCACTGCGCGTAATTTTTTCGCAGCGGCAGGCTGCAGAAAGCATCAAATAAGCCGGCTTACTTACAAGAGAATTATTTGCCAGTTAACAAAGCTGAAAAAAAAGCACCTCCAAAAAGGAATTAGACTGCCGGAGGCAGAATTAAAAAATAAACGGCTGGGCAGCAGGGGGTTGGAAAATATATATGTGGGAAAAAATTTTAACCGGCATTATTCAGTTCCGCCCGGAATGGCGTGATGTTTTAGATATTGCCATAATAACGTACATTTTTTACCGCATTATCCTCCTTATCAAGGGTACCCGGGCAGAACAGCTGGTTAAAGGACTTATTGTTCTTCTGATTTCCCTATTTTTCAGCAATCTGCTCGGATTGAGGACTGTAAACTGGCTGCTGCAGGGATTAATGACGATAAGCCTTGTTGCTATTCCTATTATCTTCCAGCCGGAGCTGAGAAAAGCCCTGGAGCAGCTTGGCAGAGGCAAAATTTTTCAGAGATCCCTTTACGAACGGGAGGATGAGGATTTCCTGGAGGTGCTCGACGAACTCCTCAAAGCCATACCTGTTATGGTTAAGAAAAAAATTGGGGCCCTCATTGTCCTGGAACGGGAAACCGGTTTGAATGACATAATTGAAACGGGCATACTCATCGATGGGGTTACTACGGCGGAGCTGTTGATCAATATTTTTATCCCCCGCAGTCCGTTGCATGACGGCGCTGTGATTATCAGGGGCCGGAACATCGCTGCCGCAGGTTGCTTTCTTCCTTTTACGGAGAATCCCAATCTCAGCAAAGAGCTGGGAACCAGGCATCGTGCGGGGCTTGGAATTACCGAGGTGTCTGATGCGGTAGTAATTATTATCTCCGAAGAGACCGGTGTTATTTCCCTTGCCAACAATGGTAAATTGACGCGTTATCTTGATGAGAAGACCCTGCGCAGTACGCTGATGAACTTTTTTTCGGTTACGAAGAAAAAGAGAAGCATTTCTTCTATTTTCCCATGGAGGTTTAATATTGACGATGGGAACGATGAGTAAAATAATTGAGAGTAGAAACTTTGCTAAAATTATCTCCTTTTTCCTCGCCCTGCTTCTCTGGTTTTTTGTGTCCGGGGATAGCCAGGAGGCACTTGGCCTTGAAGCCCGCCGCTCTTTTGGCAATATCCCCCTTTCATATCGTAACCTGGGGGAGGACCTGGTAATAATAAACATGGATCATAGCATTACCCTGTCGCTGCAGGGAGTCCCCCAGGCTTTTGACGGTTTAACCCCCGCGCACCTGGAGGCATATGTCGATCTGAGCGGGAAAAAGGAAGGCAGACACGAAATTCGTATTAATGCCGAAGCGCCACAAGGTTTGAGCGTTGTCAGTATTGAGCCGGCGAAGGCAACAATAATCCTGGAAAATTTGATCACGAAACAGATGAATGTGGAAGGCAGTCTGGAGGGAGAGCCTGCAGGAGGAAAAATTGTTGATGAGGTCAGCTTCTCTCCCGAGGAAGTATTCGTCAGGGGAACCCGCGATAAGGTTGATTCTGTCCACAGTGTTGTCTTTTCAATTTATGTGGGCGGTGCCGAAGGCACTATTAATGACAGTATCAAGCTTGTACCGGTGGATGACAAGCAAAAACCCGTCCAGGGGGTAGCAGTAGCTCCTGAAGAAGTTGAGGTTACGGTCAGCTTTAGCCTGCCTCAAAAGGATGTTCCTGTAGAGGTTATTTTCGTGGATAACGTGGAGGATAAAGTTGAGGTTGTCTCTTTTGAGCCTTCCATAGTAACTGTAGAAGGACCATGGTTTCTTTTAGAGGAGATCAACTCTTTGCAGACGGAGGCGATTATTCTGGATGATTTAGAACTTCCCTCCACGATAGAGGTACCCCTGATATTTCCTGAAGGGGTAAGGCCGGTTCAGCACAAAACTGTAACGGTTAGAATTTTCCCGATTGAGTAATCTTAAGCTATCAAAGGATTAGGTGAGCAGATGAAAAAATTGTTTGGGACAGACGGGATCCGGGGAGTGGCCAACTCGGAGTTGACTCCGGAGCTGGCGTTTAGAATGGGACGTATCGTTGCTTCCTTGCTGGGAAGCCGTAGCTGTACAGCGCAACCTTTCTTTTGGCTGGGCAGGGATACCAGGATTTCCGGAACCATGTTGGAAGGGGCTCTGGTGGCAGGCATTACCTCCACAGGTGTGCAGGTCCGCCTTTTGGGGGTTGTATCTACGCCGGCAGTAGCTTATTTAACTGTTGCTTTAAAAGCCGCCGGGGGGGTTATGATCTCTGCTTCCCACAATCCGGCAGGGGATAACGGTATAAAGTTTTTTGATGCAAATGGTTATAAGCTGAGTTTAGAACTGGAAGCAAAGGCGGAAGAGCTTTTTTATAGGGATACGGACGATCTTCCCCGTCCGGGGGGCGAGGGAGTCGGCAGGGCGGTCAGGTCCGGGAAAGCTTTGCAGCATTACCTGACTTTCTTAAAAAAAGAAGCTCCCGGCTTAAAGGGGCTGAAAGTTATTCTGGATTGTGCCAATGGTTCGCTCTGGAAAATTGCCCCGCATATTTACAGGGAGTTGGGGGCGGATGTAATCTCTTTACATAGCAGCCCGAACGGGACGAATATTAATGTAAAATGTGGTTCAACAAACCCGGATTTGTTGCAGAAGGCTGTCCGTAAACACGGGGCCAACCTGGGCCTGGCTTTTGACGGTGACGGGGACCGCCTGATCGCCGTGGATGAAAAGGGGGAACTGGTAGATGGCGATGCTGTAATGGCTATCTGCGCCTCCTACCTGGTTGAGAAGGACATGCTTCCCGGGAGGAAAATCGTGGCTACGGTGATGAGCAACGGGGGCCTGGATATAGCCGGGGAAGAACACGGTTTTGAAGTTATTCGCACGCAGGTGGGAGACCGCTTTGTCCTGGAGGAGATGCTCCGCAGCGGATGTGTTCTGGGAGGCGAACAGTCCGGGCATATCATCTTTGCCGGGCCGATGACTACCGGTGATGGGCTTTTTACATCGCTGCAGCTCTTAAAGGTCATGGTCGAGAAGGGTGAGCCCCTGTCCCGCCTTTCATCGATTATTCGCCCCCTGCCCCAGTTGCTGGTAAACTGCCGCATTAAAAATAAGGATGGCTGGGAAAACAATGAACGTATTGCAGAGTCAATTAAGCTGGCGCAAAAAAAATTGGGGAACAGGGGAAGGGTTTTGATCAGGCCTTCGGGAACCGAACCGCTGATCCGGATCATGGTAGAAGGGGAAAAAAGCACGCTTCTTCAGGAAATCTCCCGGAGCCTGGCAGCGGTTGTGGAGAAGGAATTGGGAATATCCTCCTGAAAAGCTCCTGCCCAGGAGTAATAGAAGACGGATAACAAAAATTAACGAAAAAGCAGCAGAGAATGAAAACAGGCTTTAAGGCTTGTAAAATAAAGGATGTAACGATTGCATCTTTCCGGAAGTATTTAATTTATTTGAAACAAGCGCCGATATACGAAACCTTATCTCCAGCAGATTTTGCATAATTACCCTTGTTTTGTAGAAAAATATGAAATGCAATAAATAACAGGAGGTAAGGGAAAAATGGCCAATCAGTTGAGTCAGAAAGAAAAGTTGCTGTTGCAGGATCAGCTAAAACATGAGCAGGTTTGTATAGACAAATACAGATCATATGCTCAACAGGCTCAAGACCCCCAGCTAAAGCAATTGTTTAACGGCTATGCGCAGCAGGAACAGCAGCATTACAATACGCTGGAACAAATTCTTCAAGGGCAAACTCCCTCCATGCAAGGACAACAGCAGCAACAGCAACAACAGGTGCCCGGTCAAAATCTTCAGGGTTCCAATAATCCCAATGATGCCGGGCTTTGTAACGATATGCTGATGACGGAAAAATATGTCTCCGGAACTTACGACACGGCAATCTTTGAATGTCAGCAAAACAGCGTTCGCCAGGCATTAAACCACATACAAAAGGAAGAACAGGAGCACGGGGAAGGGATATTTAACTATATGAAAAACAGCGGCATGTACCAGCCGCAGTAAACATCATTTCCAGAAAAAAAGCGCCCTTATCAATTCTTTGGCAAGGACGCTTTTTTTATTTACAAAAACCGTTAAATATTAAATTTGATGGAACTTGCAGGTTCCATTTTTTATACCATATTTTGTCATTTCTTGGCGTATCTTTTTGGCAAGCTATACGTTATAAGGTAATAAGAGGCATTTTGTGGTTATTTTACAAAAAGGAAGGTTATAAAATATGAAAGGCCGGTTTCCCTTATATTTTTTTATGTCATTAATTTTACTATTGCTCTGGACAGGCACAGTTCAGGTAGAGGCGGCAGAAACGATAAAGATTACTGTGGACGGCCAGGTCGCACAATCAGATGTATCTGCCTATATAGATGCAAATAACCGCACAATGGTTCCTGTTCGCTTTGTATCGGAGACGCTTGGGTTTTATGTGAGCTGGGAAAAGGAGAAAAAACTGGTCAGGGTTTCTCAGCCCGGTACAATAGTGGAGTTATATATTGATCAGCAGACAGCGTATGTTAACGGGGAGGAACAACGACTTGATACTGCGGCTGTTCTTAAAGGCGGTCGCACGATGGTTCCCTTGCGCTTTCTGGCCGAAACATTTGGTCTGGAGGTATTCTGGCGCAAGGAAGAGCGGACAGTAGTCATCGAGTCGCAGCCTCCCCCTCAACCGGAATTCGAAACTGAAACCGAAACTGAAACTGAAACAAAGAAACGCAGAGCTATCGTAAACGGTAATAATGTAAATATCCGTTCCGGGCCGGGAACGGATTATGACCGTCTGACACAGGTTTCAAAGGGCACATCGCTGATAGTACTGGCAGAGAGCGGCTCCTGGCTGCAGGTAGAGCTTCCGGGCGGTGACAGGGGCTGGATAGCCGGCTGGCTGGTGGATTTTGTCGGTACATCAACCGGAGGTACAAAGCTGAGCGGGGAATATACAATGCCCGCTGATGCCGGACGCTCCGCACTGGTTATGAAGCCTTCGGTCAATATTCGCTCCGGTCCCGGTTTGCAGCATCCGGTGATCTCCAGGGCCACCCTGGGGCAGCGGCTGGATATTTTGAGTGAAGAAGGCAGCTGGTATGCAGTGCGCCTTCCGGGCGGCGGCAGCGGCTGGATTGCCGGCTGGCTTGTAGCGGTGCGCTATGACGGTAATAAGGTGAAATCTGATTCAGACGGAAACCAAACGGGCAATTTAATCAGCCGCTGGAGTGCGGGGGAACCGCTGAGGCCAGGTGAGCTGCCCTTTATTACCGATTTAAAGGCCGAGCATTACGGCAGTAAAGTTGTCCTGGAGATAAGCGCCGATTCTCCGCTAAATATGCCTTCATCCTTCCAACTGAATAACCCCTCGCGGTTTGTTTTTGACTTTTCGGCCCGCACAGGGGAAGACGATCCGGCGCCTTCACTGGAGGTAAATCACGGAGCTGTAAGGGGGGTCCGGCTGGGTCAGCTGGATGAGCGGACTGTGCGGGTTGTCGCCGATCTTCAAACCCCGGCAACTTATGCCCTGGACCGCTCTTCAGACGGCAAAACAATAACCATTTATATCGATACCGCAGATCCCGCCCGGCAGGTTATTGTCATTGACCCGGGTCACGGCACGCTTAGCGAGTGGGACAGTTATGATCCGGGAGCCATCGGCCCTTCGGGCCTGAGGGAATGGGATGTTAACCGCAGGATCTCCATGCTATTGGGCAATATTCTATTAAATGAGGGCTACACAGTCATCTATACCAACGAAACCAATACCGGGTTGTCGCTTGAGGAAAGGGCTCTTGTGGGAAGCCTTTCCGGTGCCGACCTGCTGGTTAGTATCCATGCCAATGCCTCAACCAACCCCTCGATGGGGGGTACAATGACTTTTTACCACCAAAATGCGCTTGCCCATAAATCAATGGCGCTGGCGGGTTATATTCAGGCAGAGCTGATTAACCGTCTGCAAAGAGAAAATAAAGGTATCCGGGAGGCGAATTTCCTTGTTTTGCGGAGTTGCCCGATTCCAGCCGTGCTGGTTGAGGTAGCCTTTATCTCAAACCCGAAGGAAGAGATGCTTCTGGCCGATTCAGCATTTCAAAGGCGAGCGGCTGAGGCTATTGCTCTGGGAATTAAACGCTACCTGGAGGCTCGTTAGAGATTTTTGAGTTCATACAACCAACAACAGAACTTTTAGTAATTGATCCGGCGCCATGGGGAGCAATGATAACCGTGGCGTTGTAAAAGGTTTCCAGTTGTTTTTTGAGTGGCATTTTTTCCAACACTATGCTTTTAAAATTATACTTGTTTAGAATGCTCAAGAGCTCTTCTTCATTCTGCACCTTTCTAGAAGACTGCCGTTTGATGTAGATTCTTTTACCTTTGCTTTCCGGCGGTTTATTTTTATCTGACAAAAAAATTTTTCTAACATAATTAACAGACCATAAATTGGGGAGATTGACATATGAAGGCACGATTAATTCCTTTGCCTGGATGTGAAAACTCTCATAGGGGCGAATTATTTTTTCAGGGGTAATACCGCATGGCGCGAGCGTTTCCAGCTGAAATGGCAACGCACGGTGGTTAATGATGTATTTATCAATTGCTAAGCGACTTTCTTGAAGAAGGTGAATCCTGGCCAGTACCTCGAGCATCCAATGATAATAGTTGTAGGCTGCCGGATGGTTTAGAACAGCCACCTTTTTGTTGGTTTTTGTTAAGGGCGGCATTTTTTTTGTTGAAATATAGAATGCTCTTTAGGCCATCTGGCCCATTCAACTGAAACATCCCAGAGAAGCTTATTATCCGGGGAAATAACCGCTTTTTCTCCCCAGACGCGCCCGCAGGGTATTTTGACAACAAATGCTTTATTACTGCACTCCGGTTTTCCTGTTAATAATATTTTTTCCTCTTCTCTAAGAACCTTTGGTACAGGTATTGGCGGGTATATTTCGCATAATATTTGTGTTTTTGCTAACGGGGAACACTCGACCCAATCTAGCGTTGATTCATAATAATCCTTAGGAGGAGATAAAGGCGAGTATAAATTAAAGGTTTGGTACATATTATCTCACCGTAAGTTTGTTCATTTTACAATGCAGGGTTAACATCAATTTTGCAGTATAAATGTTACCTGCAGGGCGCACTTCCGTGCCGGTGTACATAGGAGTTGCTTTATTTTATTCGCTTAAACGTCAGGCGTTACAAATCCCAAAATAACAAATTCCGGAGAACAGGGCTGCCTTATTGTTTTTGGAAAACAGATTGTGCCGCATTGTTTGGGCATCATTTTCCAGGTATAATGATGTTGCAGGTAAGGACCTTCAGTTATAATTATGTTATAATGCATCCGAAGGAAGGATGATTTTATTGGAAAATACTTCAATTCTAGATGGGCTGAACGATGCCCAGCGCGAAGCTGTGACCAGTACCGGGGGGCCGCTTTTAATTCTTGCCGGTGCCGGCTCGGGAAAGACAAGGGTACTAACCCACAGGATCGCTTACCTGTTGGAAGTTGAGAAGGTACTCCCCTGGCAGATACTTGCTATTACATTTACAAATAAAGCCGCTAATGAAATGAAGGAAAGATTGGTAAACCTTATCGGGCCTGTTGCCAATGATATGTGGGTCAGCACCTTCCATTCGGCCTGCGTGCGCATTTTACGGAGCCATGCAAACGAAGTGGGGTTCAACCGCAATTTTGTGATTTATGACACTGCTGACAGGGAAACAATGCTCAAGCAGTGCTTAAAAGAACTGGACCTGGATCCAAAACATTATTCTCCCAGGGCAATTGGGGCGACGATCAGTAATGCAAAAAATGAATTGAAAGATGCGCGGAGGTTTTCCAGCGAAGCTGACGATTATTACCAGAAGATAGTCGCGGGTGTTTATACATTATTTGAGGAAAAAATGGCCGCAAACAATGCCTTTGATTTTGATGATCTATTGATGAAAACAGTTGAGCTTTTTCAAGCTAATGAAGCGGTTTTAGAGTTTTATCAAGACAAATTTTTATATATTTTGATTGATGAGTATCAGGATACAAATCATGCCCAGTACATCCTTGTCAACCTTCTGGCAAAAAAGCATAGAAACCTTTGTGTGGTGGGCGATCCGGACCAGTCCATATACCGCTGGCGCGGGGCCGATATCAAGAATATTTTGAGCTTTGAAAGGGATTACCCGGAGGCAACCGTTATAAAATTAGAACAGAACTACCGCTCTACCGCCTGTATATTAACTGCTGCAAACGCGGTAATAAAAAATAATTCCGGCCGTAAAGAAAAGAACCTTTGGACTGATAAGCCCGGCGGGGATAAGATCTATCTGATAAAGGCGGAGGATGAACAGGATGAAGCTGCAAAGATAACAGCAGAAATTATTTCTTTAAAATCCTCAAGTAATATACCATACGGGGATATGGCTGTTCTGTACAGGGCACATGCCCAGTCGAGGGCGATTGAAGAGGAACTGGTTAGAAATAATATCAGCTACCAGATATTTGGTGGAACTAAATTTTATGAAAGGAAAGAAATCAAAGATATACTGGCCTACCTCAAAGTTCTTGTTAACAAGGATGATGACTTGAGCCTTGCCCGCATCATCAATGTCCCCAAAAGAGGCATAGGTCCGACGAGCCAGGCAAAGATCGGGGAATTTATACTTCAAAGGGGAATGTCTTTGTATGATGCGCTCTCTATTATTCATGAAGTACCCGGCCTTTCAGGCAGGGCTTTAAACCAGTTGCAGGGATTTAAAAAATTGCTGGAACAATTTGAAGAGGAACTGGAGAATTCCTCCGTAAGGGATATCACTTCGTATATTTTAAATGAGACTGGCTACCTGGAAGCCCTTCTTCGCGAGGGTACTGTAGAAGCCGAAACCAGGCGCGATAACTTAACAGAATTTCTCAATGTCACTGCGTTCTATGATCAGCGGAATCCTGATGGGTCGCTGGAGGATTTTCTGGCGGAAGTTTCCCTGGTTACAGATATTGATGACTTTGTTGAAGAGGAGGACAAGTTAGTCTTGATGACGCTGCATAGCGCAAAAGGCCTGGAGTTTCCGGTGGTGTTCATCATGGGGCTGGAGGAGGGGACTTTTCCCCATTTTCGTTCGCTTGACAGCGAGCATGAGATGGAGGAGGAGCGCAGGCTTTGCTATGTTGGCATGACCAGGGCAGAGGAAAAGCTGTACCTTTCTTATGCTAAGAAAAGGTTTATGCACGGTGAGACCCGTTACAAAATACCTTCACGTTTTTTAAGAGAGATCCCTGAGGAATTTCTCGATAACTCCAAAAATAAGGAAAAGGGGAAAACCGTGAGATATATTTTTGCGGATAAGCCTGACGGTGAAAAAACAGATCTCCATCGACCTGATCATGACTATAAGCTGGGTGACAGAGTATTCCATAAAAAATGGGGCGAAGGCGTCGTTGTAGAAGTCAAGCCGGGTGATACTGTGATTAAAGTAGCTTTTCCCGGCCGGGGTATTAAAAGCCTGGACATTTTTTTTGCTCCCCTTACGGTAGTCTCCAAAAAGCAATAGCGAGACGCGGGGACAGGTCCCTCGTCCCACTTTTGCTCATAGGTATTATTATATTGAATATGATAGCGATAGCAAGGGAGCAAAAAAATTTCTGTACATAATTATATCCGTGTAAAATAGTAGAGGTGTACTCCATAAATGAAACTAACAGTACTGGGATGTTATGGGCCTTATCCGGCAGCCGGCGGGGCGTGCTCGGGATATCTGTTGGAGCATGAAGGTTTTGCTGTGTTGATCGACTGCGGCAATGGTGTGCTCAGCCGCATGCAGGAATTTATCGAACTCAGCAAACTTAAGGCGGTCATTATATCACACCTGCACAGCGATCATTGTTCCGATCTTTTTATCCTGCGCTATGCCCTGCAGTTTAGTCGGGATAGAGGTCTTCTCAATTACCCCCTGCCTGTATTTGCCCCGGCAGAACCGCTGGAAGAATACATGCGCCTGCCTTATAAGGATGTTTACGCCGTTAAAGCGCTTGCGGAAGGGCAAGAGTTACAGATAGGACCTTTTACTTTTGTTTTTTTAAAAACGAGACATACAGTTCCCTGTTATGCTGTGGGGGCTTTTCTTGCTGGGGATAAGAAATTAGCCTATTCAGCAGATACAGAATATATTCCTCCACTGTCCGATTTTGCCAGGGGGGCGGCTCTGTTTTTATGTGAGGCCAATTTCTTGGAGGAAGATTTGCAAAAAGGGGCCGCCAATCATTTAAGCGCTGCGCAAGCGGCTACCTTGGCCAGGGAGGCCGGGGTAGAGAAGCTGTTGCTTACGCACTTGCTTCCTTTCAGAAAACCACAGCTTTACCTCAACGAAGCTGAGCAAATTTTTAAAAGTGTAAGCGTCGCTCAGGAAGGGGCGGTTTATGATTTAGGCTAAACATCCACAACAAGGGAAAAAGGCTACTGGAGAATTTCCACTAGCCTTTTCCATTCCTTTTCTATCCCTATTCTATCCCAACCCTATTAACTTAACGGCAGTATCAAAGGGTTTCGGTCTTTATTTTCCTTTGAGTATTATTATTTGGCAACATCCCGTCAGGTTTTCCCGTCAGTTTGTTCCGTTTTTACCTGTCAGCATATCCGACAACTCTATATCCGCCAATTATTGTGCCATCATGCCCGGCAAATAAGTGGAGATAGTAGGAAATGCGATAAGAATAAAAGTTGCCGCTACTAAGGCGAACCAAAAGGGTGTGACGCCTTTGAAAACCGCTTCTACGGGAGTTTCGGTGGCCGAAGCGGTAACCATACTCACCGGCCCCACCGGCGGGGTTAAAAAACCGATATTACACAGCATTATAGTGATAACCCCAAACCATATCCCGTTATAACCGGCTTGAGTAACGAGAGGGTAAAATAAATTGGTGAAAATAACAATAATGGCCATGGCATCCATAACAAACCCGGCTACAAAATAAATTAGAAAGACCAGGAAGATTAGCATTAAGGGGGATAAATTGAGGGCGACAATGTATTCCTTCATGATTAAAGGAATTCTGGTGGCCGTTAAAAAGTGGCCGTAAAGCGTCCCCCCGATAATAACTAAAAAAATCATCGCTGTAACGTTGGCTGTCTCTTCCAGGGCGGAATTAAGCCCTTTTTTACTCAGCTGTCTGGTGATAAAGGCATAAAGCAAAGAGAGAAAGGCCCCTATCGCGCCTCCTTCGGTTGCCGTAAATACCCCCAGCCAGATTCCCCCCATGGAGATGATAAAGATGACCGGTACCGGCCAAATTGCTTTTAATGTCTGCATCTTTATATTGAAAGGTGCAGATTTGCCTGTAGGTGCCAGGCTGGGGTTTATTCTGACCTGCAGCCAGGCAGTAAAGGCTAACAGCACAGCGGTTACGATTCCGGGAAGGATCCCCGCGATCAGCAATTTCCCGATAGATTCCTCCGTAAGGGCGCCATAAACGATCATGAGAGAACTGGGGGGGATTAATATGCCCAGTGTGCCGCCGGCCGCCACACAGCCGGCCGATAAAGTATCTTTATATTTGTGAAGGCGCATCTCAGGTACGGCTACTTTGCCGATTGTTGCCGCTGTGCCGATGTTGGAGCCGGAAACGGCGGCAAAAAAGGCGCAGGCCGTAATCGATGCGATAGCCAAGCCGCCGCGGACATGTCCAAGCCAGGCATTAAAAGCATCAAAAAGCCGGCGCGCTAACCCGGATGTTCCTAAAAATAGGCCCATTAGCAGGAACATGGGGATAACACTAAGCGTATAAACAGCAGCATTGTTAAAAGTATCCGTTCCCAGCTTAATAAGAGCAGCTTGTGGGTTGACAACAAGGGCATAACCGATAGTACCAACGACAACCATGACTATGGAAATGGGCATGTGCAGAAAAACCAGGATTAAAAGCACGACAAAGCTAAGAACTCCAATGAGAACTGTACTCATCTTCTACCCCCCTGCTAAAAAGCTTATATATTGCCTTGATCAGGTCCCAGAACAAAACAAGAGTAAATAACGTAACCCCTAAAGCTGATACCAACACAAACGGGTAAATGGAAACACCCAACACCGAGGTTACCTGGCCGCTGGCGTAAAGGCGCCCTGTGTATACAAACATTTGCCAGGTTACGATGGCAAAGGTGACAAACGCTACTAAAAAATTAAAGGTTTCGATAATATTTTGCCACCCTTGCGGCAACCGTGAAACCAGAAGATTGATTGCAATATGCACTTTATTAATTTGGCTAAATCCCAGAGCGGTACATACAATCGCTCCCAGGCCAAAGCGTGTAAGCTCAAAAACCCCGAGAATGGGACGGTTAAAGAAATAACGCCCTGCTACATCGGCAACAGTAATAAACATCATTAAGAGAATTAAATACATGGAAATCTTTAAGAAAGGAACGTTTAGACCATTAATTAATTTCTTCATTAAAGGCATTGTATTCTCCTCACTATTACTGTGTTTTTGCTATAGCTTTCTCTCCCGTACACCGAATACCCGGGAGAGAAAGCTATGCTTTGGACAGCTAGATTACAGCGTGTTGAGCCGTTTTATTCGATTACTTGTATTTTTCCGCCAGCCTTTTTATCTCAGCATGTACTTCCTTGGCTGGAATACCCTTTTCTTCCATTTCGGACAACATTTTTTCTTCTAGAGGTTCCAGTAAGGTGTGAATTTTTTGCATATCTTCCTCCGAAAATTCGACTACCTGAAGGCCGTTTTCCGCCCATATTTTTCTATCTGCTTCTACACGACTGTCATATTGCTCGCCGATTTTCTGCGGGAGCTGGTCCATAATCTCCCTTATAGTCGCCTGGTCTTCAGGAGATATCTTGCCCCAGGAGCCTTTATTCATGGAGACAAAAAGCGGTGTAATGTAAAGTTCGAAAGAAACCCCATGTTTTGCTACCTCGTGGAAGTTATGCTCTAAAATCGAGCACTGCGGTCCGAATGTACCGTCAACAACCCCACGCTGGATGGCATCGTAGACCTCCGCATAAGGCATGGAAACAGGAACGATTCCTAAAACTTCGCAGACCTGGTTTTGAATGATTCCCGGTGTGCGGAGCCTCAGGCCTTTGAGGTCTTCTATCGTGTTTATAGGCTTGGCCGATACAATCATGGATGTATCAGTGGCTCCCACCCAGACGGGTATTACTTCGCCATATTCTTCCTGGAATGCAGCGTTGGTCTTTAAAAGTTCCGCGGCTGTCAGGCAGACCTGTTTTGAGGAAGAAAACATGAATGGAAATTCCAGGATACTGGTCAGCGGGAATCTGCCTGTGGTATACGATTGCAGTGTAAAGCCCATGTCAATCGTTCCTGTAACCACGGCATCATAGGTTTCGTCTCCTTTAACCAGAACCCCTCCGGGATGGAAATAGATCTTTACTCTTCCATCTGTTTTTTCCTCTACCTCCTGGCAAAAGGGTTCCCATATCCCGGTATTAAGCGGATAAGCCGGGTGGTGCCATGTTGCAAAGTTCAATTCGACAGGTTGGACACTTTTGGCGGGAGTTTCTGTATCTCCGTTCGTTGAAGGAGCGGGCGTTGATGTTTTTGATCCACCACATCCGCAAACATAAATACTTCCCAAAAAAATAAAGATAAACAACAAGGCAAGTAATTTCATCTTTTTCATTTAATTAATATCCTCCTTTTGTTAATAATCACCCGCGAAATAGTAGTCTAACGCAGCAATCTCACAAAATCCTGGCAATGTCTGCATTTGTATCTGTATATAAGAATTCATAAACACCTTAAAATAATTTGTATTGCCCTCCTCATTAATATTTGATTAAATAAAGTAACAGATAACAAATAAGCAACCAGTAAGCGATCCTGCATCTTAAACACTGCTTCTACGACAACCTGCATCTTTTACAATATTCCCAGACTTTAAACGGTTCTTTATGATCACCACCTTCCCAAAAATAATAAAAGGGCAAATAATACTTCATATTCCTATATTCTAATATGCAAATATTGTGCCAAAATTATAATTAGTTTAGACCATTCAAAATAGGGTTAAAAGGTGCAGTTTAATTCACGAATTGCAATAGTAGGAAAATAAAAACAACAGTTACAAAGTGGAAAGAAATTTATTCATTTTAGTCTAAAAGTAATACATATCTTTCATGAAATAGACACTTCGGAACAGATGTTGTGTTTGTTACAAGGTTATAAAAGCCCTGAATGAGCAATAGCAACTTTTTATAGTTAATAATAATCTGCGCTGTACAGGAAAATCAAAGTGTATAATAGATGGACGTTTTTATTCACATAAAGGATATTTAACTCCTGTTTTTCGCCGCTTCGATCAACCCGAAGCATCCTGCCACCATCATGTTGCCGTGCGGATTGACCATGTGAAAGCCGAGTCCCTGTGCCAGAGAGCGCCTGGGGCCTGTAACTCCTACGAAGTTAAAATCGCTCTCCGGGGCATCCTGCGCGATATAGCAGCCGTGGCCTCCATCTGCAAATATTTCTTCGTGCGTAAGCTCTTTCCTGCGCAGCTTTTTGATCAGTGCGAACAGTTTTTGGGAATCCAGCAGCCGTGTATGGTGCTCGAATATACCGTAGATCCTTCGGCCTTTGAGCAGGGCAGCGAAGGTGTGCTGGTTGCCGATGTTTACCAGTACAACGCTTTCATCCAGCTTGCTCTGCACTAATTCATCTTCAAAAGAACCCAAAATTGCAGCGGAGCAAGTATCCATAACAAGAGCCTGGGGAACTGTTTTTTTAACGGCCCACATCCTTGTCAGATAATCCGGAGGGGTTAAATAGGCGAGGTTATAAATCATTCCTCCACCCTGAATAAAACTTTTCCAGTGTTCAAAGCGAAAGTTGCGGTTGCTCATTCCGGGGGGAGCCTCGCCATGATCCTGTACGGCAATAGCCACCTCTTGCGGAAGATCGACGTGATAAAACTCCAAAACCTTTCCCAGGGTTTCTAAATCTACGTCTTTAGTATCCACAACCTCATAACCTTCCGGAGGGGAATTTTTTATCGCAATACCCAGATTTTTAACTCTTTCCAGATCGTCTTTTACCGTTTTGGCGGCCTCTTCCTCAGCGGTTACCGGAAGTCCTGCTTGTAAATGTTTTTTAATCGCTCTAACGCATCTGCCTCCGCCCATAATTGTGCCGGAAAGATGTAATCCCTTTTGAGCGGCGGTTA
>JAAYOY010000006.1 GCA_012520035.1 Bacillota bacterium
AGTGCCGGGGAGCAGTTCTTTCCTTTTCCGGTGGGGTAGACAGCACGTTTTTGGCCAGGGTGGCACGGGATGTGCTCGACGGGCGGCTGCTGGCTGTAACAACCTTTTCCAGTATTCACCCGCAGCGCGAGCTGAAAGAAGCACAAACAATTGCGCAACAGCTGGGTTTGAAGCACCTGGTGATTGCATCGGGTGAGCTGTCCAATGAAAAATTTGTCGCCAATCCTCCTGACCGCTGCTATCACTGCAAGAAGGAAATGTTTAGGTTGCTCCAGGATATAGCCTGCCAACACGACCTTTCCCGGGTGCTGGACGGTTCAAATTTTGACGATCAGTTTGACCACCGCCCGGGGATGCAGGCAGCGGATGAATTGGGGATAATTAGCCCTTTAAGGGAGGCCGGTCTGACCAAGGAGAACATTCGCGAGCTATCAAGGGAGATGGGGCTTCCCACCTGGAATAAACCTTCCTTCGCCTGCCTGGCTTCGCGTTTTCCCTACGGGGAGCGCATTACAGTAGAAAAGCTGAGCATGGTTGAAGAGGCGGAGGATTATCTTCGCTCTCTGGGGATAAACATTTTCAGGGTAAGACACCACGGGAATCTGGCACGCATAGAAGTTCCCCACGAGGATTTCTCCCGTATCATAGGAAGAACTGCTGACATTAATGAAAAACTCTGCGCAATCGGTTACCGCTATGTTACGCTGGATCTGAAAGGTTTCCGTTCGGGAAGCATGAATGAGATATTTAAGAAATAGGATTAAGAAATAGTATTAAAAGGTCTCAGATGCAAAAGGTATAAAAATAAGTATGGAAAATCCCAAAGGGTGATGGCAAATGTACGAAGCAGTTCAGATGCTCCAGATATTTATCGCCAGCAGCCTTTTAAGAGAAATCGCTGCTGCATTTATAATCTTTATCTTTTTTTTGCTTCTCAGGAAGGTTTTTGTAAAATACATATTTAAGTTAACTTTTCAGTTAACTAAAAAGACAAAAACTGCCCTTGATGAGAACTTACTGCTGGCTTTCGAAATCCCTTTGAGGAATTTTTTCCTGGCTCTCGGCCTTTATCTCTCCCTGTCGATATTGCCGTTTACCGTTTATCAGCAAATGCTTATTTTGAAGCTGTTTCGCGGACTGGTAATAGTTTTCATAACCTGGGGCTTGTATAATCTGGCGGGCACTTTTTTGTTCTTGGAGCTCGGCAGGAAACTCGGGATCGAATTGGATAAGAACTTGATCCCCTTTTTAATCAAATTGTTGAGGGCCGTACTGGTGGCGCTGGCTTTAGTTATTATTGCCGATGAATGGGGTTACAATATCAGCGCCTTTATTACCGGCCTTGGCCTTGGCGGCCTCGCCGTATCCCTGGCGGCCAAGGATGCTCTTGCCAATGTTTTTGGGGGGATTGTAATTTTTACAGAAAAGCCTTTTACCGCCGGGGACTGGATCTATACGCCTAGCGTCGAGGGTACTGTGGAGGATATTTCTTTTCGGAGTACCAGGATAAGGACTTTTGCCCATGCGCTGGTGACGGTGCCCAATTCCACCCTGGCAAATGAGCCCATTACCAACTGGACCAGGATGGGGAAACGCAGGATAACCTTTAATTTGCGTGTTGCCCTTACTACTCCCAAAGAAAAGCTGAAGAGGTGCGTCCAAAGAATCAGGGAGATGCTGGAAAACCATCCGGAAATTCACAAGGAGACAATTTTTGTGAGGTTCGATCAGTTTAATGAAAGCAGCCTG
>JAAYOY010000049.1 GCA_012520035.1 Bacillota bacterium
AGGTGCGACAGGAAGAACCGTCCCCTTTGTCGCAGTCCGAACCGGTTACTAAGGCTCAAGGCATCATTGCCTCCTCCCTATTTAATGTAACAAGGATTTTATCCCCTTCTTCCGAGCGCAGTGCAATTACCGTTCCCCTGATCCGGTATGCCGTGGGATCGCCCAGAGGGCTCCTGCGTACAGGCTCGACGACAGTACCGGGCACAAAACCCAGATCCAAAAGTTTGCTGCGTAAAAAGCCTTCTGCTTTAATAGATGCTACTATCCCCTGTTTTCGCAGGGGCAAACTGCTGAGCCTGAAGTGGTTTTTGTTATCCATTTTATCAAGCCTTTATATTATTCTCATTTAGATTATGAGCAAAATGATAAAGGTGTTCCCCCAGTAAAAGCAGCTCGTGCTTGACAAAAATTACATTTTAGAGAAGAATGGTAAAGAGAGGATTGTCTTGAGAGAGATAGCCGTAATAATTTTTCTAAAAAAGCTGCTCTAATTGTGGGACGTGGCACCTGTCCCGTGCCCCACCTGTCCCACCTCCTCATGCCCACCTGTGTCCTAAATTTTCAGAGGGGAGAATGTAAGATTGGTCCCATTGATTGAAGAAGTATTACCGAAAATCTACAGGATAGAAGTACCATTGCCGGAAAGCCCTTTGCGGAGTGTTAATTCTTATGTGCTGAAGGGAAAAGAAAGAAATATAATCATAGATACAGGTATGAATAAAAAAGAGTGCCGGGATGTTATGGATGCGGCGTTAAAGGTATTAAAGGTCGATCTGAATAAAACAGATATCTTTATAACCCATTTTCACTCGGACCATCTTGGGCTTGCTTATTACCTGGCATCTGAAAACAGTAAAATATATCTTAATGAATCCGATGCTTTGGCGCTTTACGGTAGGGCAGGTTTGTGGGAACAGGCTGCCGGGTTTGTTTCCAAAAACGGATTTCCTGAATACGAGCTGGAGAAAGCGCTGAAACAGCATCCCAGACGGAGCTTTGACCTGGATAAGGCGAAGATATTCACCATCTTGAGGGAAGGTGATTCTCTGCAAGTGGGGAATTATCATTTGGAATGTCTGGAAACTCCCGGGCATAGCTACGGGTGCATGTGCCTGTATGAACCGCATAAAAGGATTCTTTTTTCAGGGGACCATATCCTTGGAGATATTACCCCCAATATATCGCTGTTAACGGAACCGGAAAGCAATCCGCAGGGGAATCCTCTTGGGGTTTATCTGGAGAGCCTGGACAAAATTTCGGCCCTTGATATAGAGCTTGTTTTACCCGGTCACCGCAGTATATTCCAAAACTGCCGGGAAAGAATCTGCGAACTAAAATATCACCACCGGCAACGAGAAAAAGAGGTTCGTACAATTCTCAATGAAGGGCCGTGCAGTGCCTACTCCCTGGCGGCAAACATGACCTGGGATATGGGTTCTTCCTGGGACGAGTCTCCACCAATGCAGAAATGGTTTGCCATTGCTGAAGTTTTGGCACATCTGGCATATATGAAGGAAAAAGGCCTAGTTTCCTGTAGCAAAGAGGGTGAAAAGTACCTTTATTTTTTAAGATGACTGTGCTTGATCATTGACGCTGAAAAAGGTTGAGTATAGAATAATGCTAAAGGAAGGATGTGAATGAAATGGAGCATATCAGGACAATTATTAAAGGTAACCTGCAATCGTTGGAGGACAGGGGATGCCGGGAATGCCAGACTTCGTGCCAGTCGGCGTGCAAAACCTCATGTACAGTAGGGAACCAACTCTGCCGCCGCTTGCAGGAAAGGTAGAGGGGGACTTTTATTGCCGGAGAGGATCAAGAGAGAACCGGAAGGGATCAAGAAAGAAGATGTACATATATTTCAATACGGCGGATTGAAGCTTGTTTACGATGTGAACAGCGGCTCTCTACATCAGGTTGATGATCTCGCCTGGGAACTGATAAGCCTGCTGCTGGAAGGTAGAAGTAAAGAGGATACCCGGCACGCATTATTAAATCAATATCCCGCGGGCGGGGTAGGAGGAATAGGCGAGATAGAGGAAGCTTTTCGCCAAATAGAAGAACTACAGGAAGCAAAACTTCTTTTTTCACCCCCTCCGCCGTTAGACAAAGAGAAGCTGCCGGCTTCCGGTGTAAAGGCACTTTGTCTTTTCATTTCCCATAACTGCAACCTTTATTGCCGTTACTGTTTTGCCCGGAAGGAAGAAGGTTACAAATTGCCGCAGATGAGCTGGGATGTCGGCAAAAAGGCGGTGGATTTTCTTCTGGAGAACGAGGTCGGCCGCTACAGGGAGATTGATTTTTTTGGTGGCGAGCCCCTTTTAAACTTCCCTGTGGTCAGGAAAATCGTAGAATATGCCAGGGAAAGATCGCAGGCAAAAGGTCAGGTCTTCGGTTTTACGCTGACCACCAACGCGGTACTTCTCAGTGATGAGATAATTGATTTTCTAAACAGCGAAGGTATTGATGTTATCCTCAGCCTTGACGGCCGCCCGCAGGTTCATGATTACATGCGCAGTTTTAAAAATGGCAAAGGGTCGTATGAGATTGTTGCGAAAAATATTAAAAAAATCCTGCAGAAAAGGGGAAGAAGGCAGAACGATTTTATCCGGGGCACCTATACCAGGTTTAACCTGGACTTTTGCAGCGAGATCCGCCACTTCCTGGAGCTGGGCTTTGACTCCCTCTCCCTGGAGCCCGTTGTCTGCGATGAAAAAGAAAACTACGCCCTGAGGGAAGAAGATTTACCCGTTCTGGAGCGCGAGTATGACCGCCTGGTCGAACTCTTCCTGGAGCAAAAAGAAAAGGGGCAACCTTTTCGCTTTTACCATTTCCTGCTCGATTTGCAAGAGGGCCCCTGCCTGTACAAGCGCCTGAGCGGCTGCGGAGCCGGGGCCGAGTATCTCGCCGTAGCTGCGGACGGGGGACTGTATCCCTGCCACCAGTTTATGGGAATTGATGAATTTTATATGGGGAACCTGATGGATGAGCCTTTGGTTCTCAAACGGGAAATTGGGGATAATATTGCCGGGGCTGCCTGGGATAGAGAGGACTGCCAAAGCTGCTGGGCACGTTACCTCTGCGGGAGAGGATGTGCCGCCGGTTCTTATTTTATGGCCAAAGACCTGCGCAAGAACTATAAGTTGGGATGTGCCCTGCAGAAGATCAGGCTGGAGCGTGCTCTTTACCTGCAGGCGGTGGATAAAACGGCCGACAAAACGCTGCTAAAATAATACCCGGAAGATAGAAATATTTAGAATACAGGAGTATCTGAAGTAAATCAGGAGTAATATAAAAGCCGGCATATTGTCATATAAACCATCGTTGTACCGGTATTTATTATATTATATTTTCAGGGAAGGAGGCTCCTTTTGGATATCTTCTCATATGCCCGTGAAGAAAAAATGAAAAAGGACGGGCCTCTTGCCCGGCGCATGTCGCCACGTTCATTGGACGAATTCGTAGGGCAGGAACACCTGCTGGGGGAAAATATGCCCTTGCGCAGGGCTGTAGAGGGAGATCTGTTTTCTTCCTTTATTTTTTATGGCCCCCCCGGTACCGGGAAAACTGCGCTGGCCAGAATTATTGCCATAAACACCAGGGCGAGATACGCCAGATTAAATGCCGTTACCGCCGGCGTCAAAGACGTGCGCGCCGTTATTGAGGAGGCAAAAGAAAATCAGGCCGGCTGGGACAAGAAAACCATTCTCTTCATTGACGAAATCCACCGCTTTAACAAGGCACAACAGGACGCGCTTCTCCCCGCAGTGGAGGAAGGCCTGGTCTACCTTATTGGCGCCACTACCGAAAATCCTTTTTTCTCAATCATTCCGCCGCTTTTATCCCGCTCGTTGCTCTTTACTTTTGAAAGCCTGTCCCCGGCGGCGGTTAAGCAACTGCTGCTCAGGGCTCTTAAGGATGAGGAAAGGGGGCTGGGTAAGTATCACCTGGATATTGCCGACGATGCTCTCGACTACCTGGTTCAGATGGCTGACGGTGATGCGAGAATTGCCCTGAACGCCCTGGAGATCTCCGCAGTTAATTTTGCTATCAGGGATAAGGACGGGGATAAGGATAAAGGCAGGGCTAGGGATAAAGATAAAAATAAGGATGAGCAAAATGTAAAGTTCGGGGAGGTTCCTGAAAAGACCGGCCGCAGGCTTACCCTGGAGCAGGTCAAAAACGCCATGCAACGGCGGAACCTGAAGTACGATCACGGTGGGGATTATCATTATGATATTATCTCGGCCTTCATTAAATCGATTCGGGGTTCCGCTCCCGATGCCGCCCTGTACTGGCTGGCGAGAATGCTGGAAGCCGGGGAAGACCCGCTTTTTATTGCGCGCCGTCTCATTATCAGCGCCAGTGAAGATATCGGCAACGCTGACCCGCATGCCCTGCCTCTGGCTGTAGCCGCTGCCCAGGCTGTGCAGCAGGTGGGCATGCCGGAAGGGCGCATACCGCTTGCCCAGGCCACGGCGTATCTGGCTTCCGCTTCCAAGAGCAATGCCGCCTACATGGCCCTTAACGAAGCAATAGCCGAGGTAAAAAATGCTCCGAATAGAAGGGTGCCTCCGCACCTTCGTGGGACCGGCTACAAGGGGGCTTCCAAACTGGGGCATGGGGAGGGCTACCTTTACCCCCACGATTTCCCTGGACACTTTGTTCCGCAGCGCTACCTGCCGGAGGGAATGGAAGAGAAAACGTTTTACCTCCCGAGCGATGAAGGCTGTGAAAAGGAAATAAAAGAAAGATTGCGCCACTGGAGGTCTTTTACTGGGAGAGAAAGGGAATAATAGCATGTACAATCCGGATTCAAGTTCAGGTTCAGGATCGGCTTCAGATTTTGATTTTAGATCTGCCGCTAAACCTGATTCTAAACAATTTTACAGTTACAAAACCATCGAAGCTCCCGTCAGGACAAAGATTGCCGTGGGGGCATGCAGGTTTTATGCCTCTTTGACGCCCTGCAGCGAGGAGAGTGAAGCCCGCTCATTTCTTAGCGCTGTCAAAGAGGAGCTGCCGGGTGCTACGCATCATGCTTATGCTTACCGGCTGGGAATGGGTGATAACCTTCTGGCACGCTACGATGATGATGGGGAGCCGGCCGGCACTGCGGGTCCTCCCATGCTGGGAGTGCTGGAGAAGGCGGATATAACCAACGTGATTGTCGTGGGAACCCGTTACTTCGGCGGGGTGAAGCTGGGTATCGGGGGGTTGGTGCGCGCTTACCGTTCCTGCGCGGAGGCCGGGGTGGATGCCGCCCGTATCTGCACCAGGGAATTTAAATCCAGGCTGGCAATCCGTGTTTCGTACGATTACCTGGGGGGCGTCATCAGGGAAGTAGAGGCTGCAGAAGGCGAAATACTGCGCTTTAACTACGGGCAGGAGGTCTTTTTGGAGATAGAGGTGCCGATGCGCAATGTTCAGGGCCTGCCCGGCCGCATTGCCGCGGCCAGCCGCGGAGAGGCAGAGATAAGCGGCATGCAGTGAAGCCCGTACTAACAGCATAAAACTTGGGTGATTGGCTTTTTTCGGTTTAATAAAACTGTTTCATAAACCTTTCAATTGTATTTGTGGTATTTCTAAAATTACTGAACTGGAGCATCTTGATTTGGGCTTCTTGGAGTCAACAGGATTTAGCATAAAAGTTAACATCGGCGTAAAGATGTTTGTATTGCTGAAAATGTATTTATTCGCTTATAAAAGAGTATGTATTGAGATTTTTAAGGTTAATTCTTAAAAATGCTATTGGGTTTAAATTAGTAATGTTTTCAAGCGGGGGTTTTTATTTTGTATCGTTTTAAAAGGCCCGGCCTAAAGCACGGGGATAAAATTATGGTGGCGATGAGCGGGGGGGTGGACAGTTCTGTGGCCGCCCTTCTTTTAAAGGAAGGCGGTTTTAAGCCGGTAGGGGTTACCTTGCGCTTATGGGCTGACCCGTTTGCAAAAGAAAACGCGGCAAAAAACTCCCCGGGATACTGTCCTTTCGATGCTGTTGAAGAGGCCGGAATGGTGGCGGACGACCTGAGCATACCCCTGCATATTCTGGACGTACAGGACGAATTTTGTGCGCGGGTTGTCTCTTATTTTGCCGGCGAATACCTGCAGGGGAGGACACCAAACCCCTGTATTGTTTGCAATCGACACCTGAAGTTTTCTCTTTTGCTGGAGAAAGCGTATTCCATGGGAATCGATTACCTGGCTACGGGGCATTATGCCCGTATTGCCTGCACACCCGAAGAAAATATCTGCAGGCTATTAAGGGGCGTTGACCGGAACAAGGACCAGAGCTATATGCTCTGCATTCTCAACCAGGAGCAGCTTGCCAGGGTTCTTTTTCCCCTGGGCGGTTATACGAAGGAAGAAGTGCGCAAGATGGCAAAAAGCAGGGGGTTAAGGACAGCAGAAAGGACGGAGAGCCAGGAGATCTGCTTTCTCCCGGACAATGATTACCGGGGCTTTCTGGAAAGGGAATACCCGCAAGCCCTTACCCCCGGGGACATTCTTTCAACCTC
>JAAYOY010000050.1 GCA_012520035.1 Bacillota bacterium
CTTCCATTTTCCAGCGGTTGATCTACCGCGAAGTGGAAGAGAACAGCCGGGGCGAGCGGAGAATGCTGCCCAGGGCGCTGGATATCCCCGCAGCATTGGGTTCCGAGGAGGCTTATGCCATACTGGAGGCCGCAGGGGAAACGGATTACGCAGGTTATGTTGATAATATGAACAGATTGAGGGAAGGCATCGCCGGTCTGGATGAAAAAACCTGGGTCCAGAACCTCTACTGGGGATGGCTCTATACCCTGGATGCCCTGCTCGAGGAGAAGGGTGAAGGGTTGCCCTCCTTTATGTGCAGCAAGGCCTGGATAAGGAAAGACCTGAACACCTTTTTGGCCAGCTGGACCGAGCTCAAGCACGATACCATCCTTTACGCCAAACAGGTATACGCTGAAATGGGTGGCGGCATGGCCGGGGTTGACGACCGCGGGTATGTGGAGCCAAACCCATATCTTTATGCGCGTTTGGCTGGGCTGGTGAAGATGACGCGGGAGGGGCTTGATTCCCGTGAGCTCCTGGGCGGGAGGGACCGGGAGAGCCTGGAGCGGCTGGAGCAGCTGGCACTTTCTTTAAAGACCATCTCAGAAAAAGAGCTCGCCGATATCGGGCTGAGCGAGGAGGAATATGACCTGATCCGCTCCTACGGCGGGCAGCTGGAGCATTTCTGGCTGGAAGCCCTGCGGGATACGGGTGTGGATCACCGCTCTGCCATAGGGGATAACCCGGCAGCCCTGGTGGCCGATGTGGCCACCGACCCCGGAGGAACAGTGCTGGAAGAGGCTACGGGGCATATTTTTGAAATCTACGCCGTAGTGCCGGTTGATGGAACCCTGAGAATAGCCCGGGGCGGTGTTTACTCCCACTACGAGTTTTCCTGGCCGCTGGTTGACAGGTTGACGGATAGGAAATGGCACGAGATGCTGGACTTAGGGCAGGCGCCACCCCTGGCCCGGTGGACGGAAAGCTTTATCGCTCCATGAAAATTTCCCGCTTGATACCCTTCTTTTTGCTGGCGGCGGGGATTCTGATTTTTCCCGTTGCGTTTTCCTGCCCTCAGCAGCGGCAGGAAGGAGGGGATTTCAATAACTTTGCAGCCTTCAGGGAGGCCCGCATGAAGCTTCCGGAGAGAGATGATTCCTTCTACCCGGTGGCGGTGGAGGAGATCATGCTCTCTCGGAACTTTGTCCAGGAAGGGTCTTTTTCGCAATACAGATTGGTACAAAGCCGGAAGTATGACCTGGACAGGGACGGCGTTCAGGAGAGCTATATTTTGCGCGACGGCAGTGTAACGGTAAAGGATGGTTCCCGCATTATCTGGCAGTCCGAGGATGACTGGTGGGTGGACTATTTATTCCTGGGCGATGCCAATAATGACGGGGTATTGGAGCTCAACCTGCTGGTATGGAAGGAGGGGAGCTTCGGTCCCTATAAACCCTTCTGGGTGGAGGAGGAAGATCTGAGTGTAAAAAACCACCTTTTCATCTTCAAGCTGGAAAAGGGGAATTTCAAGCCGGTCTGGCAGTCCTCCAATCTTGCTCACCCTAATTACCGCGCTGCCTTGAGCGACATTGACGGTGATGGGGAAAACGAACTGGTGGCCTTCGAGGGCAGTTACACCGACCCAAAACAGACAGAGGTAACCCTGTGGAAATGGAACGGTTGGGGCTTTACGCGTATTGATTTAGATTTGGCCGAACAGATCGGGCAGAAGGGTAGCTTCAAGCCCGCAGTTGGAACGCATTAAAATCCTGAATCCGGCAAATTGGCTAAAGATAAATATGAAGTTAGTTAAGGGGAAAATTATTATGGTAACGAAAGTGGAGCCTGGTTAAAGGATAGAGATATTGGAGAATCGCTGGCTGATCACTGTTGCTACCATCAACGTATACTCGTATACTAATAAATCCGTTTAATCGCCATGATTCATGCTTGTTCTTTTATCTTATGGCCGGCGGGAGTAATATTTAACGCAGGTGTAACGGTAAGCGTTAAGGAACAGTACCAAGCGGTTTGTTTTCTTGTTTTTTGGGTTCAACGGCATCCCAACCCAATCAACTCGCAGCTTCTGCCGGGCTGTTTTTGTTTCCGGATTTTTTCCAGAGCCTCTGAAGGATTTCTTATTTTGATGGAGAATATTTTTTTAGATCCCTTTTTTTGAGGTATGTGCCAGAAGAAACCTTTCTCTTCAAGAAGAAGAGGAAGCTGGATTCGGCACTATTATATTATTGGGCCATATTATTTCAGTATCGGGAATGTACGCTGCTGAATTATTTTAAGGGGCTTGCCAAGGAGTGAGGACTTATACCGGAGAAGATTATCAAGCGAGACGGGCGTGTAGTATCTTTTGATCAGGAGCGTATTATTAACGCTATTTTTAAAGCAGCAAAGGCTGTGGGCGGCGCAGATAGACGAATAGCGAGCAAGCTTTCACAGGAAGTCGTAGCTATTCTGAATGGGAAATATCACGATACGCTGCCGAGCGTGGAAGATGTTCAGGATATTGTGGAAAAAGTACTTATCGAAAACGGTCATGCAAAAACGGCCAAGGCATATATTCTTTACCGTAAGCAGCACGAGGAACTTAGAAATTTCCAGCATCTGCTTCTCAATACGGAGAAGATGTTTCAGGAATATTTAGGAGGGGAAGACTGGCGCATTAATGAAAACAGCAATATGAATTA
>JAAYOY010000051.1 GCA_012520035.1 Bacillota bacterium
ATATATGGTATATATATTATAGGGGTTTTTGGAAAGAAACCGAAAAGATATCTTAAGGGGTGAAAGAAATGATTAATTCTCCAATGCTGGAAAAGACGCGGTTGATAAACAAAATATTGCAAAATACCAAAGGTCAGTACGTTGATTTTAAAGAAATTGCGCTGGTTTTGAAGGATGTAATCCAGGCCAACGTATATATTGCTGACAATGAAGGAAATATTTTAGGATATGCCGTATTAAATGAATTCGAATGCGAGATCATGGTTAATGAGGTGTTAAACAAAGGGTTTTTCCCGAAAAGGTACAATGATTTTCTCTTAAGGGAAGATGAGCTGAGGGATAACCTGAAGGTAAAAACCAACAAATGCGCATTTCTTGAAGAAACGGATTGTATCTTTACCAATAAAATATTAACTGTGATACCCATTATTGGCGGCGGTCAAAGGCAGGGCACCTTACTATTGGCTCGCTTTGGCATCCCCTTTAACGATGAAGACCTGATTCTGGCTGAGAGAGGGGCAACGGTAATCGGGATGGAGATTTTGCGGGCCAGGGCGGAAGAGATTGAAGAAGAAGCCCGCAACAGAGCAGTTATCAAGCTGGCGGTAGACACCCTTTCTTACTCTGAGCTGGAGGCCGTGCAGGAGGTATTTAAAGAGCTTGAGGGCGACGAAGGCCTGCTGGTCGCCAGTAAAATTGCCGATCAGCTCGGGATTACCCGTTCGGTAATCGTTAATGCGCTGCGGAAACTGGAGAGTGCCGGGATTGTAGAATCGCGGTCACTGGGGATGAAGGGAACACATATCAAGGTGCTCAATCCTTACCTTCAGGAATATCTTGAAAAGTAAGAACCTTTGCCTGTATAAATAGCTTTTGCCCAGGTTTAAATAAGGGAGAGTAATAATCCCGCAGGGCAAATTTATTCCTTTTCGCGATCACAACAGGGCTGCCTGGGTCTCAGGTCAGCCCTTGAGCGCTTTTATGTCCGGATGTATCTTAGAAGATCAGAAGACTGGAATATCAAAATAACGGGATATCAAAACATTTTCCCAATAGCCTCTGCCAGTTCCCTGATGCTTACGGTCAAATTCTCAAGCTTACCCTCGATACGCACCAGCAGGTAAATACTTACGGCAATGGGAAAGCCCAGGTTGCCGACCAGAGGGATTAACTCCTCCAAATTATTTCGCCTCCTTTCAATAATTTAATTTGTTAATGAACTGTAAGCCTGTTAATAAATCAGGGGAGGCAGGCCCTCCCCTGATTTATAAGTGTGATCCTTAGAATTCAAGGATCGTATTTACCTCCCGTGAAACCACTTCAGCCCTTACTTTTCCCGTGATACTCCCGCCGCTTGAATCAAAGATGCCGGTATTGATGATTTGATCCATAACGTCGTTTACTTCCATGCTGTCGAGAGGATCTTTGGGATCATTCACGGATATGGTTACAGAACGTCCTTCTGCGTTACGAAATACAAGGCGCAGGGTCTGTTCCACGTTATCCCTCCTTTCTATCAGCTAATGTAATCCCCCTGCAAAGCCGTTATACCGGGACGGGCTATGCATCAGCAGCCTTATAACTCCTTACTGCCTCCCCACCAACACATACTCTTACTCCTCAACCAGCACATACTCGTTAATGCGGCGCAGTTCTCCCAGCTCGTGCTGCTGCAGATCCGCCAGTGATTTCCCTACTGCAAAGACATCGTCGTCCGAAGCGACAGGCTTTACATTATTGTAGGAACGGGTCCTATAGACAGGGTTGCCATCGATGTCCTGACCTACGATGAGGCGGAGCTGCATACGGGAACCCAGGGGATTATTAGTTACCGGCATAAGTGCACCTCCTTTCTTTTTTGCTGCATTAAGCTTAAACGGCCTTTGTCTTTGGCCTGTCCAAATTTTACAATATGATGATTGGAATGCAAACCTATGTTCGGGAAGCAAATTTATTCCGCCCGGGCTTCCAGACACACTCCCTCGAAACACGAGCCAGATAAAAAAGTGTTCCTATCACTTTCAAAAGAATTCTTTCGCGGGGGGGAACAATAAAAAAACGCTTCGGGCAAAATACTAGAGTGGGGAACTGCTTGGAACGGCTTGGAACGGCTTTAGAGGAAATTGTTTGCTGTTACAAGGGCTATGTGGATAATAATAATCGTACATAAGAGGAAAAATAGTGCAGCGCAGAGAACTAAAAAAACATTAAGCTTATTAAAAGCACTTTTAGTAAAGCTCTTTAGAGGAGAGTTATATATGCAATGTCATAATGGGAAAGCATTTTGCCGTTCTTCGCCACTGCGAACTTGCCAGGGCTTTTAAAAGTATGTTACGCTAATGTAGGGACGAGGATATAGGCAAGGATGCGGGCGATTAAAAGCAGATACGATCTCTTGTATCTGCCCGTTATTTTGCAATAAAAAAACGGTTCTACCGTTAAACTTAAATGGAGGTTGATACTATGACAAATGCTTTTGATAACCTGCCTGTTTTCGATAGAAAAAGACTGTTAAAGCTGTTCAAGGAATATGCTTACAAAAAAGGTGAGTTTCCCCTTGCTTCGGGCAGGATAAGCACCTATTACTTTAACAGCAAGTCATTTTTACTTTTACCGGAAGGCGCATTTTTGGCTGCCAGGGCTATGGTGGAAAAAATACGGGGAAGCGCAGTTGACGCCATCGGCGGCGCCGGTATCGGTGCGGCTCCGATTACCGGGGCGATGGCCGTTCTCTGTCATCTTGATCCTTCTTTTCAAGGGGTGACCTTTTTTATTGATCGGAAAAAACCAAAAGAGCATGGCGACAAAAAAAGAATAGAGGGCCCCGATATAAAAGAGGGCTCAAAAATAATTGTCATCGAGGATGTGGCAACTACCGGGTCTTCAGCGATGAGCACGGTAAGGGAATTGAGAAGCAAAGGGTGTG
>JAAYOY010000052.1 GCA_012520035.1 Bacillota bacterium
AAACATCGGCCCACTCTATCTGGCACTCCCTTACCAAGCAGTTATCCAGAATTGAGCCTGAGTTTGGCCACCGGCTTAATACCCTGGGCTTTCCCATCGACGCGCCGCAGCGGGACAGGATCCTTGATCTAATTGAGGATTATACCTATCTGACCAACAACATTCTGGTCATCGATGACTACCATTCCGCCCAGGCGCCGGAACTGGATGTACTTATAGAAAGAATCATCAGGAAGAAAATAACCGGCTTTCATATCCTCATCATCTCCCGGACAAAGCCTTTATTCAACATTGAGGAGCTGAAACTCAAGGGATACTGCTTCCAGTTGAATAGTTCTTTATTCGAACTGTCGCCGGATGATATAAAAGATTATTTCAAGCTGTACGGTTATGACATCTCTGCCGCCATGGCAAAACAGGTGTATGCGATTACCGAGGGCTGGATTACCGCTGTTTACCTGGTTATGCAGCGCTACGCAGAAACCGGCGCTCTTGACCAGGGGACAGATATCAATACGCTCATGGAAAAGGCGATCATGACACGGTATACTGCCGATGAGGCGCACTTGCTGATGTCCCTGTCCTTCCTCAACAGCTTTACACCACAGCAGGCGGTATATATTACAGGTAAAAAGGAAGCCGCAAGGATGATGCAAAAGTTGAGCAGCGACAATTCCCTGATACGTTATGATGGTCAGAACAAAAAGTATATCCTGCACAACATTTTCGGTGGATATTTAAAAGAACTCCTTGCTGCATAGTCCGATGAACTTGAGCTTGCCAACCTGTACAGGCGCGCGGGCGAGTGGGAGATTAAAAACGACAACCTGCTTGAAGGCTTAAAGTTTTTCTTAAAAGCCGGTGAATATGATTTTATTTTGGTCGAGTTTGAAAACCCCGGCATAGACCGGGTGATCGATACGGCCCCAGCGGAAATAGTAGAGCTGTTTAAACAAATTCCCTCTGAGGCGAAATACCGTCATCCCATCGGTTACATCAAATATGCCAACTTTTATCTTATCGATGTGGACATGGATGAAGGCGCGCGGCTGTTGGACCAAATAGAGAAGTATTACCTGGAGAACCAGGTGTACCCCCAACACTAAAAAGGCGTATCTCCGGCGAGATCACGCTGGCCAGAAGCTTTCTTTACTTTAATGATGTGCAGCTAATGCATTTAATGCATTTAAAGGCACACGAACTCCTTGACGGCAGCTCTTCCATCGCCAACAAAGAGATGATGTTTACCTTTGGCAGCCCCCCATACTCTTTTCCTCTACTACCGGGAAAAGGGTGAATTGCTTAAAATTGTGGAATTCTTAGAACGAGCTTTCCATTGCTTTCAGGAGTTATCAAACGGCTGCGGTACAGGTTTCGAGCCCCTGGCCTGGGCGGAATACTGCCTCGAAACCGGTGACCTGGACGGAGCCGGACGCTATGCCCGGAAAGCTATTTTCAAGGCCAAACCCCTGGATCAGCTCCCTATTATTATCTGCGCCCAGTTTACCCTGGCCAGGATGTGGGCGGCGCGCGGCCAATTTTTGGCTGCAAGGTCGGTGTTAAATAGTTTGAGCGTCATGGTGGCGGAATACAATAATCCTGTTTTCGATAATACTCTGGAGTTGTGTTTAGGCTATATAGGGGGGATGCTTAACGAAGAACAAATTTTTGCCCCATGGCTTAAAGACGGTAACATGAAACACAGTGAACTCTTTTACCAGGGTATGGCTTTTAGCAAGTTGATTTATGCCAAGTACCTCCTGCTGGAAAAAAATTTTTTTAAGCTGGAAGTGCTATGCGAGGAGCTGCACCAACATTTTTCTATTTTTAACAACCTGCTCGGCCATATTCACGCCCATATTCTCGATGCCGCTGCTAAATACAGGCTTTCCGGATTGCTGGAAGCAAAGACCGCTTTACTGTCGGCCATAGACCTTGCCCGTCTGGATGCTCTTATCCTGCCCTTTGCCGAATATGGTGTGTATATCGGCGATCTCCTCAAGGTCATGCAAAAGGAGAGCCCCGGGGATGAATATCTGGGCAGGCTGGCTTCTGAGGCGATGCGCTACAAGGCTAACCTGCAAAAACTTGACAGGGAAAAAACAACTGCTCCCCCACTGACAGGGCGCGAAAGAGAGATCCTGCGGCTGGTCATTGAAGGCAAAACCAACCGGGAAATTGCCGCCATGCTGTTTATCGCCGAGGTTACCGTGAAAAAAAATGTCACCTCTGTCTACCGGAAACTGGGGGTCCGTGGACGGGCTGCTGCTGTCAGAAAAGCCCTGGAACTGGGGATTGGCGCCATTATCCCTCCAGCAGGCGGCGGGAATTAAGTTGCCGGGCCAAATAAGAAAAAAGTATATCCTTTAGGATAGTATCAATAAATAAAAAACCCTGCTATGCTCTTGCTACGGCAGGGTTTTCTATTACTATAAAAGGGTAGCCTCCTCCGGGGCGACTCAAGGCTGCCATCTCATTTTTAAAGGATGGATTCTAATTGGCCAGAATCGTCAGCGTCATCCCAAACGATGACCATACTCTGTTGATCGAACTTGATAACCACCATCGCATCATCTACGATATGCGTCCCAAGCTGCAGACCGTACGTTTTAGCAGGCTAAGAAACCTGGCCAGGTTCAAGGCGGTCAGGGTGGAGCATGCAAACACCTTGGTCTGGAACAGTATCTGCCGGCTGACGATCGATGAAATTGTTGATATGCTCGATAGGTGAAGGATAATGCATTAAATGCTGCTACCAAATTGTATAAAAAGGATAATCCTGCCGGCAAGTTTTATTTCATGTTCCCAGCCCACGCGAATATATGCTATATTTGTGGAGAGATATTCCTTTATGAAAAAAGTTCCATTCACATTTAGGATCCTGTGGGGCAACCCGTGGGGGTTCAAATCCCTTCGCCCGCACCATACCATATAATAAAAAAATAATAAAAAACCCGGGTGCAGGGTTTTATTTTTTTATAATAAATTCTAGAAATATCTTATTTGCATATAAACGAATAAAAAGTACTGTAACACAATAAATTGCTATAATATATAATGCTGTATAATAAATATTAGGAAGTGGTAACGTGAGCGCGATAAGCCAGAAAGGCTATATTTATATTACCGATCATATCCCCGCAAATACCCCGTACAACCGCCGCCCGAGGCTGGCCCTGGTCCCTGAATATATAACCGTGCACTCTACCGCAAACCCCGGCTCCACAGCCCGGAACGAGCGAGCATGGCTAACCAATCCAGCTAATAAAAGGACCGCCTCCTGGCACATCTGCGTCGACGAGCACGAGGCCGTAGAGGCTATACCCTTGGATGAGGTGGCCTGGCACGCCGGAGACGGGACTAACGGCAACGGCAACCGTAGATCCATCGGTGTAGAAATTTGCGAAAGTGGTGACCGGACAAAGACCCTGGAGAACGCCGCAGAGCTAATAGCGGTGCTGTTGCAACGCCTGGGCTTGGGAACAGAGAAGCTGCGCCGTCACTACGACTGGAGCGGGAAACCCTGCCCGCGCATCCTCATGACAGGCAACTGGGTTGGATGGGAAAATTTCAAGCGTGAAGTCGGAAAGCACCTGGACGCCCTGGAAAGTAACTCCGGACTGACAAACCCGGTAAACCCGACAATCCAAATAAATCCAACAGACCCGACGACCACGGTGGGCTTTACAGTTTCGCCAAAACCGGTAGAACCCAAAAACCCTGCAAACTCAACAAATCCGAAAGGCAGCCCCGACGGTGAAGCCCTTCCGCGAATACAGCGCCGTGTAGAGGGCACCCTGGACGGCGATCCTGTGGAATTCGAGTCCTATCTCATCAACAACACCACTTACGTTCCGCTGCGCCCCCTGGCAGAAGCCCTGGGACTAAACCTGATCTGGCAAGATGGGAAGTACCATCTCATCACCGGTACCGTTAAAGAAAGATAATGATTACTATTTACCCGCTTTCAACAACTCCAGATTGCTTTTTTCTCATTTTTTTGTCCGGAGATATCTACTACTCCCCAGGATTATCCTCATGAGTAATTAAATAAAATTGTTCGTCACAACTGAAGATCGGCCGGACTATGCCCTAAAATAAAAAACCGGCAGTAGCATTGGCTTAAGTGCCCTGTTCCTGCCGTTTTATTTTGGTGAGCCATGGAGGCTTCGAACCTCCAACCCCCTGATTAAGAGTCAGGTGCTCTGCCTGTTGAGCTAATGGCCCATATAATAAAAAATGGCTGGGGCGGTAGGATTCGAACCTACGGAATGCGGAATCCAAAGTCCCGTGCCTTACCGCTTGGCTACGCCCCAGCGAAAAAATATAATAAATTTATTTTGGGGTGAGTGATGGGACTCGAACCCACGGCCTCCAGGGCCACAACCTGGCGCTCTAACCAGCTGAGCTACACCCACCACAAAATTAATCTTAAACTATAGCGAATGATATTTTAACATAACCCCTTTTCAATGTCAAGCAACCCGTGAAATTGCGAAATTTGCTAAAATGGCGTTGTTTGGCATTAAATTAATTTAAGAACTGTTACCTGCCAATCTTCTAATTCCAATCTCTAAAGGGATGCTTTAACGACGGGAAATGGGGTGCACCAAGAATCCCGGCACAATCCGGCATTCTTGGTGCTGGTTTATGCTCTTTTATTATGCCTCAAAACCTTCCGCTTCAAACAAGATTTTTTACGTTAATCAGCAAAGGCCAACTTAAGAAGAAATAAGGAAAAGGCCGGCCGCAAAGGTGCTTTTTAATTTTTTTCTTTACTCTTTTTAACAACGGTTCTTTCTCCTTCAGGAAGAGGAGGTGGAACAGGTCCGCCTGTAATCTTTGTCACCGCGCCAAACCGGGAGGGACAAGCTTCAAAACAGGTCCCGCATTTGATACATTTTTCCTGATCGATGACATGAATTTGATTCTTGGCACTGATAATTGCCTCTACAGGACATCTTCTGGCACAGGTCATACAGGCCTGGCATTTTTCCGGATCAATATAGTATGAGACCACTTCGCTAAATAACCTGTCTATCTCGTCGCTTGTGAAGAGTTTATCCTGTTCTTCTTTATTTTTTAGGCGTACCGAGAGTTTTTCTTTTTTCTCCAGCTTTATATAGGGAACTAATTTTTCAACTTCCTTTAGTTTGGACTGTAATTCATCATTGGCGAGTCCTTCACTTTTACCAATAGGCCCTAACTCCTTCACCTTATTAATAAAATCATTCGCATGTTCAACATAGACGTTCGCCTCAGCGCCGGACATAAATTCAATTCTTAACCTTTCGGGATTCAGCCCGATGTGTTCCAGTATTTTTTTATACAAGAGTACCATGTTCAGTGCAAAATAATTCCCATGAGTAATATAATTACACTCATCCAAACGGCAGCCGCCGATAAAAACCCCGTCAATACCATTTGAGAAAGCCCTGAGTATATGAACCGGGTCAACTCTGCCGGAACACATCACCCGAATCAGCCGCATTTCAGTTGCATATTGCAGTCTGGAAACTCCAGCCAGGTCAGCAGCACCGTATCCTCACCACTGGCACACAAAACCGATTATTTTTGGCTTAAATTTTAGTCCTGTACTCATTCGTTCCCACCTCCTTTGTTTGCTATCCAGGCCTGGTTCATGTTTGTTTTTTTAATCATTTAAACCACCGCATCAATCTGTTGTTTAATTTTTTCTTCAGAAACCAATGCATCAATTTCACTCAAGATCTCTATATCGGTGTAATGCTTAAGTGAAATAGCACCTGTGGGGCACAAGGCGTTACAGAGACCGTCCCCTTTACATAGAACCGGATTAATTACCGCTTTATTACCAAGCCGTGTCTTTTGAAGCTCTAGAGCACCGTAAGCACAGGCCGAGACACAAGCACCACATCCCATACATTTCTTTTCTTCTACTACGCAAACGGAACCGGAGGCGGTAACCGTATCATGCGAAAGAAGCGTTAAGGCCCGGCCGGCAGCCCCATAAGCCTGGCTAACCGCTTCCGAGATAAACTTGGGATAATGGGCCATTCCGCAAAGATAAACACCCTCTGTGCCAAAATCAACAGGACGCAACT
>JAAYOY010000053.1 GCA_012520035.1 Bacillota bacterium
AAATTGTTTCCAGCGGCGTCTCTGGGGAAATTGATTTAATCACAAAACAATTTACCCCTACCGGGGGCGTAATAACCCCCAGGGTGCCCATCAAAACAATAACCACTCCAAACCAAATCGGATCAAAACCCATGCGCAATACTACCGGATAGAGAACAGGAACAAGAAGAGTTATCAGGGGCATGACATCCAGGAAACAACCACCAATCAGGAAGATCAGTACTATTACTGCCATAATAGCATTGGGATGTAGGGGAAGCCCTTCTACCCAGTCGGCAATAATAAAGGGTATGGTCGTTACAGCCATAAAGTGCCCAAAGATAGTCGCTCCAGCAATAAGGCAGATAATCATACAGGCTGTACGCAATCCGTCCTGTGTAAACTCGACAAATTTTTTCCACCTGATCTGGCGCCTTAACAATCCGATCACTAGCGCTCCTGCAGCACCGATGCCGCCCGCTTCCACGGGGCTGAACCATCCCATAAACAGCCCCCCGATCACAAGAAGAAAAAGGACAACTGCTTCAAAAGCCTGAAATGCACCCTTAATTTTTTCCCGCCAACAAATGGGCTCCCCCGCAGGCCCCATCTCCGGGTTAACGCGACAAATTATATATATAGTAAGAGAAAAAAGAAAAGCCAATATCAGCCCAGGTATAATACCGGCTACAAAGAGCTTTCCTATTGACTGCTCTGTCAAATAGCCATAGACGATGGCTACGGTACTGGGAGGAATTAGAATGCCTAGCGTTCCGCCAGATGCTACGGTACCGGTAGCCAGGGTATCGTTGTAGTGATACCTTTTCATTTCCGGCAATACAATCCTTCCCATGGTGGCCGCCGTAGCCGAGGTTGAACCGCAGATAGCGGCAAAACCGGCGCATCCTACGATTGTTGCTATCCCAAGTCCGCCACGGAAATCCCCAACGAGTTTATATGCCGCTTGATAAAGCCTGTCGCCAATACCGGCTATGAAGGCAAAAGAACCCATGAGAACGAACATGGTAATCGCACTTAAGGAGTAGGAATAAAACTGACTAAAAAAATCCCGCACCAGTATGCTAACCCCGGTAGACCAGGATACTATATAGCCAAACCCGATCATCCCCGCAAGCGCCATTGCAAAAGCAATCGGCATTTTCAAAAAAAAGAGAACCAGGAGCAAAACAACCCCGGCAATTCCGCATTCAATTGGACTCATTCTTAGGACTCCTTCCTGTAAAATAGTGCAAAATATCATTTATATAGTATATAGATGCTGCAGCAGCGCCTATAGCAATAATAAAGGCAAAGGGGTAAAAGGGGATATTCGCCGAAGAACTGATCTCGCCGGCCTTTTTTAGCGATAATCCGTAAGCACAGCTATAACAGGTAAGTAAAATAAAAAGTATAAGCCCTAGAAAAGACACAATCAAATTTATATGCTTCTGCACTCGTCCTGACAACCGGTAAACTAAAAGCTCAATACTGATATGACGGTTAAAAAACAGGCCTATCGCCATGGTACAGGAAATCGCTACTATCTGCCCAAAACCAACTAATTCCATTCCGCCCCGCAGGGGTTTTAAAAATGCTTTTGCGCCAATTACATCGACAACGGTTACCAGCAGCATAAAGAGCAAACCAACAATCCCGACATATTCCAACAGCTTTGCCAGGTTTTCAGCCAGCAGCCTGAATTTCAAATGAGCAACCTCCTTTTTCTGCAATAAATAAACAATAATCAGTCACCTTTTTCCAGTTCTGTATAAAAACGATTTCTTTTTTAGCTGAGCATTTTCCAATACTTTATTAAAACATTCAAGCCTTGGCAGATATAAATAAGGAAAGCCGCCGGCTTTTCCTTTAGCCTGTCACTCTAAGAATCAACCGGCAGCTCACCAGTAGAAAGGAATAATAATGCAGAATTCCTCGAGAATTAGTCAAATTGATAAAGAACTTCCTCAGAACCGGTTGAAGATTTAATTCCCAACTCTTTCTGCTTTTCAGACCAATAATCAATGCGCTCCTCGATAAAAGAGAGCCAACCTTCAACTTCCTCTTTGGAATGACCTGCCGCTACCAGGGTTTCAGTAAAATCGCTTATCACATTACTGGCCAACTCCTGCCATCTTCCAAGCTCATCCGGGGGAATTTCCAAGATTTCATAGCCGGATTCGATTGCATATTCCTTCCCTTCGATATCGATCCTGTTCCACATCTGAGCCAGCTTTTCCAAATACTCATCCTCAACATACCGGGTAATAAGATCCTGAGTATCCGGCGTCAGCTTATTCCAGGTGTTTTTATTCATTACTATATAAAAAGTATATACCTGACCCAAAGGCCATACTTCCGTAACATAATTGGTAACTTCACCGTAACGGAAAGTTTTTGTAGTCTCATAAGGTATAAGCAGCCCGTCAATAACCCCTTTCGCCAGATTATCATAAGCATCCGGCATGGCAACCGGCCTTGGTGTTCCACCCAGGGCTTCTACAAGTTTACCTATGTAACCAGTACCCCTCAAGATGAGCCCTTTCATATCTTCCGGTTTAGTAACCGGTTTCGATACGGTAAGAATATTATTTGCCGGGGAAGTATGCAGCGTAAGCACATGGGTATCTTCCCATTCTTTTGGCATAAACTCTTTATAAAATTCTGCAGCTACATGGTTTGATACCCAGGCATTGGGGAATCCCAGGGGGAGATCGAGCACTTCGGTTACCGGAAACCTGCCAAAGGTATATCCAAGATTTGAAAAGCCAATGTCCGCAATACCTTCCATCACACCGTCATACATTTTATCAGCGGCAAGCAGCATGCCACCCGGGTAATATTCTATTTCCACCGCGCCCCCGGTTAACTCTTTAACATCGTCCGCAAATTCCTGCCCAATCATCCCCGGGCCACTTTCCCCGGCAAAATAATTTGCGAATCTTAAAGTCACCTTCTCCTGGCTGACGCCTGCTTCCGATTCTGAGCCGGTTTCAGATTCAGATTCAGGGGATGCAGGCCGTTCCCCTGTTGAGCAACCTATCAATAAAGTGAGCATTAGAACAAACACTAATAACCAGCAATATTTTTTCATATTCATAAGACAGTCGACCTCCATGTTATAAAATTGACAATTTTCACAATATTAGTTCCTTAAAATAATATTGGCAGGGCTAATTCACCCCCTTTTTTTAATAATCTCTCCTCTCCTATCATTTGCCAACCATAAACCGACAATAACCTTTATATACAGCTAAAATAACTATATTTGTGAATGAAAAAAATATTTACTACATTTATTATTAGGTTACTGTTTATGTTTCTTATTTATTATTATCTCATATTTCATGCAAATAGTCAATTGATTATTCTAATAATTGACTATATTTCTACTTGTCCCAACAAATTTTCTTGAATCTATATTGTAACTTTTTTAACAACAAATTTCCCATAACCTTGAACACGGCATAACAGGTCCCTGGGAAATAATCCTTAATACTCTTTTCTTTAAATTTTCTATCCCCTCTAAGTTACTATACTATTCTATTGAAATTAGATAATAA
>JAAYOY010000054.1 GCA_012520035.1 Bacillota bacterium
CAATGTGCGACAACAAGAACCGTCCCCGTGTCGCATTAATGGGCTGTAGTTATGGATACGATACGGGTAATGGGATTCCAGTCAACCAGTGCGCCAAAATATTCACTTATATAGCGAGCCGGCACCATTGTACGGTTGTTTTTTATTACCGGAACGGTATCCATTACTTTTTCCTCACCGTTCACAACTGCCAAAGAGCTGTTAATCCTGAATAATACTAAGTCTTCTCCCCGCATGATGGTCACGGTCCTTGAGGCTGAATCCCATCCCACTCCGGCACCAAGAGCTTCTGTTACAAATCTCAGCGGAACGATCAGCCTGTTATTAGTATCAATAAAAGGAGGCGAATCAAAATCTATTGAGCGGCCATCTACCAGCACCTTAATACCCCCGGCCTGCGGATCATAATCGGCTATGAGATATTTTTTTCTTTCTTCTTTAAACCTTTTCAACGCAGGGGTATAGTTCGCCTCGATCTGCTGCGGCGATAGCCCCTCCTCCAGGTAAAGGCCAATTTTATTGCTCCCCATTACTTTATCAAACATTACCATATCCTGCGGAGTCAGCCCTCCCTTTGGAACACGGAAATCTCCGAGAGAAAATGCATACGCCAAAGCATATATTCCAGTTTTTGCAGGATTAAAAGTATGATAATCAATGATTTTCAGCCTTACGCCCCCTCCTTCCGGCCTTTCTTCCGGAATGAAAATAACGCCTTCCAACCCTGCACCGTTGAGCAGTTCAGCATATTTTTTGGCATTGAGACCTTTTCCGCCGATCCACTTAAACCGATCTGCCTGGCGGACGCCTGTCCCCTCCCCCAGTCCGGTTGCCATATATCCAAAAAGGGAATCCAGGTCCGGAATATTCGGCGATGTTGGGATCCACTCTAATCCGGTATCCTGGAATACCATTGTCCTTTTATAACCTTCCATCGGCACAACAAATAACTCCGCCCCTATGTTGCGGTTAAAGAAATATGCCAGTTCCCCCGCGGTCATCCCGTGGGCCATGGGCAAAGTATCGACGCCGACAAACGTTTTATAAGGTTCCTCCAACACGGGTCCATCTACGATCACACCTCCGAGAGGATTCGGCCTGTCGAGCACTATTACGGGCTTCCCATATTTCTCCGCCGCAACCATACAGTAGTTCAGGGTTGACATATATGTATAAGTTCTTGCTCCGATATCCTGTACATCGAAAAGGAGCACGTCAATATCCCTTAACATCTCCTCTGTCGGCATGCGGGTGCTCCCGTAAAGACTGTAGACAGGAATCCCCAGCTGCGGGTGGAGATAGGATTCCAGGTGCTCACCTGCCCTGGCGGTTCCATCAAGCCCGTGTTCCGGAGCGTATAACGCAACTAAACTGGTCGTTTTGTCGTTTGCAAGGATATTAATAATGCTCTCCCCCCGGCTGTTTACCCCGCTCTGATTCGTGACCAGCCCAACTCTTTTCCCTTCAATTAAATAGTGATATTTGCTCATCAGCATTTCATTGCCAAGCTTAATACGCGGTACTTCAATCGAAAAAACTGTTTTCACCGGCAAACTTACAAAAACCAGAAGCATGAAAAATACAGTAATCTTTTTTAGCATAATATTTCTCCTCTCAGTAAATTTTTTTGTGTAGAAAAAAAGATAAATAATTAAATGAAAGAAAATCCTGATATTACTAAAGACGTACCTGTTATTACTAATGACGTATTAAGATCACAATTAGTTCCGTACAAAAAAAAACTGAAAAAACCAACGGCAGGAAATTCATAGCAGGCGCAAAATAAAGCACCCGAAGCAGGACAGGGGGTTGTATTTTCCGGGAAATAGGAACAGTACGACAAAACTATCAAAGAAAAAACATAAAAACAAGCGGTATTACTGTTTTTTGGGAAATCAGGCGGCAAAGATGCAGAACAGAAACACGAAAAGGATCTTTCCCTGTGAAGAGATATTATTGGACCCAATAATACCGATACCAATAAATAAGGGGAGGGTAAAAACCGGCGGCTCTTAAGATTCCGATAACCGTTATCGTTCCCAACAAAGGAGCAACGGGCAAATGCAGCAACTTAAATATTGCCCAACCGCAGATACCTAGAAAAAATAGTAACAATATGTCGAATAAGGGTAATAGCGATGAAGACATAAAAAAACTCCCCGTTCACTAACATAAAAACCAGAGCTGTTACAAAACACCACCAACCTGAGATAAAGGAAAAATCCGGAGAACTTCTCAGATAGAACAAAATGCAAAACTATCCCGGATTGGCTATTATTTATGCTTATTTATTCTGCAAAGGTTCCGGCCTTCCTGCTTCCATAAACATTTATTTATCTGAAGCTCTACCGAAACCATCTTTACTGAATATTTTAATAATTTAAGGCCGGGTCTTACAATATTTTTAAATAGCCTGTTGCAACCCCGGCCTCACGCTTCTTGACTTCTCCTTTATGATAAGTATTGTTTTGCCAGCGTCACCAGGAATTCAGCTTTCAGGTGAAGGCTGGCCACATCTATCCTTTCATTTTTTCCGTGAATTGTATTTCTTGCTTCCGATTCAAACCCCCTTGCCATATGACCAATTCCGTAAGCGGGAATACCGGCGTTTCGCAGGAACCTTGAATCCGTAGCTCCGGTAGAAATATGCGGCAGGCAGTTGATATCAGAACCTGCGACTTCTCTAGTGACATTTTCAATCAAGCGGTAATAATTCGATTGGGAAGTGGAAAAAGTAGGTGCCGCATAATTATTTACTTCTATTTCTATTTCATCGCCCAGATAACGCTGCAACTCCGAGAGGACATACTCCTTATCCTGGCCGGGGAGAATTCTTATATCCACCTCTGCAGAACAGTCTTCAGGAACGACGTTGGTTTTACTGCCGCCTTCTATTATGTTGGGAGATACAGTCATACGTGTCATCGCCCGCAGGGTTTCCCTGAACCCCTTGTCCTCTTCAATGCAGTCTATCAAGCGATCCACGTTGTCTTCAGTTAACGGTTCAGTTATGCCTTTTATGTGCATTAGCTCCTTAATCAACAATGATACTTCCGGTATAAGCTTGATTTTCGCCTTGTAGCCGGCCAGTGCGTTAAGCGCACGGACCATTTTCACCACAGCGTTTTCTCCCAGGGTAGGAACAGACCCATGGCACGATTTTCCACGTGCCCGCAGCTTGCTCCATGCGGTTCCCTTTTCCCCGACCTGGATAAAGTAAATCATCTGCCCGTTAATTATAAGAGGCTCCTCTCCTCCCTCATTGACAGCAAAATCGGCACGTATTTTTTCCGGGCAGTTTTCCATTAGGTACTTTACGCCATAGGTCCCGCCTTTTTCCTCATCCGCAGTAGCGGCAAAAATCAGCGTACCGTTAAGAGGTGCACCCTCCCTGGCAAGCCGCAGAACTGCATAAATCTGGGCAGCCATCAACCCTTTGCAGTCCAGCGCTCCCCGCCCGTAAACCACCCCGTTTTCAATATCACCGGAAAACGGGTCAAAATCCCAGCCGTCTCCGGCAGGAACTACATCGGAATGGGAAAGGAAAAGCAGTTTTTTTGAACCTGAACCGAGCCTGGCAATAAAGTTGGCCCGATTTATTTCGGATTCAATAATCTCGTTGAAAATACCAGTGCTATCAAAAAGCTCCTTCAGATACCCTGCTACCTTATTTTCGTTTCCCGGGGGATTTACTGTATTGAGACGGATGAGATCGGCGAGAATACGTTCAGGAGTCAGGTTCACAGATATCACTCCTTGCAACATTTTATCTTCATTTATTATTCAAAAATTTATTATTCATATAACAGATATTCATGTAACAGACATTCATGAGGCTGCACTTCAACATCAATGAATGTAAATAGCACAACTCATCCCAAGGTAGAGACAATAATATCTTCAGCCGCCTCTTATACCTTTATGCCGGAACCCGGCGATACCTCAGCCGGGGGTTTCCTGATCAATAACAGCGATCCCGCCAGTCCAAGCAAGGAGATCACTGCAGCAACAACAAAAGACAGTGTAAAGGCTCCCGTCAAGTCTTTGAGGTAGCCCCCAACTGTCGGGCCAAACACCTGACCGATACCAAAAAAGAGGGTTACAAAACCCACACCCGCAGGAGCCAGATCGGGGCCTACATGATCTCCCGCAGCGGCAGCCATAATTGTTGGTATGCTCCAGGCACTCAAACCAAAAAGCACCGCAGAAAGGTAAAAAGCAACCATAGAATTAAAAACGGCAAATATAGCATAGGAACATGCCAGGATAAGGTAAGCAAGTGCGGCGCCTTTATTCCTGCCCAAAATATCGGAGATACCCCCCCAGATAACCCCGCAAAAAATACTCAGCCCCCCAACAAGGGCCCACATAGCGCTGGCCCTGGCATCTGCTACTCCGGCCTCTATAAGAAAAGCTTTAAAAAATGTCATGTAGATAACATAAGAAAAGCCGTACATGAAATATACAATGCCAATATACCATACCTCTTTCATCCTGTAGACAAGGCTCCACTGCAGATTGCCGACATTCATTTTTACAGGTGCTTTAGGAGCCCGGGAAGAAGACCTATCCTCCCCGGCACCAACCTGCTGCAACCCAAGATCGGACGGCCTGTTCCTTAAAAAAATCCAGCAGAAAGCCGAGATAACAAGTACCGCTCCACCGAGGTAGTACCAGGCATAAGACCAGCCCCCGGTACCATAGACTATAAGAATTACAGGAACGACAATACCGGCAATGCATGTGCCGACACCGATACCTCCGGAAACAATGCCGGTGGCAAAACCCCTTTGTTTCATAGCGAACCAGGTTGACCCCAGGGCCATAGCAGGAACGTATGCCCCGCCGTTTCCTATCCCGGTCAGCAACCGCATTGTCAGGGCAAACTCAAACGTAGCAGCCACCCCTGTCAACAGCATGGTGACACCCATCAGCAACAGCGAAAACGCGATAACAATCCTGCTGCCGTACCTCGAAGCCAAAATTCCTCCGACTAGTGAAAAAATGAGATATCCCATTAAGTTACCGGATGCAAGCATACCGGCTTTTGTGAAGGTTATCCCCAGTCCTGCACACATTTCCGGAAGAATAAGCGTATAAGCCATTCTCCCAAATCCGTGTGCGCCAACGGTGGCAAGCATACCCATTAAGACAACGATCCAGCCATAATGGACTTTACTGACTGGCTCCTGAGGATTGGTCAATAGCCTCACCTTCCTTTTAATATGGTTAGCTGCCATCAAGCAAGTTCATTATCTCACTCATCACCTCCCCTACCTCACCCCGGATAACCAGATCGGCAATTCTATCCTTGGGGGTACTCTCCCTGTTAATGATTACAAGCCTTGCCCCGGAATTTTTTGCCAGTTCGGGAAGCCCGGCTGCAGGATAAACTACAAGGGACGATCCGATGCAGATGAGCAGATCGCAGCTCATACAATATTCCTGGGCATCTTTGAGGGTTTGTAGCGGTAATGACTGTCCAAATGATACGGTGGCCGGCTTTAACAATCCCCCGCAGTACCCGCAATCTTCTACATGCTTACCCTCTTCCAGCGCAGACAGAATTTCCTCCCAGTCGTACAGGGCATTGCACGAAAGGCAGCGCACCTCCCACATGTTCCCATGCAGCTCAAAAACCTTTTCGGCTGTATTACCCGCCGCCTGATGCAATCCATCGATGTTTTGTGTAATAACGGCAACTATTTTCCCAAGCTTCTCCAGGGAAGCCACGGCAAGGTGGGCGCGATTGGGCTTCACATCCTTGGACAACCTCCAGTTTTCCCGGTAAAATTCCCAGTAAGTGCGACGACTGCGCGGATTGGATTGAAAATTTTGAAAAGACAGCTCGGAAGGGTCAAAGCGTTCCCAGAGCCCCCCCGGACTGCGGAAATCAGGTATCCCCGATTCGGTACTGATCCCGGCTCCTGTAAATACCACGCCTCTCTTGCTTTCATTAATCCAGCGGGCACAGGTCTTCAGCTGTTCCTCATTCGCTGTGGTCACTAGATGATACCTCCTTTTAATTTCTAAATAGTTAGTGAGTTTCCCCGCGTGCATCGCCCCCGGAAATTATATCCTCATAATCGTAAGTAAATTCTACCATTTTTGTTACCATATAAATAGAGGCGCCGCATCTTAAGGCCAGTGCGATAGCATCACTTGGCCTGGAATCCAAAACCATTGTTTCCCCATCCTGCTCCAAATAAATTTCCGCATAAAAAGTCCCGTCAATTATATCTGTAATTACTATCTTTTGCAGGTTTCCCCGCAGTTTTTCAAGGATTATTTTAAGCAGGTCGTGGGTCAGCGGCCGCGGCGGTATTTTCCCCTGGAGCGCCAGGGCAATTGACTGAGCTTCTACCGGTCCGATAGAAATCGGTAAAACCTTGCGCTCTTCCTCATCCATCAACAATACCAAAAAGTTCCCCCCCTGATCTACAGTAACTGCTTTCACTTTCATCTGAAGCATTTCCCATCACATCCTAATGTTGGAGCTTTTAAAAGAGAAAGATATATAAGCTTCCAACTATTTTTATTATAACAAATATTTTCGCTCATAGTCTGCAATATACTTTTTCAAGTAATAAATTTAAAAAACAAACAAGAAGATCAGTTATTACTCAGATTATAGAATAACCTCAAGTAGTCAGCGATATTTTTTGTCACCAGAAATTCTCTTCTTACCTTTTCCTTTGCCGCTTCTTTCATCTCCTCGGCCAGCAGCGGATTCCTGAGCAATTTTAATGCTTTCTGAGCGCATTCCTCTACCGTGTTAATCAGGTAACCGGTTACACCATCCTCAATTTGCAGTTTTATGCCTCCGACATTGCCTCCTATTACCGGTGTGCCTTTCCATAAACTTTCTGCAACAGTAAGCCCAAATCCTTCCCTGATTGATTTTTGCAGCACTATACTTGAAGCCGTTTGAAAGGCATTGACCTCCAGGTTGGAGATCCCATTAAAATTTGTAATGATAATAATATCGTAATCCTCCCCTGCCCTGCGCAGTGTTCTGTACAGATAATCCCAGCCTTCCGGATCATCGCTTGCCATGGAACCGATCAGCGCCAGCTGGACACTGGGCAATTCTTTCTTTACTATTTTGTAAACATCAATTACCCCCAGCGGGTCCTTCCAGGGGTCGAACCTCGAAACCTGGGAAATGAGCGGTCTCTGTGTATCAACGCCGTATTTATTGATAATCGCTTTTGCATCTTCTTTTTCCAGGGGAATGTTTTTAGGGCTAAGGGGATCGATGGATGGGGTAATATAGACGATATTTTTGAAATCGGAGTCCTCGTTGACAAAGCCTTTCATGGTAAAAATCCAGGCGTCAAAATCAAGCAGATACTCGTAAAGGAAGTCCCAGTATTCAGGGTTGGGAGTGGAGGTATCAATATGGCACCGCCAGATCCATTTTTCCCCTTCCTTTTTCCCCCGGTATTTTATCAACGCTGCAGGCTGGGGATCGTGAACAACAAAAAAATCATATTGCCAGTCGTGCATATAAGATGCGTTCATCTTGTTATATTTCAGGTAGATATCAATATCAGCCGGGAGCAGCTCCCCTTCCTGCCCCTGCAACCTGTTATGAAAGCTTTTTGTGACTTTATAAAACTCCTCATGGCCCAAAATTGTCCACCAGTCAACATTCAACCCCATATCCTTCATAAGGGGGATTATCGAATGCAGCTTTTCAGCGACTCCGCCACCGTAGGATGTAGCGTTTATCATAGCGATTCGCTTATCTTTTAATTTCTCGACGAGATACTTAAGTTCAATCTCCGTCTTCTGATCAATAAATTGCAGGTAATCACTGAAGCTTTTTTTCCCTACTGTAACCAGCTGCAAGGCAGCTTCCTCCTCTTAGAAGTTATTTCTTATCATAATTTATCCCTTAATGGTTATATTATTACTATGGAAAAAATGGGATTCAATATTATCGATCGCGAAAAAGCCAGGATCGAATTCAGGGTCTTTGCTTATCAGAAAAAAGGGGTCAGCCTTTTGCTTCGGACAAAGGACGGGGAGAAAACCATCCCTATGGAGCAGGAGGAACCCCATATCTACAGTACCGTCGTTGAAGGTCTGGGGCTCGACGTGCTTTATAAGTTTAGCATAGAAAATGAAGGCGATTATCCGGACCCTTATTCCAATTACCAGCCGCAGGGGGTACACGGGTTTTCCCAGGTTATCGACCACGGGAGCTACTCCTGGAACGATGGACAATGGAAGGGCAGAGATTTGGAGAAATTCATTATCTATGAACTGCATCCCGGTACTTTTTCCCCCGAAGGAACTTTTAAAGGAACGGTTGAGAAGCTCGACTATCTCCTCGAACTGGGAATTAATGCCATCGAATTAATGCCCGTCACCCAGACCCCGGGAAGGTGGAACTGGGGATACGATGGTGCAAACCTGTTCAGTGTCAATAAGAATTACGGCACCCCGGATGATTTAAAGCATTTGGTCGATACCTGCCACCAGAAAGAGATCAGCGTCATTCTGGATGTCGTATATAATCATTTGGGACCGGAAGGGAACTACCTGCCGGTATACGGCCCTTACTTTACGGAAAAACACAAGACGGGTTGGGGTGCAGCCGTTAATTATGATGACGCCTTTAGTGAATATACCCGTGCCATGGTGCTGGAAAATATACGTTACTGGCTGGAAGAATACCATATCGACTGTCTGAGGTTGGATGCTATTCATGCGATTATGGATGAAAGCGACATACATATTTTGCAGCAAATGAGCTCAACAGCAAAAGCAGTGGGCAAAAAAATCGGCCGTAAAATCTTCCTGATTGCAGAAACTGATGAAAACAATGTTAAAATAATTAATCCACCGGAAAAAGGAGGTTACGGCATTGATGCCCAGTGGATGGATGATTTTCATCATATCATCCACAGTGTTTTAACAGGCGAAAAAGGAGGATATTACCAGGATTATGGCCGCCTGGAAGGACTGGAGAAAGCTTTTAAAAATTACCTCTACACCGGGGAATTCTCTCAGTTCTGGCAGAAAAACCGCGGCACCGATGCTTCCCAAAATCCCGGTTATCAGTTTGTCGTCTCCCTGCAAAACCATGATCAGGTGGGCAACAGGGCCCGCGGTGGAAGGATCTCCGTGCTGGTAGATTTTCATTTTTTAAAAGCAGCGGCGGGCTTAATTTTTTTGTCTCCCTATATACCTTTACTTTTTATGGGCGAAGAATATGCAGAAAAAAACCCGTTTCTGTTTTTTACCGATTATGAAGACAGCGAACTGCAATCAGCGGTTTCAGAAGGGCGTCGGGAAGAATTTAAGGACTTTAACTGGGACGACATCCCCAATCCGCAGGATGAAAGATCTTTTTTTAACTCCAAACTTACCCCCAGGGAAAACTGGAACGAGGAAAACCAGTGGATCTTCAATTTTTACCGCGACCTGATCAACCTGAGAAAAACTCACCCTGCCCTGATGCAGCTTGAAAAGGAAAACACCGAAGCCAGGGTAAACAGCGAGCAGAAAATTGTTGAAGTAAAAAGGTGGAATAATAATAAAAAGCTAAGGGCTCTTATAAACCTGGGCGAAGAGGAGATCCCCCTCGAAGTTACCGGAAGCCGTCAAATATTTAATTCCGAATGGAAGCAATACGGTGGAAAAATCGAGGGAGATAGTTCTACCCTATACAAAGGCAACCTGATCATCTTCGAAGAAAGCTAAGATCCTTTCACATAATCACGAAAACGACCAAGATGCTTGATTAAGATGCGCAACTTCTATACATAAACTGCTTCCCGAAGGGTATTGAAGTATTCCTCAATCTCCCCCTTCCCCATGGAGTCTATTTCACGGATCATTGCAGGGAAAATAGGTGGATATAGCTCGTAAAGAAACTCATACATTTTATCCACCAGATACTCCTGATCGGGCACCGCACCCCAGATTTTCTGTATATGATCGGTGGCCATAAAAACAGCCTGGCAGTAATCCCGCATCAGCTGGAGCATCCTCTTCAGGGTAAAATAATCCACGGCCGGACTTTTGTTTACCGTATACAACTCCGCTGCTTTCTGAAGAGCTTCTTTTTTCCACTTAAATGCATTTTCTATTTCTTTATCGGCTGAAGACAGATCGCACCCTTCTTCTCTGAAGCGCTCCATGCCATAACGAAGATATTTAATGCGGTTGTCGATAAAAACATCCAGCGTGCGGACAATGCCGACAAGGTTGCGCTCATCTAATCTTTTTAAAAAGCGGCTGCAAATTAAATCCGCGAAAGAATCCTCCAGTTTTTTTAACAGCACCGAGCAAATTAAATACCCTTTCAGGCAGGGAATTTTTTGCCTCCCCTCCGTCGGCCTCCATCCCCAGTTGCAGGCCCTTTTCATCAATCTAAGGTACATTATTACCTGAATGTCGGGATCTTCACGGATCAGGTCATACCCGGTTTGATCAAAATGTTTCCCGTCCGCCGGGATATATACCGCCAGGTTGAAATTTTCCACCAGGGTATCAAATATCCCGCAGTGATATTTACCATTTTCCCAGAAAATATGCGGGTGGTCGTAGAGCCCGGTTTTCTCCTTTTCATACCTTCCCGCCCCGAAGACTCCAAGAGGGGGATAATGCCCGTCTACTCTCAGGATTAACCTGATCTCCGGAGCCCAGTTTATACTATCAAAAAACAGCTCGGGCAAATTATCCAGCCTGCCGGGCTTCATTACCTCGTCAATGTACTCATCCGGTGTGACAAAATGTACGCGTAACGTTTCTTTCGCCTCCTCGAGCACCTCTTCCCAGGCTTTTTCCATAATATCCAGGGCGATATCTCCAAAGTCCATCAGCTCCAGATCCTGTATATAAACAAGAACACCGTCTTCCGGGGCGTTATTCAACTCACGGCAAAGAACTTCCTTATAAATTTTCACACCCTCTTCAAAACTGATGGGGTACTTCTCCTCTTCACCGTAAAGGTATTCGTTTTTGAACACGGGGTAGTCGCCCAGCTTGTATCCCTGGAACTTGACCTCTTCCCGCTTCATTTTGGTAATCGGCCGCCAGATCTCCTGAGATATTGGAAAGTTCCGGGGGAAAGCAAGGATATTTTGCTTTTCTGTCTTTATCAGAAAGGGCTTATATTGATAGTCGCCCTCCCCCTTGAATTGAAAGGGCACCTTATCGTCGGAGAGGTGGGGGAAAATTACATAATTAATGTTCGCTTCCTCCACACCTTTCATTTTATCAAACACATAAGAAGCCTCCGTGGCAAAAAGGCCTTTATATTTCGGATAAGGAACCCCCATCCGGTTATGGAGGTATTCCATGTTCCACTGGATTTCTTGCGTTATCTCCTCATTTTTCAGCAGCGAAACGTGTGTATGATGGGCATGCCCATAGATGGGGTAAAGCCTTTTTTCGGCATAAGCCTCCCGCAGATTTTGAAACGAATCCGGCAAGACATTCTTTATCTGGCAGAGAAGCTCGTTGGTATATTCCACGCAGATGGGAGCATTTATTTTTTCTGCAAACTTTATGCTCCTGGAATAAATATCGCGCCCTTCTTCTTTTCTTTTTTTAATGTAATTTTCGTCCAGAATAGTATTTTTCATCGGATTGCCGTCATCCAGTCCGGAAAGAAGTACCTCCGGCAAATCCCAGAGCAGCTCGTGGGCATGAAACGCCAGGATCACGTATACATTTTTCACAATAACCACCCTTTCATTAAGGCGCATATTTGTAAACAAATCCGCTGTAAGGCGGCAGGACAAAGTCATGAGCAACGGCATCGGACTGATTATCCGTACCGGCCATTAAGCTGTCCCCGTCCCCATTTTGAAGCCCGTCTATTTGCCCGTCAGTTATATCCACCACATGATCAATATCCGCCAGTTTTACCCATTTACCTTGATAACCAACATGCAAGTCTACTTTTAAATCGCAGCCTTCAAAATTTAACATAACGAGTATCCTCTCGCCGGAGCCATCAGCTGCCCGCCACCCGATAACTCTTTTCCCACCCCCTCTTTTCCTATCCATCCATGGCCCCAAAATCCATTCAAATTTCCCCTCAGCGGCAGGGTTGTATCCGCTAAGTTTCAGGCTACCGCTGTGTCTCCTAAGCTTGATTAGCCTCTTCGTCCATTCATAAAAGCTGTGCGTCTGGGGGTATTTTGCCCAGTTTACATCAATACGATTTCTTTCCCTTTCGATGCCGTACTCCTGCCCCATATAGATCATCGGCTGCCCCAGAGCAACCATAGTGGAGAACATCCCCAGCCTAGCCTTCCTATTTTTAATATTTGCCTTCTGCAGATGCTCTTCATCTCCCGTCGCTACCTCATATTGCACACTGTTCTCATCGTGGCTCTCGCAATAATTGATAACGTTATTCGTATGGGCGGCAAAACTATCCTTGCTGAAATAAAACATATTCCCAAGATCTTCAGGGCTGTTATCTACGCCTTCAAATTCACCTTCTCTTAATAAAGCCTTGATTTTATCGTGAAAGATATCCGACCACTGGGCGTAGCCGTTATAACCATCCAGGTTCAAATCCTCTTCGTTGGGTAAATTCTCGGCGATCATAATTGCATCGGGCTTGAAACCTTTATCTTTAATTTCATGGGCAAGCCGGTGTAGCAGTTTATGATTAAGAAAATAGCTGTGCGTGGCATCGAAACGAAAGCCGTCGATATGATATTCTTTAATAAACATCTTGCAGGAATCAATGAGCATATTATCCACTTCATCTTTTCCTGTCGCCACTTTGTTGCCCCACATCGTCTTACCTTCAAAGTAAAAGCCGCCATCGCCGGAGCCGTCATCGATCAGCATCCAGAGCGGGTTAAAATCGTTGGAAGTATGGTTGAAAACCTGGTCGATGATTACCGCAAGCCCGTGGTTATGGGCTTCATTAATCATTTCCCGAAAATCATCGGGAGTGCCGAAATCCTTCTCCACCGCCATAAAAGTACACGGTTCGTACCCCAGCCCGCGCTTTTGGGGTACTTCCGAGGTTGGCATGAGGGCAATGACCGTAACGCCAAGTTCATTAAAGTAACCCTCCTTTATCCTCTGAATTACCCCCCGGAATGTCCCCTGGTGTTCTTCGGGCACCGCAGGATCGTTGTCGGTAAAGCCATAGACATTCAATTCGTAGAGAATCAAATCGTTAATTTGAGGAGTCTTCCAGCCCTGGTCGCTCCATCTAAAACCGGTGGGGTCAACCACTACCGAGTTGCGATACTTGAAATCGTCGCTGAAGACCCTGGTATAAGGATCGCTTACATAACGCTCATATTCACCTACCCCGCCTTGAACGAAGAACTTATACTCGACCTGATTTAAAGCTGCTTCAGGCTTAATCCTGGCCAGCCAGATATTGGGTTTATAATAAAAACCGCGATACAGCTCCATCTCAATGAACCTCTCCTTCTGGGGAGAAGGATGACCGGGACACTGCCAGTCATTAAAATTCCCCACCAGATAAACACGGGCTGCCCGGGGATGGAAAAAGCCAAAAAGAATAGAGCCGTCAGTAAGAATATTAGCACCCAGCATAGAGGGTATTCCGAGGCCGGAAACATCGGTATCGGGAAGATAAAAATTCTCCTGAGGGATCAGTTTTTCTATCCCGGCATAGTAATCCTTGACATTGCCCCGCGGTTTTGCGGGCTGAACGTTGTAGATATTATGCCTGTCGGACATAGCCCATACCTCTTCACCCAGGCAGGCTTCATAGTATCTACTCAGGGATTCGTCTTCCCAGATAACTTTTTTCCCGTGCCCGTCTTTAAATATAAAGTTGAACCTGCTGCGGTTACTCTCCACATCGTAATATAAACCAAACTTATCCCTGCCGGCGGGAACAACTTCTTTTTCCAGGGTGGCCCCGTCGCTTACCCATATCCACAGCCTTGGATCGCGGAAATCACGTTTGTTATCATAATGCATTCTTACCTTGTAGCGCAACTTGTTAGCCTCCTAAAATTCCAGCATCCTTATTTTCCCAAGGTTTCCGCTTGCAAACAAGAAAGGGCATTTATATAATGCCCTTTCTTTTAGAAGATATAAATCGCAAGATTGCGCAAGATCGGGGACGGTTCTTGTTCTTGCTTTTTGTTGCTTTAATCTTTTTTACTACAATAATGAATAACCTTATCCTTAAATCCTTTTTTAGGCAAAATCCTCCAGATTACCCCAGGCAAGTCAAGAACCGTCCCTATACTTGCTAGAACCGTCCCTATATTTGTGCAAGGTAATAGAAGGAAGATTCGCCTGTTTTTTCATATCCTTTTTTCTCGGCAACCGTCTTAAAGTATTTCTTTAGCAGTGCCTGGTAGGCATCATTTGCAGATTCCGACCATACACTTAAAACCGCTCCCTCAGGTTTCAGCAAACTCTTAATGAGAGCGGTACCTTTGTCTGAGTAAAGAAAACTATTCGAAGGACGGCTCAGCCATCCAGGGCCGTTATCGGTATCTAGAATTGCTGCATGATAATAACCTTCTCTATCAACGCCGCTATCCGGGGGTTTAACCAGAAATTCTACAAGATCGGTTACAAATATATTAACCCTCGGATCCGAAAGGGCGTTCCCGTTTATCTCTGCAAGCGGTCCCCTGTTCCACCTGACTACAGCCTCTTCAATCTCCACCACGTCAACTCTTTTTACCTGAGGTGAACCAAGTGCCTCCTGCAGCCCTATTCCAAATCCCAGCCCTCCGATCAACACTCTCAAGCCAGGTTCCCCACTCCCTGCCGCCAAAGAACAAACCCGGATCGCCTGGCGGACCATATCCCTTTCAGTTACCCCGTTATACGAGGACATTAAAAAGCTGCCGCCGTAAATAAATTCATAATCCCTGCCACGCCGCTGCAGCTGCAGCTCCCCTCCCCGGCCATTTACCCGCTCCACGACTTCAGCTGGTTTATAAAATCCCCTCATTTGCCGGCCTCCTCTAAAACCGGGGTGCCTTTCCGGAGATAAAAACGATTTTCTTTAAGATCGCAACCCCCAGAATATCAAAGCAACACCCAGGTAGATAATTATCATTTTATTATAATTTATCCTTTGTGTCATCCCCGTTAAGCCGAGATACATGGCTCCCATGAAAATAAACGGCCCAACTGAAGCGAGCAGCGCATTAATTTTTAAAGCTTGTTCCAGATTGTTAAACCTGTATATCAGAAACGCGGCAATTATTTCTATACTGCCCGATAAAATGCGCAGAAATACAATGCCGGCCAGAAATGGGGACATTTTTAACACCCTGCCTGGTAACAAGAAATTTACTTAATTAAAAAGATACGCTTCATTGCATAACCTTATGCATAACAAAGGGGATAGAAAGGTTTTTTTCGGCAAAGATATAATATAGAAAGGAGGGATTCACATTGGCAAAAAAATATAACAAAAGCAGAAAACAGAAGCCTAATTACTCAAAAAAAGGCTTACAAAATGTTCAAATGGAAACAAGCTCTGATCTGGGCCTTGAAAGTAGCTTGAAAGAACAAAAAAATAAGAGCCAGTCTTTTTGTAGTGAGTCTGACCAGTCTTTTTCGCCCAGGAAGAGTTAGCCGGGAACCCGATACTACTAAGTGACCAATATTAAAAGTGCCGGGTACTACAAAAATAAAAAATGATATGAGGGACAGCAGTCAGAAAAAATAATTTAATTAGCAGCTGAGCCCTCATTTTTTGCTTGTTTATCCGTTCTGGATATTTACCTTAAATAACAGAAAAAATAAATAAAAATGAGGTGTATAATTTATGACAGAAAAACAGGATGAAACAAAAGTAGTAAGTTATGCCGCTATCAGGTATGGTGCATGGATACTAGGCTTAATCATCGTTCTTTATTTTATTAGTCGCCACCTTTTCCCCTTCATTCGTTCATTATTCTAAAGATTGCTGCCCACAATTTACCATAGCTGCGAAATATTAAAAAACTATTAAGATGGGTTAACATAATATTATACTTTCTTAAATTATTAGAGCAGAGCACCGGCTTGCAGGTTTGCCTTGCTCTTTTTTTGGTTATAATATATGGTTAACATAATATATTCCTGAAAATGGAGGTTTGCTTAATCAGGAATAAGAGGAGGTTTTCAGATTGACGATATGTAAAAAAAGTAACCTGGGGAAAATAGTAATTATCATGGTAATCTTTGGCATCGCCCTGGTCTGCTGGGCGCAGGCTGCGCTGGCAAACAGCACCTACCGGGTCGCACCAAATGATACACTCTGGGCCATAGCACAGAGATACGGCACCACGGTAAACGAACTGGCCAGAATTAACGGCATTTCCAATCCATCGACAATCTATCCAGGACAGGTACTAACAGTACCAGCAGCAACAATACATACTGTAAAGGCCGGAGATACACTCTGGCTTATCTCCCGGTGGTATGGAGTAGATCTGCAGGCGCTGGTTTCAGCAAACCCCGGAATAAGCGGAAAATATATCTACCCGGGGCAAAAAATTAATATACCTGCAAGTAATGCTTCCACAGAAGCATTGGCCTCAAGGGCGGGGCGCTCCTATTCACCTTATACACAAGGGGAAATCGATCTCCTGGCGCGCCTGGTTCACTCCGAAGCTGCAGGAGAGCCTTATATCGGAATGGTGGCCGTGGCAGCCTCAGTATTAAACAGGGTGGCAAGTCCCCAATATCCGAACACACTTACAGGGGTTATCTATCAGGTAACCAACGGCCACTACCAGTACAGCCC
>JAAYOY010000055.1 GCA_012520035.1 Bacillota bacterium
GAACCAGATCGCTTCAGCAAAGTCCGCCCTCAACAGCGCTGCAAAACTACTGCTGGAAAAACACATGAAATCTTGTATTAAAGAACAGCTGCAGGCCGGGGATGATGAGGTCATTGATGAAATAACGAGAACCGTTTTCAAACTAATCAAATAGAGGATAGCTAAACAGAAGGGGTTGGTTTTATGGAAAAAGCCATACAAGCAAAAACTGCCGCTGCAGCACCGGAATTCAATGGGGATGGGGTAAAGATAAGATTGCCCATTTCAGGTATGCGGTGTGCTGCCTGCTCGGCCAGGGTGGAAAGGGAATTAAACCGCCTGGAGGGAGTCTTGTCGGCAGATGTTAATCTTGCCACGGAAGTAGCGACAATAACTTACGATTCGCAGACGATCTCGCCTGAAGGCATTGTTGACCGGATCCGCGCTGTCGGTTTCGATGTTAGGAACGAAACTCTGGAGGAAGAAAAGGACAGCTCACAGCAAAAAGAGCTACGTATACAAACGGCGCTGTTTGTTCTGGCAGCGGTTCTCACTCTTCCTTTCGGGATGATGATGCTGGGCATGCTCTTCGGATGGCACCGATTTATGCTCGGCCCCTGGGTTCAACTGGCTCTGGCAACCCCGGTTCAGTTTGTGGCCGGCTGGCAGTTTTATCGCGGAGCTTATCGCTCCCTGAAAAGGGGCGGGGCAAACATGGATGTACTGGTGGCTCTCGGTACTTCAACGGCCTTTTTTTACAGCCTTTTTTCCCTGATGCTCGGCTGGGAAATTTATTATTTTGAATCTGCAGCCATGCTTATTACTCTTATCCTGCTGGGGAGACTACTGGAAACAGCAGCGAAAGGGAAAACGTCCGCTGCTGTAAAAAAACTGATCAGCTTGCAGGCCAAAACTGCCCGTGTCATCCGTGACGGGAGCGAAGAAGATCTTCCCATTGAAGAGGTTCAGGTGGGCGACATTATCCTGGTGCGGCCCGGGGAACGAATTCCGGCGGATGGAATTATTCTGGAGGGAAACTCCAGTGTGGATGAGTCCATGCTCACCGGAGAAAGCCTGCCCGTGGAAAAACAGCCCGGTGACAGGGTTGTAGGAGCTTCTGTAAACCACCAGGGAAGCTTTACCTTCAGGGCGGAGAAGGTTGGCAGTGATACCGCCCTGGCGCAAATTATCCGCCTGGTGGAAGAGGCGCAGGGGTCCAAGGCGCCTATCCAGCGTCTGGCGGACAGGGTATCCGCTGTCTTTGTACCTGCTGTGCTGGCCATCGCGCTGCTTACCTTTGCGGGCTGGTATGCAAGCGGCGGGGGATTAACCGCAGCTCTGATGCACATGGCTGCGGTGCTGGTTGTAGCCTGCCCCTGCGCGCTGGGGCTGGCTACACCTACGGCTATCATGGTGGGGACAGGAGTTGGAGCCGAAAGAGGCATTTTAATCAAGGGAGGAGAACATCTTGAGCGGGCCGGCAAGATAGATACGGTTGTCCTGGATAAAACCGGAACTATTACCAGGGGCATCCCCTCCGTGACTGATTTGCGGGTCTTCCCTCCCTGGGAAAAAAAGGAACTGCTGGGGATACTGGCCTCTGCGGAAAAGAAATCGGAGCATCCCCTAGGGCAGGCCATCGTCCGCCGGGCTGAGGAAGAAGGAGCTCCTCCAGTTGAAATCAGCTCTTTTCAGGCCATCGCCGGGCAGGGAGTCCGCTTCGAAAGAGGGGATGAAATCTGGTATATCGGCAATGAAGCCCTGGCCAAGGCGCAGGGGGTAGATCTGCTGCCGGTAAGGGAGCAAAAAAACCGCTGGGAAAAAGAAGGTAAGACCGTTATGCTGGCGATGACGGATAAAAAAGTGGCGGGGATGATAGCTGTGGCGGATATTGTCAAGGAGCATGCCGCACAGGCAATCTCGGAACTCCGAAAGATGGGGCTGGATGTCTTTATGCTGACTGGCGACCAGCGCCAAACGGCGGAGGCCATAGCTTGGCAGGTGGGTATCGAAAATGTAATCGCCGAAGTCCTCCCCGATAACAAAGTACAGGAAATTCAGAGGCTGAAAAACGCTGGCAAAACGGTAGCCATGGTGGGAGACGGTATTAATGATGCTCCGGCCCTGGCTACGGCTGATGTGGGTATAGCTATCGGCACGGGCACCGATATTGCCATCGAAAGCGGTTCCATTATCCTTATTCGCGGGGATTTGCAGGGCATAGCCGCCGCGATACGCCTGTCGCGCCGGACCCTGCAAAAAATACGGCAGAACCTTTTTTGGGCTTTTTTCTACAATCTCATCTGTATCCCGCTGGCGGTCGTAGGCGTGTTTACACCGGTTATGGGGGGTGCTGCCATGGCCTTCAGCTCGGTATCGGTGGTAAGTAATTCCCTGTTGCTGAAGCGTTATAATCCGGAAAACAATAATTCAAACCCAATAGGGATAAATAGAAGGGGGATAAAAAAAATGAAGCAAACCATCCTCAAGGTTAACGGCATGAGCTGCAACCATTGCAAAAATGCTGTAGAGAAAGCTGTTAAAAGCATCAGCGGTGTTGAAAGTGTCCAGGTAAACCTGGACCAAGGGCAAGTTGTAGTAGAAGGTTCGGCAAACTATGACCGGCTTGTTAAAGCCATTGAAGAAGCCGGCTATGAAGTAATTAGTTAGCCAAAATTTTGAACTCCATAGAACGCTATAAGAACGCCATAAAAGAAGA
>JAAYOY010000056.1 GCA_012520035.1 Bacillota bacterium
ATTTTCTTTAATAATGGTTTTCAGCCGGGTGCCCCGGTACGAATATTGATTTAGCTCATTTAGCAGAATATCTTCTTTTTTTTCTTTGGTATAATAGATACATTTTTCATTATTGGCTATGCCAGCAGCAAGATAGGCCGTAGCTTTAATGACAAAATGGATATCCCCGCTGTAAAAATCTAAATAGTGATTTCCTTTGAGAAAACTGCCGGGGAGATAACCTGCCGGTACAAGAAGTGTAAGGTCTTTTGGCCATTCAATTATCCGGGAGATATTTTCGTACTCACTGAGGCAGTTTGCAAAAATATCTACGATAAACGGGTCGAAGTGTGCACCTTTGTTTTGCTTTAAGAACTCTATTCCTTCTCGAACAGTTTTTCCTTTTTTAAAAGGGCGGTCCGCTGTTAGCTGATCAAAAGCATCAGCTACGGCTATTATTCTTGCCCCGAGGGGTATATCGCTGCCTTTTAAGCCGTAAGGATAGCCTTTTCCGTCATACCTTTCATGGTGGTGTATTATTAGAGGCAAGACAGGTTCCATCTTTTTAAAAGGTTTAATTATTTCAGCGCTCCAAAGCGGGTGTTGGTTTAAAATGGCCTGCTCTTTTTCTGTCAAGGGATCGGGTTTGTTGAGGATTTCCCGCTCAATTTCAATTTTCCCGATATCGTGAAAAAAAGCGGCATATTCGATTAAGGCCAGCTCTCTTGAAGGCAAGCCCAGCTTTCTGCAGATAACTTGAGCATAAACGAGCACCCTTTCACTGTGACCGTAGGTAAAAATATCTTTGGCTTGCAGCACCGAAAGGAGCGTTTTTACTGTAGTCAAAAAATCATTTACAATATTAAACTTTTTCCCGCTGAGGCGGTCAAATACAGAATAGTAAACCTGTACCCTGTTTCCTTTAGTCATTTTTGCCTTGTATAAAGCTTCGTCAGCCTTCTGCATCAGGCTTTCTATGTCTTCAGCATGGTCGGGGAAAAGGGCAATTCCGAGAGAGGCTGATAAGTTCCAATCGCTTCCCAGGATGTCGTTATCATAAGCATTTATTTCTTTTCTAATTTTTTCTGCTTTGCCGATAACATGAGATGTTTCCTGTGTTGAGATAACAACAGCAAATTCATCTCCACCGTAACGAGCTGCAAAATCACCCTTCCCCAGATAATTATTAATTGTAGTAGCTACTTTTTGCAGCAGGATATCACCGGATAAATGCCCCAGCACTTCGTTGTATAGTTTAAAGTTATCCAGGTCTATTAAGATTAACCCAATTTTCCACATGCTGCTATCTTGCTTGTGTTCTTTAATCATTTCCTTTAATTGCTGTCGGAAGTAACGATAATTATAAAGCCCGGTCAGCTCATCCCGCACTACAGCCTTTAAGAGGCGTTTCCTGATTAAACGTTCCAGATCGACCATATTGCCGATAAGCCAGCTAAAGAGAAAAAACATGCCTATCAAAACCAGATCTGCTTCCAGGTGAATATAATTGGTTTGCATGTTTCTGAGTTTTAAATAAAAGATCATTGCTGTATTTAACGAGGAAATAAAGTAACCCCACCTGGATCCGAATTTTAAGCTATAAAAAATTACCGGAAAGAGATAGATGATTTTATAATTACTCCCGTCCCCACCGGTAACATAGACCAGCAGTAATGTTAGCCCTAGAAAGACAAACATCTCCAGATGTTCGGGCACCAGCGGATTGATAATTTTAACACGTTTATAGAGCTTGTCCAGATTCATCAACCCCATGTAAAGCAGCAGGGGGATACAAAAAACCGGCCAGAGGTAATAAGCGTTGAAATCCGAAGGTATAGATTCGATAATGATCATGGTCACAAAAAGTACAGTTGCCAGGCGAATCATGGGGACCAGTTGTTCAATTTTTTGAAAGCGTTCTTTTTCCTCGTGCTTCAACCGAAGGTCAACTCCCCGGAATTAAAATTATTTAAGACCCCCATCTATAGCATTTTATTCTGATTTATTTGGGATTGATTCATTTATACTTTTCAATTTCCTAGATAATGAAATCCTCGCAACGAG
>JAAYOY010000057.1 GCA_012520035.1 Bacillota bacterium
GGCGCAGGCAGGGGTACAAAAAATATGGTCAATATTACCCTCGGGACCGGCATAGGCGGAGGAATAATCGTAGAAGGAAAAATTTACCGGGGGAGTGGTGGTTTCGCCGGTGAAATAGGGCATCTCAATGTTTTACACAATGGCCCGCTTTGCGGTTGTGGACGGTATGGATGCGTGGAAAGCCTTTCCTCGGGTTCTGCTATTGAAAGGGAATGGCGTTTGATTTCTTCGGGAAACTCTCTACGGCCGGAGCCGGGAATTACTATGGAAACAGGCGCCGGACTGCAAGCCAGTCAAATTTTCGCTGCTGCCCGCGACGGCAATCCAGATGCTATAAAAATCGTTGAAAGGGCCGCTTATTATTTTGGGCTTGCCCTTTCTTATGTGGTAAACATCTTGAACCCCGAGATGATCGTTGTCGGGGGTGGCCTGGCCGGTTACGGGGATTTTTTTATTGACCGGGCAAGATGTTATTTAAATGAGGCTGCAATAAGCCCTTCAGGGAAAATGGCGGTTCTGGTCCCTGCCGAACTGGGGGAAGAGGCCGGTGTGAAGGGAGTATTGAGCTTGCTGGATGAACTGTTAAAAGGGCGGTAGCTTTTCCGGGAAAAGAGCCGGTGTTGGAGTAACCTTTTCCTGCATTGTCCGTTATATTTAATAAAGAGGTTAATATAGTGAGTGCAGAAATATATGCTGGATCTTTTACTTCAAATGCTGCCTGCCGGAACCATTACAGGTAAAAGGTGGTTTTATCCGGACAGGCAGGAGAAAGAATGGCGGGAGTAGAATCTAAATAAGCTAAGACCCTCAAAGTACACCCGGTATACAGTGAGTTTGTCGGGGTGTAACCAATTGCGCCGGATAAATCAGCCTCGGGGCAAGGGTTTGGTTTTCGCTCAGCACCTAAATCCCCTGAAGGAGAGATCCAGTTGCCGATGGAAGAAAGGGAGCAGGAGATAGTTTCCAGGGCCCAGCTCAACCCTGTTTCTTTCGCTCCGCTTTATGATCATTATTTTCCAAAAATATATAACTATATCTATAATAAAGTACATAATTCGCAGCTGACCGAGGATTTAGTATCCGAAACTTTTTATAAGGCACTGGCCAATATCAAAAAGTTTCAATGGCAGGATCGTTCTTTTGCATGCTGGTTGTATACCATTGCCCGCAATCAGGTTATCGATCAGTTTCGCAAGCAGGACCCTGTATTGTTCGATAGCGATAATAATGAAATCATTGTTGAAACAGAGAGCGGCCCGGAGGAGAAAGTTATCCGGGATGTTACCAGGGAAGAGTTGCTCAAGGCGATCGGAACACTCAGCCCCGATCAACAGGACGCGTTGCTGCTCCGTTATCAGGAAGAGTTAAAGATTAAGGAAATCGCGGTTATTTTAGGAAAAAATGAAGGGGCGGTAAAAGCACTTTTGTTTCGCGGGTTAAGAAGCTTGCGTAAAAAACTGGAAGGAGGGGATTTCGATGCCGCAGTCTAATTGGGACAAATCGATAGAGGATTTCTGTTCTTCGGAAAAAGAGATTCAGGAACTGCAGGAGGTTGCATCACTGCTTTGCGGGATGCAAAAAGCCCAATCCTCTCCTTTGTTTAGAGATAGCCTCAAAGCGCGGTTAATGGAAAAGGCCGAGGAGGAAGGAAGCGCCACCGCCGGTAAGAATAGCAGGCTTTTCAAGCTTAAAACCCTGCTATTTAAAAAGAACAGCCTGCTGGGATCACCCGTTTTTTCCGCTGCGGCTGTTGTATTGCTTATTGTTGCCGTAACCTTTTTCTATAATCAGAGCCCCACCGTCGATAACCCGGAAATTGCCAACCCGCCCGGCCATCAAGCCCCTGAGACATATATCTCTTCAAGCAACCGGCATTATGAGGAAGGGCAGTTTCAAGGGCAGTTTCCTGAAAGCGGTAACGCTTATATACCTCCCGGAGAAGGGGAAAATGGAGATCAGCCTTCTATTAATGACCCGGTCAAAGAAGTTCCCGGCAATCAGGAAGGATTAGCCCCAGAAGATCCGGAAGCTCCGGAAGGTCCAGAGGAAACAGCACCTGAAACTGGTACCGAGACCGGCACTCTGAATCCGGAATCTGCAGGCCCTGCCGGGCCGGGTAAACCGGGTAATGGTGAAGAAAATACCCTCAAAGAAGAGCCGGAGTTCGAGGCCTGGAAAAACGGTAAAGTACTGGCGCTGGGTGGAAAGGTGAAGCCGGCATCCGTATATTATAGTGTTAAGAAGGAAGATAATCCCGAACCGGCGGATAATACAAGGTGTACGTGGGAGCCGCGGAAGTACCTCTCGTCAGCTCCAGGTGAAGGGGGAACAATTGGTACAGAAACGTGGGCAAAGGAGATCCTTTTAAACGAAGGGTTTATGGTAAAAAGCGCAGATCAACTGCAGGTCAATCCTCAGGAAACGCAAAAGGGAATTTATGCGGAAATCATTTATAAAGAACGGAAAAGCGGTGAACAGAGCCCGGCCCTTATTTTACTCTGTGGTGAAAAAGAGGGGATTTTATCGTATTATTATCAGGAACAGGGTGGATATGCTGAGCCGGGCTTTTATCGCCTGCTCTCGCCGGCTCAAGCTTTTAAGAACGTAAAGGATTTGCAGTGGTATACCCCTCAGCAGAGAATGTCGTTTTCTTTCCAGGAAGTAAGCCTTACCTATCACGAATTTGAAGTTGAAGAAAACGACGGTAAAAAAACGATCACCCTTCCTGCCTACTGTTATGTGGGCACGCCCCTATCAAACGGGGATGCTTTTAAAGTATATGTGCCTGCTATCTAAATATAAATATGAGTTTGAAAAAGCACAGATAAAAGCAAATCGGCGCCGGATATAGATTATCCGGCGCCTTAGTTTTCTTCTTCTTATGCTAACTGCTTCTTTATGTTTGCTCGAATTACTGGCTACTGTTTGATTACTAAGTTACTAGCTTCCGTTGTTTCCTCGAATTACTAATGTCAGGTATTCTTTTTAATCGCTTCCATAGGCTTGCCGGCAGGCAAGTAATCGGCAATTATTAATAAAATTGCAAAAGCTGCAACTGCTATAAAAGAAGTTGTCGGAGGAAGCGGCAAGAACAAGCATATGGAAATTATGCCGAATAAAGTTCTGGTAACAATACCTTTTTCTTTTCTGAAGAAACCTTCAATGGCAATACAGATCGCAAAGACAGCAATAACGGCAAAGAACAACTCCCTGATAATCTCTGCCCCTGTCCCTTGCAGTGCCACCGCAGGATTAAAAATAAAGAGAAAGGGAACGATGAAGGCAGGAATTGCCAGAAGAATGGATTGCCAGGCTGTTTTCAAAAGATCTGCACCGGCTATGGATGCTGCGGCATAAGCAGCCAGACAAACCGGCGGAGTGATAAAAGAGAAACAACCGAAATAAAAAATAAATAAATGAGCAATTAAGGGTTGTACCCCCATGTCAATTAAAGCGGGAGCTACAAGCAGCGCCAAAAGCAAATATGCTGCTGTGGCAGGCATCCCCATTCCCAGTATTATGCTGGCTGCTGCTGTCATGAGCGTTAAAAGCAATAGATTATTTCCGGCCGTCTCTGTAAGAACCCTGGATAAGGTAAGCCCTAAACCGCTGTATGTTATGACACCAATGACAAGCCCTGCTGCACCGCAGATGATAGATACTTCCAGCATGCTGCGGCTGGTATTCTCAAAAAAGGTGACAAAGCCCTTCTGCTTAGCCCGGATATCTTTTTTTATCAGACCAATTATCAGCAATGAAAGCAGTGAATAAAGAGCCGCGCTTTCCGGGTTTAAATGGAGAAAGAAGATAACGAAAATAAGAACCGCTATGGGAATCAGAAAAAACCAGCCTTCTTTCATTACTTGAATTAAGGAGGGGACTTGCGCGGGGGGCATCCCTTTAAGCCCGTCTTTAGCAGCCCTGAGGTCAACCTGCATAAAAAGGCTGAGATAATATAACGCTGCAGGGGCGATGGCGAC
>JAAYOY010000058.1 GCA_012520035.1 Bacillota bacterium
AAAAGAATGTAAAAACGGCTCTCTCTTTCCTTGCCCGACAGGCGCTAATTGCCCTGGAACTGTTTGGACAATATAACCTGTTAAATCATTACTTTGAAATACTGTTGAATAGCGTCTGCCATAGCATTGTCATGATCAATAAAAAGGGAAATATTATACTGATAAATACGGCTGCTGCAAACTACTTTACTGCACAGGGGATTGCCCTTTCTCCGGGCAAACCGTTTGAGGAGCTGGAGCTTTGCCAACCAATGAAATCGGCTCTTCGCCGGGCAATTTCTGATGGTGAATCTTCACTCCAAAAAAATTATGTTTTTGGAGAGGGTAACACTTTAAGTTATATAAATTGGGATGTTATTCCCCTGATGCATCAAGGGGTAATTAGCGGGGCAGCACTGGTTGTTGAGGATGTAACGGAAAACGAAAGTCTGCGCAGCCTGAGGGATGATTGGGAGCGGTTGACCACTGCCAGTGAGGTGGCTGCAGGGATTGCACACGAGGTTCGCAATCCCCTATCCACTGCCGGGGCGGCCATTCAGCTGCTGAAAAGCGTTAACGAGGAAGACAGGCGCCAAGAGTTGCTGGGTAAAATCAGCACCGAGTTGGAACGGATGAATAATATATTGACCGATTTTTTAAATTTGAGCAAGCCCAAAGACAACCTGGTTTTGGAGCAAGTCGATCTCGTACGGGTAATTGAGGAGATGGAGTTTATATTTAAAAGCGAAGCTTTTCTGCATAACGTTAAGTTGAAAATTAATTACTCTTTCTCAGAAGGATTTCCCAAAGTCATGGGGGAGATAACCGGGCTGAAGCAGGTGTTCTTGAATATTGCAAAAAACGCGGTTGAAGCGGTCTCTGATAAAGATGCTTCCGAGGGGGGACGTTTAGATATATCCCTTCATTATGATGACAGTTATGCCTGGGTTTCTTTTGAGGATAACGGCCCGGGGATTTCGCCGGAATATTTGAGTATTATTCAGCGCCCTTTTTTTACCACCAAAAAAAAAGGCACCGGCCTTGGCCTTTCCATCTCATCTTCCATTATTAAAAGAATGGGGGGGGAACTGCGTTTCCACAGCGAGCCCGGCAGGGGGACTGCAGTCCATGTTCTTTTACCGGTAAGCACTCAAAACGACAAAAAAGAATAATTTTTCTTTTGATGATAAAAATTTATTGCATCTATTTATATTTTTTTGCAGGAGCGTGTTCTTGTTAAAGTAATTTTGTAAAAATAAAAAAAGTTAATAAATTTGTCAATCTCCCTTTTTTGACAGACATTTCCTGGAAACCTTTGTATAATTTCAGTGAAATGCTTGTCCTGCAAGTGTGCCATTATTGAGGCAAGGGAGGTTTTTATTTTTGGAAAAGATTAATACGGGTAAACGACCTTTTGTCTTTCCGGCATGGCAAAAAGGTTATAAACGTCCGGTATACCCCCGGCTTTTAAAAAAACAGGCCATTGGGAAAAAGCTGGATGGAGGAAAGCTGTTCTGGTTTATAGCTGCTTTTTTTATCGGCCGTTCGGCGTTGATGGGGGAGATAACGCCTTTCGCATTAATATTTTGGGCACTTGTAATAAGGCTGCAACCGCAAAAGAAGCCTCTGGTTACGGCGGCGATTATTATTGGATGGGCCACTTCACAGGCAGGAATATTCCCGCCCTGGTTTTTGCCGGCGGGTATGCTGCTCTGGATGGCAATGGATTATCTCGGATTTACAGTACTAAAAAAAAGGGTGCCCTTCTCCATAACCCTGCCGCTAACCGTTCTCTCCCTTCGTTTGCCGTTGTTCTACCTGTACGGCCTTACTATTTACGAGTTTTTTATCATTGGTTTGGAGGTGCTGCTCGCACTGCTATTACCTCCGTTGCTTGTACCTTTTTTTGAAGAATATGGCCTGCAACGCCGTTATAAAGCTTCTCCGGAAGCACTCGTGGGAGGTTTTCTGCTGTTTTCCCTAATTATTTTGGGGATGAGCGGTATATCTTTGGGCGAAAACATTCAATTGCTCAATATTGTCTGCCCTTTGCTGGTGCTTTCGGGTGCTTACCTCTGGGGCCCTGTTTGGGGTGTTACTGCGGGCTTAATTATAGGGCTGTGCCTCAGCTTTGGCAACCCGGTGATGTTCCCGTATACCGGGGTGCTCGGTATTTCCGGGTTAATTGCCGGGTTGTTGCGCCCGTTCCGGCGGCCGTTGATAGCGCTTATTTATTTCGCAGTTTTGAGGTTCCTAGCCTATTATTGCCTTGAAGGGGGTTATATTTTAACGACTTTATGGGAAGATTTAACTGTTGCCGGGGTGTTTTTGTGTATACCTCTTTCTCTCTGGGAGAGCTTAAGAAATATTAGTATATATTGGCCTTTTCAGACGGAAGGCAATGAAAAGTTGAGATTTGCCATGGCGGGGCGAATAAAGGATTTTGCCGCTGTGTTTAAGGAGCTTGCCGCTACTTTCCAGCCCCTGAGTCAGGCGGAAAACATCCGCTCTAAAAGAGATCTGTCTCCGCTGGTTGATTATTTCAGCAGAAGAGTATGCAGTTCCTGTGACTTTTTTGAGCGCTGCTGGCAGGGGGACCTTAGCAGTCAATACAGACGCATTGTTACCATGTTCTCCGTTGCAGAGGAAAGCGATAAGTTCTCAGAAAAATATATCCCGGTCAGGTTAAGGCGCTATTGCCCCAGGCAGCGGGAAATAGTAAAAGCAATAGGCAGTATGAAGGAAATTTACCGTTTAAATTGTTACTGGCAGGATAGACTACACGAAAGCCGTTCCCTTGTCTCGGAGCAACTGGAAGGAATCTCGTCTGTAATGCATGATCTTGCTCAGGAGTTGAAACTGAAATCAGGGGAAATAAAGGAGCAGGCGTTTACCGGCAGTATACGCTTCTCAATAGAAATAGGAGTTGCCCAGGTAGCCAAGGATGGCCAAAATATTACCGGAGATAGTTATACTGTTTTGCCTTTAAAGGACGGGAAGCAGGCGGTTATACTCAGCGATGGCATGGGCAGCGGTAAAGAGGCGCGTTCGGCCAGCCTTTCCACGGTGAGACTGATGGAACACCTGCTGGGTATAGGCTTTCGCCAGGAGATTGTGATTAATACAATTAATACGCTTTTGCGCCTGGGCTATCCAACAGAACGGTTTGCGACGCTGGATATGGCTATGTTTAACCTGCAGTCGGCAGAAGTTGAACTCTTCAAGCTTGGGGCTCCTCCCAGCTTCTTAAAAAATGGAAAGGCGGTAGAGGTAATCGGATCAGCCTCTCTTCCAATCGGAATACTCGAGGAGATCACCCCAGAAAAAGCATCTTTTAAATTATCCAACGGTGGCCTGGTTGTGATGGTTACCGATGGATTACTGGATAGCAGGCAGGAAAGTGAGGGTGACTGGCTTGTGAATGCTTTGGAGGAGATCCACCACGATCACCCCCAAATAATTGCCGACCGGTTGATTGAGGAAGCCTGTTATCGCTGGCCGCGGGGAGTGCAGGATGATTTAACGGTGCTGGTATCACGTCTGAGGCCACTGTAGACCTTTTTTGCCTGCCGGCTGCAGCAGATGTGCGGTGGTTATTATTTATAAGAAAGAAGGAATTTCAGAAAGCTTTAAAGAATTTAAGTTCAAATGGAAGTTTAAATAGCCCGGGAGGATTACTGCCCTGGAAATGACTGCTTTAAAAGAACATGTAAATACTATAATCCTGAGGGAAAAACTAATTGAAGAAGGAGATCTGGTTCTGGTTGGCGTTTCAGGGGGTGCAGACTCCCTTTCTTTATTGCATCTCTTAAATGAGTTAAGGCGGGAAAAATTAATTTCCTTTTCTCTTTATATTGCCCATTTAAATCACGGTATCAGGGGAGATTCTGCCAGGGGTGACGCGGAATTTGTCCGGAAAATGGCAAAGAAAATGCAACTCCCGTGCACCGTTGGCGAAGTTAATACGAATATTTTTAGAAAGCGCTGGAGGCTTTCAATAGAAGATGCCGCCCGGTACCTGCGTTACAGTTTTTTGCAACAGCTTGCAAAAAGGATTGGAGCGCATCGAATAGCCTTAGGGCATAACAGGGACGATCAGGTTGAAACTTTACTGTTAAATTTTCTCAGGGGAACAGGGCTGGACGGCCTTGCAGGGATTAAATTTAAAAGAAAAACCAACGAAGGGGAGCAGTATATCATTCGGCCACTTCTGGAAACGGGCAGGGCGGAGATAGAGCAGTACTGCCGGGAGAATGGCCTTCATCCCCGTATTGATGAAACGAATCTGGATGTACGTTTTTTGCGCAATAAAGTGCGCCTGCAGCTGCTGCCCCATCTTGAAGAGGATTATAACCCTAATATACGTAAGGGGCTGTCCCGGCTTTCCTATCTTCTTTCCCTGGATAGCAATTATCTGGAAAACGCTGCTTCACAGTGCTTAACAGCCATTATTTGCGCTGAAAAGACAGATTCCCTGGAGCTTGACGGCGAAAAGCTGTTCCAGGAGCATGAGGCATTACAGGGCCGAATACTGCGCCTGGCCATTAAGAGGCTAATGGGATCAGTTCCCCGGGAAGTCGGCTATAACCAGATCAGGGATATACTAAAAATGTATAGAAAAAGTTCTCCGCATGCCGTATTGCACCTCGCCCGGGGGCTTAAGGTCTCAAAGAGCTACAACAGGCTGGTTGTGATGAAGGGAAAAGCCAAGAAACCAGGCCCATTTTCTCCTTTTATTCTGCCTGTTCCCGGGAAAAGGGTAGTTTATGAGGGGAAAATGGCAATCGTGGCCGGGATTTTTTCTCCGGGCGAGCTTAAATGGCCACCGGAGGGCCGTAAAGAGGCATACCTGGATTATGACAGGGTGTTGCTTTTAGCCGGGGATAATAAGCATGAGCATACTTCACAAAATGGGTTAAATCTGTTTGTGAGGACCCGCCGGGATGGGGATCGTTTTCATCCCCTTGGCTCCCCCGGAAAGAAAAAATTAAAAAAGTATCTTATTGATAAAAGAGTTCCCCTTGAAGAACGCGATCTTTTGCCTTTAGTTCTTGCAGGCGATGTTATCGTATGGGTAGCAGGTAAACAGATTTCTGAGGTGTGTAAAGTAACGGAAAATACCAGAAAAGTGCTGGTTCTAAGGCTTGAAGAAAGATAGGTTTTAAAAGTGGCTGATGGTCTTTAGTGATGGATTAAATTTAATTCCGGGGGGGAAAGATATGGCATCAAAGCTCAAAGTATTGCTGTCCCAGGAGGAAATCAAGGAAAAGGTAAGGTATCTGGCCGAACTGGTATCCCGGGATTATCAAGGAAAAGCTCCCCTATTAATCTGTGTTTTAAAAGGGGCGGTGGTTTTTCTCTCAGATTTGATCCGTAACCTGGAAATTCCTGTGGAAGTAGACTTTATGGCGGTATCCAGTTACGGGAATTCTACTATTACTTCCGGGGTGGTGCGGATTTTAAAAGATCTGGAAACGGGTATTGACAATAAGGATATCCTTATCGTGGAGGATATTATCGATACGGGTTTAACTTTAAGCTATCTGAAGGAAAACCTCCTTTCCCGGAACCCGCGATCACTTAAAATAATTACCCTTCTTGATAAACCGGAACGCAGGGTAGTTGATATTGAGCCGGACTACTGCGGATTTTGCATTCCCGATGAGTTTGTGGTTGGATATGGGCTTGATTTTAACGAAAAGTACCGTAATCTACCGGATATTTGTATTTTGCTTGAGTTCCAATAACTAATGTGATGCAATTTTAATCATAGCTTACCGATAGTATATCGTAAGAGAGGAGGTTTTCCGCATTTGAATAATCGTTTTTTGCGCCAGGCAACCTTTTACCTTCTAATTTTCATGATTGCCGTTGCTCTTATTCAGGCTTTTAGCAAACCACCCGAAGTGGTACGTGATATAAATTATTATCCCCAGTTTATTGAGCATATTGAAAAAGGGGAGATAGAAGAGGTAACCCTTGTCGGTAATCAGGTAGAAGCTACCCTGAAAGATGGATCAAAAGTGAAGACTTATAAGCCTGCTGATGATGATCTTTCGGCCAGGTTGATTGAGCATAAAATAGCTTTTAATCAACAGCCGGAACCTGAGCCTCCCTGGTGGTCCACGCTTTTGACTTATCTTATACCTTTTATCTTAATTATCGGCCTGTTTTTTTTCTTTATGCAGCAGACCCAGGGCGGGGGAAGCAGGGTGATGAATTTTGGTAAGAGCAGGG
>JAAYOY010000007.1 GCA_012520035.1 Bacillota bacterium
CCAATACCTTGCCAGCCGAATCGCGGCTTAATTACCAAGCCATAATCAGGGCGGCCGCTGGTTGGTGATAATAATGGCAAGGCTCCAACCTGTCCACCTGCATGCAGTTGAATGTAAACTGCTGACCCATCGAATTGTACATCACCTTTTATTTCAAAGTTACGCAGAATTCCGAGATTCTGGTTTAAAAATTGGTGGGCCAAGCGAGCGGATAATCCCTGAGCATTCCTTGGCACATCGCCTCTAACCAACATAACTGCTGGGATTTTTAGCTGGCCATGATCCTCAAGTTCAAAGATGATTGTTTCACGCACTAGTTTACTTTTTTTCATGTTGTTAAGCTCTCTAACCATTGTAGATAAGCCTGAAGTGAATCGGCAAAGGCAGCAACATAACCTTGTTTCAAGTATTCCTCCAAAAGGGGTACTAGATGGGCCTGTAAAGATTTAAGGGCTTTCTGCCGGTCCTTTTCGAGAAAATAAGAGTGGCCGGGTAAGAGCTCCAGTGCTTCATCATCGGCATATTCCACAAAGATATCTATAAGACCCTGAAATGCTTCCAGCATCAACTCATGTCCATAGGCCTTAACAACAGTAATCTGGGGCCATAATTTTAAGAAGGCAAACCTCCTGCGCACAGCTATATCAACGATGGCAATACTGCGGTCAGAGCTATTCATCGTCCCCAGAATATGCAGGTTAGGGGGCAGTTTAAGTTTGGAACCATGCGGCTTGTCAAATTCGTATGCAAGATTTAATGTTCTTCCTTCTTCAAATGGTTCCAGCAGGAATATCGCCTCACCCAACACTTTGGATAAATCAGCACGATTGATCTCATCAATTAACAGTAAGTAGGGCTTGTCCGGATATTTTGCCGCCGCGGCAGCTGCCTCCATCAAAAAACCTGGTTTTGGTTTAAACTGCAAACCTAAGCCTTCCTCGGTGTGAACGGGGGCAAGGCCTCCCACAAAGTTTTCATAAGTTGTATTCGGATGAAACTGAATCACTTGTCCATTACCTTCATATGTATCACGGAGAAGCTCTAAAGCCATCCGCGTTTTTCCTGTTCCAGGGGGACCCTGCAGGATAATATATTTACGCTCCGCCAACAAATCAGCAACATTGTTATTATCGACGGCAGGAAACATATGCGCATAGTATGCAGCTTGAATCTTTTTCGCATCTTTTTCTGCGCCTGTGAGAGGGGAATAACCCCTTTCCAAAAACATTAAATCCAAAAAAGCTTTTACGGCTTCTTCCGTTTTCCGCCTATTTTCATCAGGAACATAAAATCCATAAATCACTTTCCCATATTTCTTGAAAACGGCTTGGAACTCTGAAAATATTGTTTTGATATTGCCTGGGATATCCAAGTCAATACGTGCCGGGTCTTGTTTAGCCCAGGCAACCAGTTTCCCCTGACCATATTTACTATTCAACCAACTGCAGATAGCTCTTATTTTACGCCCGTGCCCAGGCCGACCCAATATTTCTTCGTCAGGGCTGAGACCTTGGGTTCCGATTACCATACCTATGAGG
>JAAYOY010000059.1 GCA_012520035.1 Bacillota bacterium
ATAGCACGTATAGCAGGGTGGTCAGCCCATCGTATGGAGGGGATTATAAATGATGCCAAGATTATTCGGCCGGCTTATAAATCGGTTTCAGCGTATCGGGAATATATCCCGCTAGAAAATCGCTAGGAGATGAACAGGTTTGTTGTTTACCCCTATTAAAGTGCAGGTTGACGGATAATGAAGGCAAAGCATCGATAAACAATAGTGGGAGAGGAATTCTATGGTAATAATGTTCAAATCACCCCTTTTTACTCAGGATATTTTTCAGGATATGGTCCAGACGGCCGAAAATAATTGCTATATCGATCCGCAATTGCATGAAAGATTTAATACCAAACGGGGATTGAGGAACAGTGATGGTACAGGGGTTCTGGTTGGCCTTACGGCGATCGGGGATGTCCATTCCTATATTGTGGATGAACATGAAAAAATCCCCGTAGAAGGCCGTTTGTACTATCGAGGAATTGAAATCAATGACCTGGTGAAAGGATTCCAAAAAGAGAAACGGCATGGTTTCGATGAAGTATGTTATTTACTGTTATTTGGTCAATTGCCTAATGTTGATCAGTTGAATTATTTCAAGCAAATGGTTTATGAAAGCAGAACGCTTCCCGAAGGTTTTATAGAAGATATGATTTTAAAAGCTCCCAGCAGGGATATTATGAATCAACTTGCCAGGAGTGTCCTGACCTGCTATTCATATGATGACAATGCAGACGATACAAGTGTTTCCAATGTCCTAAGGCAATCAATAGAACTTATTGCCCGGCTTCCAACATTAGCAGCCTATGGTTTCCAGGCGAAAGAATATTTTTTTAACAATAATAGCCTCTATATTCATAAACCCAGGCAAGATCTTACTCCTGCGGAAAATTTTTTACACATGATCCGGCCCGATAATCATTACAGCGAACTGGAGGCCAACATTTTAGACCTGAATCTAATTTTACATGCAGAGCATGGGGGGGGGAATAACTCCGCCTTTACAACCCATGTCGTTTCTTCAACCGATACCGATACTTATTCAACGATTGCTGCCGCGATAGGAGCCCTTAAGGGCCCCAAACATGGAGGGGCTAATATTAAAGTCATAGAAATGATGAATGATATCAAGGAAAACGTTAAAAACTGGGATAACGAGCGAGAGATTGAAGATTACCTGGTAAAAATACTCAGAAAAGAGGCCTTTGATCACAAGGGATTATTATATGGTATAGGTCATGCGGTCTATACCCTCTCTGATCCAAGAGAGTTGTTGCTCAAAGAAAAGGCCGGTGAACTTTCGCAGGAGAAAAATATGCAGGAAGAATACGGGTTATACGAACTTGTCGAAAAGTTAGCTCCCCAGGTGCTGGCCGATGTAAAGAAGATTACCAAGCCTATTGCTGTCAACGTTGATTTTTATTCAGGGTTTGTATACAAAATGTTAAATATCCCTCCCGATCTCTATACACCTATTTTTGCCATGGCCAGGATCGCGGGATGGTCAGCCCATAGAATAGAAGAAATAATAAGCGGCGGCAAAGTAATTCGTCCTGCTTACAAGAACATTAGCAAAAAAAACAGCTATATACCTTTAACTGAGCGTTAGTTTGAAAATAGGGGAAAATAGGGGCATTACGGCAGCGGTTTTTTTGCGCATTGTCTTATGGCCTGGCTTTCTTTCCGGGCTTAGGGGATAATTCCCGGGCCAAGCAATGCGGATACGGCCTTCAGGGCTTACGATATTTCAGGTAACAGGCGCTCTGCCGGTGTTTTTCCGGCAGGGTTTTTTGATTTGTTGTAAAAAGGTGGGGCAGCTGTTGCCGCCCCACCTGGGGTAATGTTGGGAGAACTGTTTTTTTGGCATTTTCAAGGCATTTTCAGGTCATTTTAGCGGTTAACGGAAAAATACGTGGTTACCTATTACTGTCGTCACTGGTTGCCGGCGCACCCACTGATTGCTTGTCTTTCTCGGGTTGTAAAAGCCCAGCGCATTGTATGAAGGGTCCCATCCGCTCAGTGCGTCGTAAACTGCTTGATAAGCCGTTTGATTAGCCGGCAGATTGATTCTCCCGTCCAGAACAGGGCTGTACTGGTAGTGGCCGTTGGTTACCTGATAGATAACCCCTGTAAGTGTGTTCGGATATTGGGGACTTGCCACCCTGTTTAATACTGAGGCTGCCACGGCCACCATTCCGATATAAGGCTCTC
>JAAYOY010000060.1 GCA_012520035.1 Bacillota bacterium
ACTCATGTTTGTTGGGTAGTTGGCCAAACATTAATAAATAGGCTACCTCTTCAAATCCAAACCGGTTATCCCTAATCAAGCCTTCTACGATTTTCTCCACATCAATGCCTCTATAATAAAGTTTGCCTTCACAAGGATATTCTTTTCCATCGATGATTTTTGATGACACGACATCAGAAATCTCCGTCAATCCTGTAAGGACGCCTTTTCCGTTTAAATCCCGAAGCCCTCTTTTTACATCATATTTACCATAAAGCGCAGGATCGATTGTATTATTGTTTTCACACAGAGCAGATAGTTCTAATATCTGGGGTGTTATATGAGAAAACTGGTTGCCCAAAGCTATTCACGCCTTTCATAATGTAAAAACCAAAAAAAGACACTTACTTCCTGATAATACATTCTATCTTAAAATAAAAATACATTCTACACATAAAGGAAAAAATCCTTTGGTAAAAATCAACGTGGTCTTTGTTTAATATTTAAAAAACATCACGCTAAAGCATATGTTTTAGCATGATGTTTTTTTTAGAAAAATGAGCAAACCTGTAAGCCGAGTTCTGTGCTCCAAAAAATAGAGTAGCAGTCATCTATCTAGGATACCAGTTGCCTGGCACCTCCAGCGACTCTCACCCGAGGGATTCGGCGGGCAACGTCATCTCCCTCCTATTCAGTCTTGCTCCGGGTGGGGTTTACCTAGCGAGCCGGTCGCCCGGCCCCTGGTGCGCTTTTACCGCACCGTTGCACCCTTACCCCTGCCGGGATTAAAACTGAAACCCCGCCAGTGGCGGTTTCTTTCTGTGGCACTATCCTTAGGGTCGCCCCCACTGGGCGTTACCCAGCACCCTGCCCTGCGGAGCTCGGACTTTCCTCGAAAGCGTTAAATGCTCTCGCGACTGCCCGGTTTACTCATTATGATTATTTCCTGATAATAGTTTAACTCATAAATTAAGCGCTGTCAAGTTAGCTACCGGGATTTGTTAGACACCGGCAAAGAGCCTAAGAAGAAAGATCGTATAAGAAATCAAGAGCATCTTCCAGTTTGCTTACAGATACAACTTCTATCTCGCCGGCAGCTTGCAGAGCATCTTTATAGTTTTCTTCCGGAACAAGAAAAAACTTGATACCTTCCCTCTCCGCTGCAGCCACTTTTTGTTTTACACCCCCGATACCGCCAACTTTTTCGTCAAGGCTGATCGTTCCTGTTCCGGCAATTTTATTCCCTCCAGTAAGGTTTTCCGGAACCAGCCTGTCAAAAATCTCCAGCACAAACATCAGACCTGCAGACGGGCCGATAACGGAACCGGTTTCAATTTTTATCTCCATCGGCAGAACCGGTTGCCAGTTCAGCGTGCGAACATATATGCCAAGAGCGGCTTTCTGCTGATCATCAACATGGGGAACAGTTACAACTTCGTATTCTTTTATTTCCTCATCCTGCTGAACGGTAACACGAACGCTTTCACCAACTTCTTTTTCCTGGATCTTTTCCACAACCTCTTCGGCCAGATTAACATTATTTCCTTCAATTGCCCTGATAATATCGCCGGACTTCCAGATATCTTTCACAGGACTCCCGGGAATAAAATCCACTATTTCCACCCCTTCACTGATAATGGGCACCTCATACCCCGCCCTGCGCAACGCAATTACCTGTGCAAGATATTTGCTGTCCTGCATCCAGTTCTGCATAAGCTTATTGTATTCCCCGGGGGTCATATCAGGGGGAATTACATTTGAAAGAGGGCGTAAATCCAATAGAGGATGCCATACACCGTAAAGGAGATCCCACAAATTGGCCGGCTGCTGGGCGACGGTCATCATAAAAAAACCCCCTGCTTCTTCCCTGACTTTCCCTTGCACCTGAATCAAGCTGCCCAGCTCATCGGCGGATCCGGGTTTAATAATATAATACCCCGTAGGGACCAGAAAACCCAGTGCAATGATTAAAAAAAGAACAATAAACAGCTTAAATATTTTACGCAAATATACCCCTGCTTTCTACCAGGGCCGAGGTCTCGGACAGAGCTTCGCGGGTTGCCTTTTCACCGAGCGCAACGGCTTTTTATTATTGTTAATCAATAGCAGCGGCGTTTATTCCGCCAAATGTTCGGCAACTAAAAATCGGTATCTTTTTTATTCTTCTTCAATTGATAATTACCTGCAGTATCCGGAAAGGCTGGTCTACAAAAAAATTTTTTTAATATAATAGTAGCAGTAAATTTATGAAGAAAATAAAATTTACGGAGCGGATAAAAAATATGAAAATTGACAGGAAGATGTTCATCTTCTATCTGCCGGCTATTATAGCAGTGCTTATTACCATCAGCCTGGTCCTTTACCCAAAGGAAGCTTTTGAAGCTTCCATTAACGGTCTAGCGATCTGGTGGAATATTGTCTTCCCCGCCCTTTTGCCCTTTTTTATTTTTTCGCAGGTACTAATCGGTCTCGGCGTCGTTCATTTCCTGGGCGTTCTCCTGGAGCCCATCATGCGCCCGCTGTTCAACGTCCCGGGTTCAGGATCTTTTGTAATGGCGATGGGGCTTGCATCAGGCTTTCCCCTTGGTGCGGTTCTGACCACAAAATTAAGAAAAGATAATTTATGCGACAAGACCGAAGCGGAGCGCCTGCTTAGCTTTGTCAACACCGCTGATCCGCTGTTCATGTTTGGTGCTGTTGCCGTGGGAATGCTGCACCAACCGGAAGCTGGTTTGACGATTGCAGTAGCCCATTACCTTTCCAGTGTTTCCCTGGGTTTAATAATGCGTTTTTATAAATCCCGCGGAACCAAAATTTCTGGCCGGATAGCTGAAACTAAAAAAAAGTTGCAAAAGAATATTTTTCAGCAAGCACTTACTGCACTGATCAAGGCCAGGGAAAAAGACGGTCGTCCCATCGGCAAGCTTCTCGGGGACACCGTCAGGGACTCCATCAACACCTTATTGCTTATCGGAGGGTTTATCATCCTTTTCTCGGTCATAATGTCAATTTTAAACCTTATAGGAATTACCGAATACCTTGCCCTCTGCATCTCCTGGCTCCTTGCACCGCTGGGATTGGACGTTGAACTCGCCCCGGCTTTGATCAACGGCTTTATGGAAATTGATCTGGGATGCCAGGTCGCCGGCACTATTCCTCATATCTCAATGGAACAGAAAATTATGGCGGTAAGCGCTATTATTGCCTGGAGCGGGCTGTCAGTTCATGCCCAGGTAGCAAGTATTATTAGTAGCACGGATATCAGCATAGCGCCTTACATCTTAGGCAGAATTATTCAAGCTGTCCTCGCCGTTCTGTACTGTATGCTTTTGACGGGGCCGCTTCGGCTTGCTTCGCTGTTCAGGCCCGAAACCATTCCTGTTTTCCTTCATACTATCCCGGATAATAATCTGCCATACTGGTTTGAAAGAACAGTTTTTATGGGAGAACGCTTTTTCCTAGTAATGCTGATACTGCTGGTTATCTCTTTATCTTTTTACTATACAGGAACATTATGCAAAAAAAAAGCGCTTAGATAACGCTTTTTAAATATTTAAAAAACAAATCTAAACCGGTCCCATTTGAACCCGGTTTTTATTTATTATGGATTCTTTCAAAAAGCTTATTTTTAATCATTGTATAAACCTGGGAAGGCACAAGTTCTCTTATATCCCCCCCGTAGCTGGCAACCTCTTTCACAATGCTGGAACTTACATAAGAATACATGTTATTAGTCACCATAAACATGGTTTCTACATTATAATTCAGTTTTCTATTTACCAGGGCCATTTGAAATTCATTTTCAAAATCGGATATTGCCCGCAAACCTTTAATGATAATTCTGACACCTAGTTTTTGGGCAAAATCAACCAGCAGCCCTTGATGGCACACTACCTCCACATTATCATAGCAACCGGTGGTATTTTCGAGCATTTGAACTCTTTCACTCATAGAAAACATAACGTCTTTTCTGGGGTTTTCCAGGACAGCAACAATGAGGTGTTCAAATACCTTACTTGCCCGGTCAATAATATCAAGATGACCGTTTGTTACAGGATCAAAACTGCCGGGATAAATGGCTTTAACCAAGATAACGCCTCCCTTCAGCAAATAAATTTAATTAATAGAAGATATGCCTGATTCTTTAAAAAGAATTAGCATAGTGTTACCATAAATTTTTTTTTGCCAGGGCTGAAAGGGGGCAGCCTCCAGCCAGGTTCCTGGTTTATGGCTATCTCTTTCTACACCGACGATGCCTCCATTGGAAATAATCCTGTTTTCGTGTAAAAAATGTAAAATGTTCAGCACCCCTTCGTAACAATATGGAGGATCGAGATAAGCAACATGAAAACATTCTCTTCTTTTATGTAAAATTTTCAGGGCACGGTAAACATCACAGGGCAAGATCTCCGCTTGGGAATAAACACCCGTTAAGTTAAGGTTTTCCCTTATTATTTTCAGATTAAAGGGATCCTTTTCCACAAACACACACTTACCGGCTCCCCTGCTGAGAGCTTCTATACCAACACCTCCGCTTCCGGAAAAAAGATCCAAAAAGACGGCACCTTGAATATAGTTACCAATGATATTAAAAAAAGCTGCCTTGACCTTATCGGAAGTAGGACGTGTTTTCCCTCCCCGGGGCGACTTTAAATGCCTTCCCCTGGATGTACCGGAGATTACTCTCATCATTCACCCCCTTCCCACCAATACCGCTTAATTTTATCATTTAATGTTTAAAAAGGCAACACATAAATGTTAATATTTACCAATATTTTTTTTGAAAATGAAGTATAAATTACAAAAATATGTACATAATATTAATGCATCAACAATATTCCCCATAAGCTCTTCCTCCGGTTTCTCCTCTCCCAACCCCTATGGCGAAAACCATCAAGGATGGTCTCGACATAGGGGGATTTTTTAAAAACTAAATAAAGCGGGCCGAAGCCCGCTGTGTTGATTGTGTACCGATTACAGCAACTGTTGTTGAATTTGTGACTGACCCTGGGGAGCAGGCTGATTTGCAAGTTGAGTAGTTTGGATCTGGCCGCCAGCCATTTGATTTTCGACTTGCTGAATCATCTTTCTGACCATGTAACCGCCGACATAACCGTTCTGCCTGGAGGTCAACTCCCCTTTGTCCATTCCCTGATAATTGGCAATACCCAGTTCATTGGCGATTTCATATTTGAAATTCTCCAGGGCTTGCTCGGCACCGGGAACAAGCGCTCTATTACGTCCGGTCCTTCTTTGATTTGCAGGCATTTATTTTCACCTCCTTCCTTTGATTCTGATCATATTATTTGTTATATAAAGTCGAATATACTTAGAATGTTTCTCCAAAAATATAATATTATAACCATTAAATAAATATTTTATCCTAATTCGCCAAATTAAATAAAAAAGCATAAAAAAGTACAAACAGGCAGAACTAAAGTATTGCGGCGATAATTGAGAGCACCTGGCTATCTTTGTCTTGTCTTTAAAAAGGAATTGTGTTAAAATCTAACTTGTTTGAGTAAAAAAGATATGCTTTCTTATTAAAATACTAAAGATGAAAAGATAAGTATGGCAGGAGGTGTAA
>JAAYOY010000061.1 GCA_012520035.1 Bacillota bacterium
ACCAAGAAGGTGCTTGAGGTTGCCAGAGCGGTAGGTGTTTCCGTAGAGGCTGAACTTGGAAAAATTGGGGGAACCGAGGATGATATCTCCGTTAGTGAACGGGATGCACTCTTTACCGATCCTCAGGAGGCGAAGACTTTTGTAGAGGAAACCGGAGTTGATGCACTTGCGGTAGCCATCGGAACCGCGCACGGGGTTTATAAGGGGGAACCCAGGCTGGATTTTCCGCGTTTGAAAAAGATTAAAGAGCTTACAGATGTTCCCATTGTATTACACGGTTCATCAGGGGTTCCCGATGACGCTATCCGGAAGGCGGTGGAACTGGGGGTTAGCAAAATCAATATAGACACGGATATCCGGCAGGCATTTGTAGGGAGGGCTGTTGCTTACATGAAAGAAAACCCCGATAATATAGATCCCCGAAAGTTGCTTGCGCCGGCGAAGGAAGAAGCCAAAAAAATAATCAGAGAAAAAATGCGTCTTTTTGGCAGCTCCGGAAAAGCTTAAAGATATTGCTTAATGTGGAGAGGGAATAATGATGCAAATTTATCTCGATTCGGCAAACCCCGGGGAGATTGAGGAGGCTCTTTCCTGGGGCGTGATCAGTGGTGTTACCACAAACCCTTCATTAATAGCTAACGAGACAGGGGGGTCTGCGTCGCTGGTACAGAGAATTTGCAAGATCCTCGGGGGGAAAAAACCGGTTAGCGTTGAAGTATTAAGTACAGCTGCTGAAGATATGGTTAAAGAAGCCAGGAGAATTGCCCTTCTTGCCCCCAATATCGTGATCAAAATTCCAATGGGTGTCGAAGGCCTCAAAGCCGTTTATCAGCTAAGCCAGGGCGTGGAAAGAGTAAAGTGTAATGTTACGCTTATTTTTTCTGTAAATCAGGCTATTCTCGCTGCACGTGCGGGGGCTGCATTTGTAAGCCCTTTTATCGGCCGGCTGGACGATATCGGCTGGGATGGTGTCGGGCTTGTAAGGGAGATGGTAGATGTTTTTACGAAACATAACACCGATACGGCAATTATCGCAGCCAGTATCCGCCATCCCCGCCATATCCATGAGGTGGCTATGGCGGGAGCACATATTGCTACTGTCCCCTTTTCTGTATTAAAACAAATGATCAGCCATCCGCTTACAGATCTTGGCGTGGAACGTTTCTTGCGAGATTGGGCGAAAACCCGGACGGATGAAGTGTTTTAACTTACGGAAATTGCTGAAAACAGCATAAAAAGGGGGAATCATTAATTTAATGGAACGCGAGCTGGCTTTGGAATTTGTAAGGGTAACAGAGGCAGCAGCCCTGGCTACAGGCAGGCTTATGGGCCGCGGGGACAAAAATGCCGCTGATGATGCCGCTGTTAAGGCTATGCGCATGGCTTTTGATACAGTGTATGTTGATGGAGTGGTAGTTATCGGAGAGGGTGAGATGGATGAGGCTCCTATGCTTTATATCGGTGAAAAGGTTGGAGCGGGAACCCCTCCGCAGGTTGATATTGCGGTGGATCCATTGGAAGGAACCAACCTGGTGGCAAAAGGTCTTCCCAATGCCCTGGCAGTGCTTGCTGCTGCTCCCCGAAACTGCCTGCTACATGCACCGGATATGTATATGAATAAAATTGCCGTAGGCCCCAAAGCAGCAGGTTGTATCAACCTTGATGCGACTGTGGAGGAGAATATTAAGCAGGTCGCAAAAAGATTAAATAAACGTATAGAGGATATTGTTGCAATTATCCTGGACCGGCCACGACACGAATCCATTATCAACGAACTGCGCCGCCTGGGAACCCGGGTTAAGCTTATCTCTGATGGTGACGTCTCCGCAGCGATAGCGACTGCCTTTGAAAGGACAGGCGTGGATATATTGTTTGGCATTGGCGGCGCCCCAGAGGGGGTGCTTGCTGCAGCAGCATTAAAGTGTCTGGGAGGTGAGATCCAGGGAAGGCTGGTTCCGGAGAACGATGAGGAGAGAAATAGAATCATCGGTATGGGCTTGAAAGACCCGGAACAATTACTCCTTATGGATGATTTAGTAAAAGAAGATGACGTTATCTTTGCTGCGAGCGGTATTACGGATGGAGATTTTCTTCAGGGCGTGCGATACGCCGGGAATATAGCTACAACGCATTCAGTTGTGATGAGAAGCATAACCGGGACGGTGCGTTTTATTGAAGCCGTGCACCGCCTGGATCTCAAACCGCATTATATTGCAAGAAGTTTAGAAAACCGAAAAGATAAATAACGAAGCGTTTTTATGTTCTATTGTTGCTTATTATGTTTAACAGTAGGAGGTGCCAGCCTGGTGTCGCAGGCGTAATAGGTTGGGGGAAACCGGGTATAATAGTTAATATATGGTTAATTTTCTTACCAGGCACAGCACTCATTCTCGTTGCCGGTACGCGATTGGAAAAATGCCGAAAAGATCTCGACAGGCCTGGGATTAAACAGCGCCTGGGCGGGGGTTTTCCTCTTATCAACCTCTACTTCCTTTTTTGGGCGATCTTTTCTTTGTTAACGGACTGTTGTTTGCCAATCTTTCTACCCAAAATATTATCGTTGCATAATGGGGGTCCTTTTAACGGTTGTGGTTTTATTAAGTATTGTTTATCCTTTGCGGAAGGATTTCCTCTGTGTGGGTTTGTCTTCATATTATCTTCGGCTATCTTGTTACCTATATCTTCCTATTTTATTACTAATATTTTATAGCTTAAGAAAGAGAGAATAAGTTATGCATTTCAATGAACTGGAAACAATGAACTTGGAGGACTTGCACCGCATAGCCAGGGAAAGGGATCTCAAGGGGACGGCGGGCATGAAAAAAAAGGATTTAATATTTTTAATCCTCAAAAGCGAGGCGGAGG
>JAAYOY010000062.1 GCA_012520035.1 Bacillota bacterium
GCCCACCGACAGGGGGATTTTCATATTCATGACCTGAGCCTTCTGGCACCATACTGCTGCGGGTGGGATCTCGCAGAGTTGCTGGAAAACGGCTTTAGCGGCGTTTCCCAAAAAGTGGAGAGCGCCCCTCCCAGGCATTTCCGGACAGCGCTGGGGCAGATTGTGAACTTTTTTTATACTCTTCAGGGGGAGGCGGCCGGGGCGCAGGCTCTGGCAAATTTTGATACTTACCTGGCTCCCTTTATACGCTACGATAAAATGAGCTATAAAGAAGTAAAACAGGCGATACAGGAGTTTATTTTTAACCTCAATGTTCCCACCCGGGTTGGTTTCCAAACCCCTTTTGTTAATATTACCATGGATGTTACCGTATCCTCCGTTTTGGCCAACCAGCCGGCGATTATCGGAGGGGAATTTAAAAACGAGACTTACGGAGATTTCCAGGAAGAGATGGACATGCTCAACCTGGCCTTTTGTGAAGTGATGATGGAGGGTGATGCCAGGGGCAGGATATTCACCTTTCCCATTCCCACCTACAATATTACGCCCCAGTTTGATTGGGGTAGCCCCGTGGCCGAGAGGATTTTGGAGATGACGGCCAGGTACGGCATCCCCTACTTTGCCAATTTCGTTAATTCCGATCTTTCTCCGGAAGATGTGCGCAGCATGTGCTGTCGCCTGAGGTTGGACAACCGGGAGCTGAGAAAAAGAGGCGGCGGCCTTTTTGGAGCTAACCCGCTGACGGGTTCTGTGGGCGTAGTCACGATCAATATTCCCCGTCTCGGCTATCTTTCCGCCGATGAAGACGAATTTTTTGCGCGTTTGCGAAAGTATATGGAGCTGGCCAGGGATAGCCTGCTCATAAAAAGAAATGTTTTGGAGAAGATGACCGAGTTGGGGTTGTATCCTTATTCCCGTTATTACCTGCGTTCTGTAAAGGAAAGGTTTGGCGGTTACTGGTACAACCACTTTAATACGATTGGTCTCGTCGGGATGAACGAGGGGTTATTGAATTTTTTAGGAAAGGATATCTGTTCAGAAGAAGGCCGGCAGTTTGCCGTCAGAGTTCTCGATTTTATGAGGGATCTGCTGCTTCAATTCCAAAAAGAATCGGAGCAGCTCTTTAACCTGGAAGCCACCCCTGCCGAGGGGACTGCTTACCGTCTGGCAAAAATGGATCGCGAACTATATCCGGAGATTATTACTGCCGGAAAAGATGCCCCGTATTACACCAACTCCACCCAGCTTCCCGCAGGATATACCGATGATGTTTTTTCCGCCCTCGACCTGCAGGAAGAACTGCAGGTAAAATATACCGGAGGGACTGTGTTCCACATGTTCCTGGGAGAGAGGCTGGAGGATATAGAAGTATGTAAAAAACTGCTGCAAAGAATTATGGGCGGCTACCGTATTCCCTATGTCACTATTACACCGACCTTCAGCGTATGTCCAGATCACGGATACCTGCCCGGGGAACAGTATCAATGCAGCTACTGCGGGAAAGAAACGGAGGTCTGGAGCAGGGTCGTCGGTTTTTATCGCCCGGTACAAAACTGGAATAAAGGGAAGCAGAGCGAATTTAAAGAGCGGAAAGTATTCAGCGTATAATCGTGTAATAAAGAGGGGGTATAGTTCATGTTGTTCGATGTCCATGTCCATGTTTTCCCTCCTGATGTAATCAATAAGATAGATAGATACCTGGAAAAGGATGAGTTTCTCAACCTGATCTGCTCCAGCCCGAAAAACAAGTACGCAACCGCGGAAGACCTTTTAGCGGAGATGGATAAGAGCGGGGTGGAGATGGCTGCAATCAGCGGTTTTGCCGCTACAGATCCGGGCCTTTGCCGGGAGATGAACGATTACGTGCTGGATGCGGCTTCCCGCAATCCCCGCCGGTTTCTGCCCATGGCTGTTGTTTTTCCTTTGGATTCCGCTATGGAGAGAGAAATCGACCGCTGCAGCGGTCTTGGGGCTGTCGGGGTTGGCGAGCTCTTTCCCTGGGGGCAGAAATTTGATCTGAAAGGGAAAGAAGCGGAGAAACTGGCCTTCCTCTGTGAAGAAAGAAATTTGCCGCTGCTGCTGCATATCAACGAAATTGTCGGTCATTATTATGCCGGAAAAGGAGATGTATCCGTGGTCGAAGCAGCGGAATTTGCTGCCCGGCATCCCGAACTGACCATTATCTATGCCCACTGGGGCGGAGGCCTGCTTTTTTATGAGCTGATGCCGGAGATGAAAAGACAGTTGCAGAGAGTATATTATGATACTGCCGCCGGCCCGTTTTTATATGATAAAAGCATTTATCGCGTTGCCAGGGAGATCGGCATACTTGATAAAATTCTTCTGGGTAGCGATTATCCCCTGATAACCCAGCGCCGTTACCTGAGAGAACTGCGCGAATCCGGGCTCGATCCTGCTGAAATCGAAATGATCTGCGGAAAAAACGCCCTGCGGATCTTCGGGGGTAAGCTTGCATAATTGCATACTATTTTATTAAAACATGGCCAGGTTTGAGTTATTGTTTATTTGCACCATTCCGGGGTATTCAGAATTCGGCAGCAGAAAAAATTTAATATCCGGGATAGTATTACAGATTCATTTTGATTTGTTTTTTCCCTGACTTTTGACTCCTGACTCCTGACTCCTGACTATTGACTATTGACTTCTGAGCCTTGATTCTTGATTCCTGTTTCTTGACTCCTTAAGTAATATCATTATTATTATACCGGATACCGGGCAATTTTTTTATAGCCCGGTTTTTTTATGGAGAAAAGAACATACTCTTCCTTTTGAAGGAA
>JAAYOY010000063.1 GCA_012520035.1 Bacillota bacterium
AAAGTGATTATGTGCAAAATCAGTTATTTTTTCCTTAAATAATGTGCAAAAAGTGCCGTAAAAACCTGAAAATCGATTCCTTATAATTTGAAATTTAAAGCCTGGTTTAATTTGAAAAATGACATTAAAGCAAGGGCAGGTTTTAATGGAGGGTTATTTTCTCGTTTGTTTTGTCAATGAACAATAAGAATTAAGGAGGTAAAAGAAATGCTGAAAATGATTTCCAGATTGGTCAAGGACGAGGAAGGACAGGGCCTGGCGGAATACGCCTTGATCCTGGTATTGATAGCGGTGGCGGTTGTTGGGGTGCTGTCAGCACTAGGTGGTGGAATTAGTGGAGTTTTTGAGAATATTACTGAAAAATTAGGGGGAGCGGGAGCTAGTGAGGAATAGTATTTAAAAATAGGCTTTTGTTACCTGCCCCCTGTTTCCGGGGGGCAGGTAACAAAAAATCTTCAGCAAAAAGAGGATAAGCTATGACTGTTTACATAAAAAAGTTGTATTTGGATGAGGGACAGGGTCTGATGGAATATTCCCTGATTATTGCCTTCGTTGTCCTGATTGTCTCTTTTGCTCTGAGGCAGCTGGGGGGGCAAGTACTGGCTTTATTTAATACATTTATCAATCACGAGGCCCTGAACTGGCCATAAAACGTACTGAAGGTACAAAAGCCTCTTCATCACGGGAGCAGTATCTCCGGGGCGTTCTTCCCCCGATTACTTGAATTAGCAGGAGCGTTCTTATGATTTTACAACTGTCTTTACAGTATAACGATTATATATTGCTTGCCCTGCTGCTGGCAGCGCTTTTTTTTGACCTTACCAGGAAAAAAATCCCCAACTTCCTGACGTTTCCGGTAATGCTCTGGGGTTTGCTGGCTCATACAATTACGGGCGGGCCGGAAGGTTTTTTATTCAGCGTTTACGGCCTGCTATTAGGGTTAGCCATTTTTTTCATCCCCTTTATGCTCGGCGGCATGGGAGGGGGCGATGTAAAACTCCTGGGAGCTATCGGCGCTATAAAAGGATTGCAGTTTGTTTTTTATGCCGCGGTATTTACTGCTTTTTGCGGGGGAATTCTTGCTGTCATCTATCTAATTTATAACCGGCAGCTTTTAAGAATATTAAAGAAAATACTGGCCTTTGTTGCCGTTCCTTTGCTTACTTTACTTTATTTTAGATTCAGAAATCCTTATCTTAATCAGCTATCATTATTATTATCATCTTCTTTTGAGACGCATTCAGCGGAAAAGGTCTATTTGCCTTACGGTGTAGCTATAGCAGCAGGAACAATTATCGCCTTAAGCGGAGTTGCACAGCCCGTTTTATACAGCCTGTTTTAACTTTTTTAAGTAAGTCGGGAAATATTTAATAATCACTTTACGGTTACTATTCCCGGCAAGCGTTGCCGGTGCCACAGGCAGGGGTCAAGCCTGTTGCCCCCGGCTATGTCAGGTTAGGAGTGTGAGAGCATGGTTAAGCTGCTGAAGTTTATGAAAAAAACGGAAAAGGGGCAGTCTCTGGTTGAGTTTGCGCTCTTATTAATATTTGTCCTGCCCCCGCTGCTTTTCGGCATACTTCAGTTTGGTTTGATCTTTAACGGCCAGCTTACGATTTCACATGCGGTCAGGGATGGAGCGCGCCTTGCCGCGGTCGGAAAATCTGATGAAGATGTTAAGAGCATGGTTTTAGATTGTGTGGCTTCTACACCATTCCTCAATGTTACTTCCGATTCTATCTCCATCACCCCCGGCCCTTCAAACCGTATCGTTGGCGAAGAAATAGAAGTCACGGTTAATGCATCTGTGGATGTAATTGTTCCCATTCTGGATAAAATGGTCGGAGATGTCTTTCCGCTGGTCTCTACCGCGTCAATGCGCCTCGAAGTTGGGCAGGCCGCCTCTGCCATTAATCATGGTGGCATCCTCGCAGCGCTCCCCGGGGGCGATGATGGACGGCACGAAAATCCTCCCGGTCACATGATTGAGTTTGATCATGGTCCGGCAGGCAAAAAGGGATGACTGTGTGATGAAAAAAAAGTTTAATCTGCTGCTAACCGAAGAAAATGGGGGCGTCGTAATAATTGTCGCCGCCGCAATGGTATTTTTGCTCGGCTTAACGGCGATGGTCACCGATGTAGGGAGTATCGCCTATGCCAGAAGAAAGATGGTTACCGCTGCCGATGCCGCAGCACTGGCGGGAGCCCAGGAACTGGTAAACAACCCCGCTCAAGCCGAAGCGAGAGCGCTTGAATACGCTTCGAAAAACGGGGCAGAGCCGGAGAACGTTACCGTAACTGTCTCCGGCAATAATTGCGAAATCACGGTATCCGCCAGCCAGGTGGTTGACTTCTCACTTGCAAAGGTTCTTGGCTTTCATTCAACATCAGTATCTGCGCGGGCCAAAGCTGCGATCAAGCCGGTCAGGGCGGTAACCGGGATTGTCCCCTTTATCGTACCAATGCCTCCTCCCGGCGAAGATTATAATTACGGCGAAGAAGTCCTGCTCAAAGTTGGAAACTGGAATGATGCACCCATCGGTAGCGGTAATTTCGGCGCAATCGCGCTTGGAGGTACGGGAGCGAATAACTACAGGAATAATATCAAATTCGGTTACCAGGGAGTTATTGCCATCGGTGATTATGTAGATACTGAACCTGGAAACATGTCCGGGCCTACAAATCAAGGGGTAAAATACAGGCTTGACCATAATGACACGATTGTCATCATCCCGCTTTATGACAGCAGCATAACTGATGTCAGCGGGAGAGGTTCGATACAGGTAGCCGGCTTTGCATGCTTCGAGATAACAGGGGTAGAAGGCAGTGGAAATATGTGCAATGTTACGGGGAAGTTCATCAAATGGTTTTTACCGAATAACGCTTCGCCATCTTCACCCGGTGATCCTGCTGGTGAAAATGACTTTGGTGTTTACAACCTTGTGCTAGTGGAATAAAGCTCAATTGAAAGGCGGGTATTCTCTTGAAATCCGGTAGAAAGACTTTGTTACTGGCGGTGATTATGGGCCTCATTACAGTTTTAGCGTTAAACCAGTATCTTAAAAACCCTGCTGCGGCTTCAACGCTGCCGCCCGTCCCAAAGACAGACGTGGTGGTCGCCGGTATCACAATACCGCAGCACAGCAGAATAACATCGGAGATGCTCACAATTGCTTCGGTCCCGGAAGATGCCGTGCATCCGGAGGCCCTGACGAGCATAGACGAGGCTGTCGGCGGCATCTCCAGAGCGGATATTATTAAAGGAGAGCAGGTCCTGAAAAGCCGGGTTGCTACGGACGTCAGGCGGGCCGGGCTGTCTTACCGTGTGCCGGAAAAACTCAGGGGGTTTTCTATCCCCATAAACAGCGAGGAAATCGGGGTTGCCGGTTATATTTCGGCGGGGGATAAGGTTGATGT
>JAAYOY010000064.1 GCA_012520035.1 Bacillota bacterium
TCTCCATTATAGATGCCTATGAAGCCATGACAAGCCCGCGTCCCTACCGGCCGGCCCTTACCCACGAAGAGGCGATCGCGGAACTGAAGAAGAACAGGGGTATACAGTTTGACCCCTGGCTGGTAGATATTTTTATCAACCTGGTAGACATTGAGCGCCTGATCAAGTGAATATGCAGTGAAGCCGGCTGTAGCTCGCTTTCAGGTTCCCACATACAAGAAATAAAGATAGAAAAGGCAGAAGTTGATAAAGGCTTTTCTGTGATTTTCTGGCAAATATATGCGCTGGTTTACGATCATATCATGCTGCATTTATTGCCTTACCGCCGGCTTCTGGATGCCGCGGCAAAAAGCCTTAATCCAAAAAGCGGCTGGCATATCCTCGATGCAGGCTGCGGCACGGGAAATTTTCTTCATCATCTCCTGCGCCTGGAACCGAAAGTGAAGGCAGATGGGATAGATTTTGCACCGGCCATGCTGCAGCGGGCAGGTCTGAAGAGCAAAAAGATCGTCAACTGGGAGCACAGGGTTACCTTGCGGGAAGCAGACCTTAATACCTTTATTCCGTATGGCGATGAAGTTTTCCAGGGGGCAGCCTGTATCAATGTTCTCTATGCCGTGAAACGTCCCGATTTGTTGCTGAAAGAGATTCACAGGGTATTGGAAATAGGAGGCAAACTGGTACTGGTTACGCCGCCTTTTGAGCCGAAGATCTTCCCGGTTTTCAAAGAGCATGTCCAACAAATGAAGGAGGGCAAGCCGTATTATTGGCCTTTCTTCCTGAGCGGCCAGATCTTATGCCTGGCTCCGTGGCTTTTTATCTTTATAATTTTAAATATGTTTATCAAAAAACAGGAGTCTTTCCATTTCTTAAAGAGGGAAGAGCTCATATCCCTGGTTGAAGAGTGCGGCTTTGAACTTTTATCGCTGGAAAAAGTATATGGAGATCAGGATTGGTTTCTGGAAGCTGTGAAACCGGCTCCTGAAGAAAAAGAAGAAGGGTTATTTTTCAAGTAATTGGAGGGGAAAGCATTGCCTGATGTGGTGATTACCGGCCTGGGATCTGTAGCACCCAACGGGGTGGGAAAAGATAATTTTTGGAATGCCCTGTGTGAGGGCAAATCCGGCATTCGGCGCATCAGCCGTTTTGATCCTTCAGAGTATTCATCGCAAATAGCCGGAGAAATTCCCCTGGAATGGATTGAAAATATCGAGCCCTTTCCTGAGAACGGGAGGGCATGGAGTACTCATCTGATAATTGCAGCTGCACGCATGGCGCTGCAGGATGCAAATATGAGCCGGGAGGAATTTGCCCGCTTGCGGTCCGGCATCTGGGTAGGTATCAGCACGTCGGACATGAGGGTGGTGGAAAGCGAGTATGACCTTTTTAAAATTAACGGTTCCACAAAGCCAACTGTTATCCCTTCTTCATTCCCCCATGCGGCAGCCAGCACGCTTGCAAGCGAGTTTAAGTGCTCGGGTCAGGTGGTTACGGTATCTACAGGCTGTCCTTCCGGGATCTTCAGCATTATCTATGCCGTCGAATCTATTCTTCAGGGGAATACAGAGGTGGCTCTGGCCGGTGGAGGCGATGCCCCGATAACCCCGTTCGTCCTTGCCTGTTTTTGCGCTTCAGGGCTCCTGCCAGGTTCTTATAATGATGAGCCTGCTATCGCCAGCAGGCCCTTTGATGCCAGGCGCGAGGGCGGCGTTTTGTCCGAAGGAAGCGGGATGCTCCTGCTTGAGGATGCTGAAAAGGCTTTGGCCAGAGGGGCGAAAATCCTGGGCAGGATAACAGGGTGGTCGATTACCAATGCAACCTCGCCAAAAAGTCTAAAATCATCAATAGTATCATCATTGCAAGAATCGTTAAAAAAGGCAAAGCTGGCACTGGCGGATATAGATTATATCTCTGCCCATGCTCCTGGAGACAGGTTCATTGATAAAATAGAGACGCAAGCAATTAAAGAGGTTTTTGGAGATTATGCTTATAACATGCCGGTAAGTTCAATTAAATCAATGATCGGCAATCCGCTTGCTGCTTCGGGGCCGTTACAGGTAATAGCAACAACTCAGATAATAGGTAATAAATTTATTCCCCCAACGGTTAACTACCAGTATCCCGATCCGCATTGCGATCTGGATTATGTCCCCAACAGGGGCCGTGTGGCCAGAGTCGATACTGCCCTGGTTAATTTGCACGGTATCGGAGGCTGCAACGCATCGCTGGTTGTTACCGGGCCATAAAGGTGAGTGCGCAATGGACTTAACTTTTTTTGCAAAATGGCTTCTTGGTCTTGCGGCAGCGGCCAACCTTTTTTTAGGCATTTTTGTTTTCCGAAAGAATCCGAGGTCGCGTCTTAACCGTTTGTTCCTGGGCTTTACCCTGAATGCCTGCGTCTGGACCATTGCTGTTATGACGGTGCTTTTTTTTAACGATTATGAGGACCTTTTGCTTGCAATCAGGATTTCGCACGCTGTGGCCGCAACGACTCCATGGTTTATATTTGCCCTGGTTTTTTGTTTTGAGGATGATATCAAATACCCTTACAAAAGCGTTATATTCCTGCTCTTCTTAAGCTTAATCCTCTCTGCGGCGAGTTTCACACCCGCAATAATCAAGGGTGTGACGGTCCCCTTGGAAAACAAAGAACCGCTTTATGGTCCGCTTTTTCCACTCTATGCCATTTTATTCAGCGGAATAGGCGTTTATACTTTTATCGTCCTTTACCGCAAGATCCTTTTTTCCAGAGGTCTGGTCCGCTCTCAGTACCGGTTTTTTATCGGCGGTATCCTGGTTTCCTTTGTGATGGGTTCGCTTTCCAACATTTTTCTCCCCCTGCTGGGTGTAAAAGCAATCGACCTGCGCCCGTTTGGACCCGTTTTTACTTTGATTATGATTGCTTCTATTTCTTATGCTATTGTGAAGTTCAGGTTAATGGATATCCGCCTGGCGCTGCGCAAAGTTGTCGCCAATATATTTACGATAGTGCTTTTTGCGGGTGTTTTTATATCATTATTGCTGGTTGCGGAAAAAAATTCACAGGGTTTTGTTGAAGCAAATATTCTCTATTTTATCATCCTGCCGATAATCCTGACCGCGCTCTTTTACCAGCCTGTAAAAGACCAGATTCAGTTCCTGGTTAATCTTGTTTTTTTTCGCGGTCGAGATGATTATCACGATATTATGCTTGAAGAAAACAAATCGATGATTTCTATATTAAACATGGACAAACTTCTTCATTTCCTGGTTGATAAAATGGTAAATACGATCTCTATTGAAAGCGCCGTTTTTTTTCTGAAAGAAGTGGATGGATCATTTACCCTTGCAGCCGAGGAATATTTGCTCAACCCTCCGCCTGTGCAGGCTGACCGCTTACTGCAGAGCGATAACCCTCTTGTGAATTACCTGCAGGAAAAGGCTTCAATCATGCTGCTTACCGATTTAAATGGGATGAGGGATGCCGAAAAACGGGAACTGCTCTCTGCAGAAATGAAAAAGCTGGGCGCTGAAGCTGCAGTCCCGGTATTAATGGAAGGAAGGTTGGAGGGGATTTTGTTTCTTGGTTACAAGCAATCCGGGGATCCCTATTCCAGGGAAGATGTGCATTTGTTTTCCGCACTGGCTTTGCATGTAGCCGTTGCCTTAAAAAATGCCCAGTTGTATAACGAGATCCTGGATATTAAACAATACCTGGAAAATATTCTAAAAAACATGGGCAACGGGCTAATTGCCGTGGATGCACAGGGGCGAATAACCACCTTTAACAGTTCTGCGAAGAAGCTTACGGGCATTCATCCGGACAAAGATGTGCTGGGCAGGGGCATTGAGGAAGTCCTGGATCCGGTATTGGCCGATGCAATTCTACACACATTAAAAAGCGGCCGGAACAAAAGCGAGGTTGAAATAGAGCTGCCCTCCGATCTGTCTTCGTCCTATTTATGCTGCAGTACGGCCAGAGTGGGGTCGCTGGAAACAGGGGAACAAGGGGCTATAATGGTCTTGAGCGATTTAACGCGGATTAAAGAGCTGGAACGCGAGAAAAACCGGACCGAGAAGCTGGCCTCCCTGGGGAAACTGGCTGCGGGGATAGCGCATGAAATAAAAAACCCGCTGGTTTCCATTAAAACGTTTGCAGAGCTTCTGCCTGAAAAATACGATGACTACGAGTTCCGTCACACTTTTTCCCAGATTGTTACCGGGGAAATAAATCGCATTAACAAACTTATCATGGAGTTGTTAAACTTTTCCAGGAATAATCGGCCCTATTTAGAAAAAGTTGATATTTGGGAATTAATGGAGGAGGTTCTTTTGCTTTTATTTCCCCGCATAGACTCACAGAAAATCCTGCTGCACAAAAACTGTCACGGTGATGCCCTGGTTGTAAAGGCAGATCGGGAGCAGATGAAACAGGCGCTCTTTAATATTTGCGTAAATGCTGTTCAGGCGATGCCCGGCGGGGGAGAACTGTGGGTCGATGTATGCTCACTGCCGGAGAGAGTGCCCGCAGGGAAAAGTCTTTCTTCCTCTACCGGGGGTTCTCCGGATAGCGCTGCAGCGGGCAAATTAAAGATTATGATTAAAGATACGGGAACCGGAATTGCGCCTGAACAGCAGAATCGAATTTTTGATCCATTTTATACTACCAAGCCTGATGGGGTGGGGATGGGTTTAAGTATCAGCCACAGGATTATTACAGATCACGGTGGGAGTGTGCAGTTTTTCAGCAACAGCACCGGTACTGTTTTTGAAATCTACCTTCCTGCTGCCGGCTATTGAGGGGGAGAAGAGGTTGAGACTGGTTCTGTTAGTGTCTTTCAGCAATAGCAAGATTATCGGTACAATAAAAAACTATCTTCCGGAGAACTATTCTTTGCTGGAAAGGGAATATTCGTCAGCGCTGCGGTTAATCAAAAAAATACCTGCAGGAATTGTTTTAGTCGATCTTTCAAGCAAGAAAGCCCTCCCCTGGGTGGAAAACGCTCATCGGGTGCGCCCCGATTTAACTTACCTGGCAGTCGGAGAGCAGGGGCAGGCTGCGCTGCCTGAAAACTGTTTTTTCGACTTTATCCCTTTATCCTGTAATGCCGGCCAGGTAAAGAAAATACTCGATAAAGCCTGGGAAAGGGCTCAGCTAAATTATAACGCCCAAGATCTGCAGAAAAAGGCTTTTTCCAATAACCCTGGGGAATATTTCCGTGAAAGGCCCCGCTACCGCCCGTTGTCATATGTAAATCAGGAGGAGCGCATTCTCTGCGATTTTTCCAGGGCTCTGGGCAATAATTTTAATAGTGAGCGCTTGCTGGAACTATTTATGGATTCCGTTGTTGGGCTCGTTCCCGCAGCAAAAATTTCCATCCTGTTAAAAGACAACAGCGGTCGGGGCGAGGGCAATTATGTTGTCTTTGCGCAGAGGGGTTTGGACCCGTATTATTGCTCGGATTTAAGTTTCAGCCCATCTTCGGGATTAATCTCCTGGTTAACTGATGAAGGCCGAATTTTTATCGCTGCCGAAACATCTGACTCCTCAGACTACCTCTCCGCCGAAGCGCTCCAGGAGCTGCTGATGCTCCAGGCGGAGGTCTCTATTCCGCTTATCGCCCACGGGGAGCTGCTCGGGGCTTTAAACCTGGGCCCCAAAATAACCGGTGCCCCCTTTTTCGCAGCGGAGCTGGAGATATTGTATATCCTCTGCGGAAATGTTGCGCTGGCTCTGCGGGATATTGATCTCCACCACCAGGTAATTAACCAGAAAGCATATTTTGAAAATATCCTGCAGCGCATGAACAGCGGGGTTGTAGCAATAAACAACGAAAACCGAATTATTACTCTTAATTCCCGTGCGAGTGCTCTCCTTCAGATTTCCCGGGAAGAAACGATGGGCAAAGACCTGCGTCTGTTGCCCAGTCCTCTGGGAGATTTACTTTACGATACTTTAACAACGGGGAAGGAGATTTCAAAGGAGGAGTATACACTGGCAAAGGGGCGCATTCCCCTGGAAATAAGCACTTTCCAGCTGCTTGATTCCGCGGGGGCTGTTCTGGGAAGTGTGATGATCTTTGATGATATCTCGGAAAGGAAACAGCTTGAGGTGGAACGCCGTCAATCCGACCAGCTGGATGTGCTCAACAAATTTGTCAGCCAGCTTGCCCATGAAATAAAAAACCCCATGGTTGCCATTCAAACTTTTTCTGAACTTTTAAGGGAGAAATATGATGACAGCTCTTTCCGCGAATATTTTATCTATACCGTTCGCCAGGAGGTCAAACGGTTAAATGAGCTGGTGGAGCAGCTCATTGCCTTTTCTTCGCCCCTTTCATACAAATATACGGTTGCCGATATTCATGAGATTTTGGACCTGGGGCTCCTGCTGCTGCAGGAGCAGGGGCTAGGGCAGGAGACCACAGTGGAGACGTCATACTGCAGGGAACGTCTAAGCATCAAGGCCGATAAAACCCTTTTGGCCAGGGCGTTTTCTTATCTTTTTCGACATTCCTTCAAAGCACTGGAAAAGGGTGGAACGATCCGGATCGATACTTCCTTTGAAAAAAACCTCTTTACAAACGGTGGGGCACGTATAGGTTTCTGCGATTTTCAAACAACGGTAGCGCGGGATGATTTGGGAAAGCTGTTCGATCCCTTGAGTATGCGCCTGAATGGATATCTCTCCCTGGGGCTGCCGGTGAGCAGGAAAATAATCGAAGACCACGGGGGGCGGATCAAGGCGCAGTGCAGGAAAAATAAACACCTTGAAATTGAGGTATTTTTGCCGATAATTATTGAAGAAGGAGGAGAAAAAGGTGAGTAATGCACCCAGGATACTTGTTGTCGATGATGAACTCGGCCCCAGGGAAGCGTTGCGTATGATTTTGCGGGACGACTATGATGTCGTTACCGCGAGTAACGGTAACCGGGCCCTTGAATACCTGGATAGTGCGGAATTTGATCTGATTATCCTCGATATCAGAATGCCCGATATCAGCGGAATTGACCTCCTGGCTAAAGTTAAAAAGAAAGCCCCGGAAACGGAGGTGGTAATGATTACCGCCTATGCATCCGTGGATACGGCGACCAATGCCCTGCGCAATGGCGCGCTGGATTATCTGATCAAGCCGTTTGAAATAAGCGCCGTAAAAGAGGTTGTTGAAAAAGGCCTCTCCCGCCGGAAATCATCCACGGCGATCAAAAAACGGCTGAGTGAACTGCAGGTAACCAACGAGACGCTGAGGGGCGAGATCGAGCATGCCTACAACAACATCCAGAAACATTATCTGGAGACGGTCCGCTCCCTGGTAGCGGCGATCGATGCCAAGGATTCCTATACCAAAGGCCACCAGGAGAGGGTGGCCAGGTACTCCGTCTTACTGGGGGAAGAGCTAAAGCTTGCACCAAAAGAACTGGACTTGCTGCACCAGGCAGCGATATTGCATGATATCGGGAAAATTGGCATACCCGAACAAATTCTCAGGAAAACCTCGGCCCTGACCTTTGAAGAGTTCAAGATTGTCAA
>JAAYOY010000065.1 GCA_012520035.1 Bacillota bacterium
TCCTTGAAAGCACTTATCAGGTCGGGCAGATTGGGCAGAAAAACAGGTGCCGGCTGGTACGATTATGATCAATAAAAATGCATTCCAGCGAAGATCGCGTAGAAGGGATTAATGCATTGCTTGAAAAACGCAAGCAAATTAAAAGGGAACTGAAGCAATAGAATTAGCAGTAATCTTATTAAAAGGAAGCTGACCGGCAAAGCCCAGTACCTCTGTAATAAGTCATTATACGCTTAAAGTTTTTACAAAAATATATACAGTTCCATAATAATACTTTTAGTTCCATTTAATATTCATTGCATATTACACATATAAACCTTATGATATTTGACACAAACTTTATTTATTTTTAAGATATAATTAATCAAAATATAAAATAAGTAATTTACATGATAATTTTTTTAGGTTTTAGAGGAGAGGGAAAATGAATAACAAAACAAACAATTTACCTTTTGAAAATGTCACAATTTTAGCGGCAGAACACTTTGAAACGGCTCCAATATGTACATGTATGTTGGCGGAGCTGGGAGCAAACGTTATCAGGGTAGAAAAACCCGGCAGCGGTGAGGGCGGTCGTGCTATGGGGCCGGTATTTGAGAATAAGAGGGGAGAAAAACTTTCCAGTTTTTATTTTCGTTTTAACCATAACAAAAAAAGTGTTGCCATCGATCTGAAGCACCCAAAAGGCAAGGAGCTCTTTTTAAAATTAGCTGAGCTATCTGATGTTGTTGTTGAAAACTTCCGGCCGGGCGTTATGACAAAACTTGGTTTGGGTTATGAGAAATTAAAGCAAGTTAAACCTGATATTATCTATGCTACTGTTACAGGTTTTGGACATTCAGATATTTATCAGAGCCCATATGTCGATCGCCCGGCATTTGATTTATTGGCACAAGCCTACAGTGGGTTAATGTACACTGTCAGCAATACTGATGAACCGACCTGGGTCGGACTGCCGGCTGGTGATCACTATGGCGGGATAATGGCCGTAATAGGGATAATATCTGCTCTTTATTACAGGGAATTGACGGGGAAAGGACAGCATGTTGACATTGCGATGTACGATTGTGCATTGCATCTTAACGAAAGGCGAGTAAATATTTACGATGTTCTCGGAGTAAAAACTAACAAAATGACCAATATTGGGTCAGCTCCTTATGGGCCTTATAAAGCTAAGGATGGGTACATAGCAATTTCTGGAGGGCAGCCTCCGGTTTGGCCGAGATTTTGTAAAGCTGTTGGTCGAGAAGATTTATTAGAAGACGTTACCCTTAAAACAACTCAAGACAGGGCCAAAAACTACCCACGCTTGAGAAAAATAGTAGAGGAATGGTTGAAAGATAAAACGAGAGAGGAAGCGCTGGAAATATTCTATAAATATGAAGTGCCGGCGGCACCTGTACACGATGAAATTGATTTATTCAATTGTCCTCACGTTAAAGCACGTAAAATGATTATAGAGTATGAAAGTGATTATTCAGGTAAAAGGAGGGTAGTTGGAAACCCAGTCAAGTTATCCCTGATGAAGGAAAAGGAACCTACTCCTCCACCAGATGTGGGTGAGAATACCAGGGAAATACTTAAGGATATGCTTAATATTCCTTTACCGGAAATCGAGCGTCTCAAGGATGAAGGTATTGTTTTCTGGAAAAGCGAGCAGGAGTGAATTTCAAAGGTGTGACCCGAGGTGTAAATCTTTAGAATAGTACTTAATGGTGCTTAATGTTTAAATGTTAAGGAGGAGAAAGATGGAGCAATTATTAAATAAATTCCAGCAAATTGCAGCAGAACCTCTTAAAACAGCTCAATATTGGAAGGAAAAAACGGGAAAAAAAGTAGTTGGATGCATGGGACTATATGTTACGGAAGAGATTTTTCATGCTGCCGGCTTGCTTCCTGTAGTTATTCTTGAAAAAGATAGCCCAATTCTTAGGGCACAAGCTCATGTTCAAAGTTACATGTGTGGATATATTCGTAGCGTTACAGATCAGGCTTTAGCAGGTGATTTAGATTTTATAGATTGTATTATTTCGCACGATTGTTGTCATACGATACGCATGACAACCGAAATAATTAAACGTAATGCTACTGGCATAAAGGATATTCAACCGATCTTTTTACCGGTAACAATTAAGAAAGCCGAATCATGGACCTACACCTTGCAGGAATTATCTTTCCTAATCGAAAAGGCGGAAAAATTAGCCGCGAGATCTATTACGGAAGATGATCTTATGCAAAGTATTCAAACTTATAATAAACATCGCAGGCTTCTAAAAAGATTATATCAGCTTAGGAGGGACAAGCCCGGGATTATAAGCGCCAGGCAGGTTTCAAATATAGTAAAAGCCAGTATGCTTATGCCAAAAGAAGAACACAATGCCATGTTGGAGCCATTACTTGAAGCTATGGAGAATAAAACGGTTGAGGCTAATAATAAAATTCCGGTAATTGTTTCCGGCAGTTTATGTGAAACATGCGATGAATATGTGCTGGATATTTTAGAAGAAGTTGGTGGCGTTGTTGTTGACGATGATTTGTATGTAGGGTCCAGATATTTTGCCACAGAAGTAGATGAAAGTTTATCTCCGTTAACCGCGCTTGCTTTGGCTTATGTTAACATGGTACCTCCCTGTCCAACACGGCATGACCCCGATAATAAACTGAGTGATTACCTTATTAATATGGCTGAAAGAGCCAGGGCAAAAGGGATTATTAGTGTAATTGTAAAGTTTTGTGAAGCTCATTATTATTCATATCTGACTTTTAGGAGAGGGATAAAAGAATTTAACATACCTGAATACTTAATTGAAACAGAACATGAGGGAGTTTCTCCTGCACAGGTTAAAACGAGGCTGCAGAGTTTTATCGAAAGTATAAGGGGGTAAAGCGGATGAGTAATGAAAAGAAAATAGTAAACCGTGTTAAATGTACTGCGAACATTTCAGGTCTAATGGATAATTTTTATAAGGATATGTTTGATGACAATAAAGGACCGCTTTGTTGGTGTGTAGGAGCATGCCCTTATGAAATGTTTAGTGCCGCTAATGTAAGGCGGTTTCAAACTGAAAATCATGCCGCCAGAATTTCTACCAGACAAGAACAGGCTATGTTTATTGAAGTAGCTGAAGCGGAAGGTTTATCTGAGAATGTTTGTTCCTATGCCAAAATCAATATAGGGTTTGCATTAATGATGGCTCGTGGTGAAGAGGACAAAATACCCGAGAGGTACAGGTTGCCTAAACCGGATATGATATTTGCACTTAATACTTGCCCGACTATGATACAGTGGTGCGATATGTTAAGCGATATATTTAAGGTTCCCAAGTTTGTTGTAGATGCTGCCTATATCTATGATGAAAATAACTGGGACCGAAACGTTGAATACGTAAAAAGCCAGCTATACGATTTTGTCAGATTTTTAGAAAAGCATACCGGACAACCTTTTGATTGGGCCAGGTTAAATGAAATAGTATATCTTATGAAACAAATAGCCGTAGAATGGAGAGCCGCGAGGGAACTATGTAAAAATGTACCTACACCGGCAAGTTTTCTTGATGCATTGATAGCCATGGGTCCTAAAAATACTGTTCGCGATGAAGCTTCACTTGCATTTTATAAAGATTTCCATAATGAAGTTGCCCAAAGAGCAAAAGATGGAATTGGTGTATTGGAACAGGAAAAATATCGGATAATGTGGCGAGGGAATTTCCCCTGGCATAAGTTAGGAACATTATCCAGAATGCTTGCGAAATATGATGCAGTACTAATATCCGGCGTGTATGGGCTAGGTACATACGGCGATCATGCAATTGATAATATCTTGCCCGATGGATTTGATCTTAGTGATCCGTTGCGCACAATTGCAGCTGAACATTGCTGCCGCAGCTATACGCGCCGTTTTGATTGGAAAATGGATCATGAATTCCGCAGACATATAGAGGAATTTTCTATTGATGCCGTTATTATTCATTCGCCGCGTACCTGCCGTCCGTGGGCCTTAACGACATATGACATGGCCAGAGAAGTAGAAGAAAAATATAAGCTCCCAGTATTGGTTCTTGAAGTAGATCATACCGATCCAAATTATTTTCATGATGCCCAAGTTGAGACAAGAATAAAAGCCCTTCTGGAAACCATCAAAAAATGATGAATGGATAGCCAGATAGAAGGGAGCAAAAATGAACAAAAATAATGCCCAAGATAGAAAAGATGGTTATTTTGCTGGAATAGATGTGGGGTCAACTACAACTAAAATGGCATTGCTTGATTTTGAAAAGAAAATCAGAGTATCTTCTATTATTCCAACAGGCCCCATTATCAAAAAAACCGTTGATAAGATCATTAATATATGTTTTGAAAAAAATTTAAATGGAATTGATGACATTAAATATTGCGTTGCAACCGGTTATGGCAGAGAAATTGTTGACTTGGCGGATGAGCAGATTACCGAAATAACATGCCATGCGAAAGGTGTTAATGTAATATTTCCACAAGCAAAAACGATAATTGATATCGGTGGTCAAGACAGCAAAGTGATCAGTGTAGACGATAACGGAAGTGTTTTATCCTTCGTAATGAACGATAAGTGTGCAGCAGGAACCGGGAGGTTTCTGGAAGTGATTGCTCGTTCACTTGAGCTTAGCATTGATGAAATGGCAACCCTTTCCCGGCAGTCAAAGAAAAGAGTAGAAGTTAGTAGCATGTGCACAGTTTTTGCTGAATCGGAGGTAATATCGCTAGTCTCACAAGGTGTTGAGGTGTCTGATATTGCAGCTGCAATTAACAGATCAATAGCAAGGAGATTGGTGGGACTGGTCCAAAGGATTGGATTGCGATTACCTTTAGTAATGACAGGCGGGGTTGCGCAAAACAAAGGCGTAGTTAAGGCTATAGAAGATGCATTAAATATTGATATCTTAATTTCAACTGAACCTCAAATAACCGGTGCACTGGGTGCCGCTCATATAGCATTAAAGCGATTTCAAGAAAGGAGGGATAGTATAGAGTAAATTAATAGAGATTTGAATAGAAATTGGAATAAATTATTTAGAGGGTGTTCTCCTGGCGTGTCGAAAATTGTAGTTAAAAACGGAGGTAGTATATTAATTATGAAAGAAAATAAGAAAATACTTGTCCTATTAATCATGAGCCTGTTTTTAGTTTTTGTATTAATCGGTTGTGCAAACAATGCAAATGGAGGTAAAGTAAATGAAGGTTCACCTGAGGTGGAAACAGAAGGAGGAGCGGAAAAGGCGGCAGATGATAAATGGCCTGAACGACCAATAACTATAGTCCTGCCGGTTGAACCAGGAGGACTATTGGATGTAGGCCTTAGACAAATGCAACCATTTTTAGAGAAAGAATTAGGTGTGCCAGTTATAGTTGAAAATAGATCCGGCGGGCAATCCATGTTAATGGCAACTTATGTAGCTGAGGCCGAGCCTGATGGTTATACCATCGGTAATCTAGGAATGCCTCATACGGAAATATCATTAGCTATTTTGGATACAGAAATAACAGCAGATAGTTACGATTATTTGTTAATAAATCAGGCTGATATCGGTATAATACGGGTAAAAAGGGACGACTCTCGATTCCAAACGCTTGAAGATTATTTAAAATATGCAGTTGACAATCCAGGTAAAGTAACGGTAAGTGTTTCTGAGATGACGGGGCCGCATGCTTTTTGGCAGTATCAACTTGGGAAGACGATAGGAACATCGTTCTCGATTGTAGATTTTGCCGGAGGTAGTCCTGCACGCATGGCTTTAGTAGGTGGGCATGTAGATAGCAGTGCCACTAACGTACACGGCAGCTTGCATGTGGCAGAGGAGACAAAAGTACTTGGAGTAGCGAGTGATGAAAATAAATGGCCGGATCTTACCGATAATGCTCCTACGGTAAATGAAGTTGTACAAAAACTTTACGGAAAAACTGTACCTAATATGGGTGCGTACTATGGATTTATCGCCCCGGCAGGATTAAAAGAAAAATATCCGCAGCGCTTTGAAAAACTAGTCGAAGCTTTTGAGGCAGTACTTCAAAATCCTGAATACTTGGCTTTGCTGAAGGAAACGAAAGAAGATACAAAAGTATTTTATATGAACTCTGAAGAAATGGAGAACTTCTTCAGAGAAAATGTAAAAATGTATTCTGAATTAGCAGAGGAATTCCAGGGAATACATGGTTCGTAGAAGTAATACTTTTAAGACTTAAGACATTTCACTTTATTTAGCGAGAAGGACCAGCTTTCATATTCATGGGTGATAATTGAAAGCTGGTCCAGTATCAAATCTTTTGGTATCTGAAATCTAACTAATTGGAATTGGAGAGGATTAAAAAATGTCTGATGATTTATTGTTGTATGCTGTTGGTGATATAGCACCGGAAAGAGAAGACCCAATTTCAATTTTTGATAATGTTAAAACAACTTTTAAAGCGGGTGATATAGTCTTTGGCCAGCTTGAGACAAACCTTACAAAAAGGGGAACACCTTTGCCACATGTAAGGCATGCAAGACGTGGAAGTCCAAAGATTGCCAAGGCATTAAAAGATGCCGGTTTTACTGTAGTGTCTTTTGCCAGCAACCACTGCATGGATTTGGGACAAGAAGCTTTTTTTGATACGCTCGATGCTTTAAAGTCACAGGATCTTCTTACTATTGGGGTAGGAAAAAACATTGAGGAAGCCCGTAAGCCGGCAATTATTGAATGCAAGGGAACTAAGATAGCATTTTTGGCGTATAACACAATATTACCACGAGGGTATTGGGCAGATATTGATAGACCTGGATCAAACCCGTTGAGGGCATTTACCTTTTATGAGCAAGTTGAACACGATCAACCGGGTACACCTTGCCGAATACACACTTTTCCGCATAAAGATGATTTGGATGCTATGCGAAATAGTATTGTTAAAGCAAAGGAAAAGGCCGATATTGTTATTGTTTCAATGCATTTTGGAATACATTTTATACCGGCTGTTATTGCTGATTATCAAAGAGAAGTAGCTCATACCGCAATAGATTGTGGGGCAGATCTAATTCTAGGGCACCACGCACATATACTAAAGGGAATTGAAGTATATGCAGGGAAAGTAATCTTTTATAGCCTTTGCAATTTTGCATATGAATTAACTGCTACAAAAGAAGAAATTGAAAGTCCGCGTCGAAAAGAAATCGCACATCTAAATCCGGACTGGGTGCCCGATCCTGAATATCCCCATTATTTTTTACCTCGCGATTGCAGAAAAACAATAATTGCAAAATGTACCATTTCCAATAAGAAGATAGATAAGGTCTCTTTCCTGCCCGTTTACATCAATAAAAAGGCTGAACCTGAAATTTTAGATATTAGCGATGAAAGGTTTTATGATGTAACAAATTATATAAAACAAATTACGACAGACCAAAAGATAAATACTAACTTCTGTATTGATGGGAACGAAGTAATTATTAAGTAGATTGATAAAAATATTACAAAAATATTTTGGAAAGAGGCGAGAAAATATTGGTTAATAAATATAATCTAAAGAGTCTTTTTGTTAAAATATTGTTTCCTGTTTTGTGCTTGGTGTTTCTTATATATTATTATATAAATACTAAAGACCTCCACTATTTATCCCTAGTCTATCCGCGAATAATCATGATCGGGCTTTTAGGAGTTGTTGTTTGGGATATTTATGCAGGTGTAACAAAATGGAAACAAGAGAAAGACAAAACTGAAAAAATCGCGGAAAAAGATAACATTAAAGCAATACTTATATATCTGGGCACTGCTTTTTATATTTTTATGATAAGTCGTTTAGGTTTTGGTGTTTGTACTTTTCTTTATTTGGGATTTATGCTTTATTATTTAGGTGTTCGAAAAATAATATCTCTTATCCTCTATACAACTCTTACTTCTGCAGCAATTTATATAGTGTTTACTAAGTTATTAAGCATACCTTTTCCGAGTGGAATTTTATTTTAAAAAAATGGTAAAAAATATAACAAATTATCTTTTAATATAATAGGAGGAAATAAATGTATAATAAAGAGCTAACCTTTTTTTGTGTGGGAGACATAATACCAGGTCCAGAAGCGGAAGATTTTAAATATGTAACTCCTATACTCAGTAAGGGTGATGTTGTATGTGGTCAATTAGAAGGGCCTTATACTACAAGACATCCGGATACCCATATAATTAAACGTGATCCTGAAAATCTAAAACCTTTAATTTCAGCTGGTTTTGATGTGCTTACCCTCGCCGGGAACCATATAGCAGACATGAGTATCTTCGGGATAGAAGATACAATAGATTGGTTGAGAAAAAACAATATCGCTTATGTTGGAGTGGGGATGAATATCAACGAGGCCAGGCAGCCTGTTGTTATTGAGCGTGAGGGTACGCGTTTTGGCTTTCTTGATTACAATTGCGTTGGGCCAAAAACGACATGGGCCAGCCAGGATAAAGCAGGTTGTGCTTATGTACATGTTATTACACATTATGAACTGGATTATGCAACTCCCGGGGGTCCTCCCAACATATACACCTGGGCAGAGACCGGAACATTAAACAATATGGTAGAAGATATAAGAAAACTTCGGCCCCTTTGTGATATTTTGGTTGTCAGCCTTCATAAGGGTTTATTACATACCCCTATAAAGCTGGCCTCTTATGAGCAGCAGGTGTCTTACGCAGCTATTGACGCTGGAGCAGATATCGTTTTGGGACATCATGCGCATATTCTCAAAGGGATTGAAGTATATAAAGGAAAAGTAATTTTCCATGGTCTCAACAATTTGGTTACTTTTGCTCCGATATTAGATCCAAAGCGTAACACAGATCCCCAGGCATGGGCAAACAGAAGAAGAAAAATATTTGGCTTTGAGCCTGACCCCGAGTATCCGAATTATCCCTTCCATCCGGAGGCAAAGAATACGATCATAGGCAAATGCTTAATAAAAGACAAAAAAATTGTTCAGACAAGCTATTTGCCTTGTTTTGTTAATAAACAAGGGCAGCCTGAAGTGCTTAAAA
>JAAYOY010000066.1 GCA_012520035.1 Bacillota bacterium
ATATTACAGATAGAAGGGCTTGTTGTAGATGACTGAGGAGAAGCAGATTGAGGGAAAAATAATTTCCGGCAAAGGTGAAGCGTATGTTTTTTTGCAGCTGGACTGGGTGAAGGAACAATTTCTTGAAAAAAGCGGTTTTATCCCTTTCCCGGGCACGTTGAATTTGAAGGTGGAAGCGGGGGATTTTGATTTTCTGCGCAGGCTGGCCTTTTCCCGCGGGGGACGTTTAATTCCTCCCCCTGGAGAAGAACTGTGCGAGGGCAGGTTGCTTCCGGTCAGGGTTGGCGGCATAATGGCGGCGGCGGTATTCCCCATGGTGGATGATTATTACAGCGATATTTTAGAGCTGGTTGCACCTGTTAAACTAAGACAACACTTAGGGCTCCGTGACAATAATCCATTACAGTTAACCGTTGTGTTTCCGCCAAAATTTCCTTTTCCGCAGGGTATAATCTTTGATTTGGATGGCACCCTCATTGATTCAGTTGGTCATTATTACGATATCTTTTGCGTGGGTTGCCGTGAAGCGGGTCTACCCCTTCCGCAGCGGGAAGAGGTGCTGGATTATATGGGGAAAGGATTTGGTTATTGGGAGATATGGGAGAAGCTTCTTCCTGCAGGTAATTCTGAAACTCAAAAAGAAGAGCAGCGAAAAATTTTTGCGGATACATTAAAGGAGATCTGGCGAAGCGGTTATGACCAAAAAATTAGCTTTTTCCCCGGTGTTGCGGGACTTTTATCCCGTCTTCAGGAAAGCCGTGTGAAAATGGGTGTGGTTACCTCTTCAAGTTATGCAAATAAAATTAAATTTTTTAAGGAGAAAGGGCTTAACCCTGATCAGTTTTTTAGTTCGATAATTGCCCGCGAGCATACTAAAAAGCACAAACCCGATCCGGAACCCTTGCTGCTGTGTCTGCAACAGCTTCAAATAGCAGCGGAAAAATGTCTTTACGTGGGGGATTCTCCCTGTGATATTATTGCAGGCAAGTCAGCCGGTATGGTCACAGTTGGAGTCCTGACAGGCGCCGGAACCCGCAGTTCGCTTTCCAGGGCAGGAGCAGATCATATACTGGACTGTATTGATGAGCTACCGGATGTATTTGACAGGGAAAAGGAGTTCCGTTAAGATTAAGGCTGAAGAATGCCGGTGGAGGTTTTGAACTTTGGAGATTTATGTTGGCAGCAGAAGGGATGTAAACAAGGGTTTTTGGATGAGTTTTGAAAACCATCCCCGCCTGCAGGAAACAAAAAAAAGCATTTATGAACGCTGCCTTCCCTGCCTGGAAAAACTATACGAACAACTTAAAGGGGCACCGTCCCGGCTGATCCTGAAAGAACCGCTAAACTGCTGGAAAATAGTTGTTGTTTTTAATGAGTTCGACCATTGCCTGGATCTTTTAGAGAAATACCAGGACGATAAATTTCCGCTGTCGCGGACGGTTCGAGGCCGTATCGGGACCAATGATAAAAACAGCCCCCATGTTACCGTTATTTTTCAGGTTAATGATTCCCATGAGCGGGACGAACTTTATTCCGATCTGGAAAGACTTGCTGCTCAGATTACCTCTGACTTTAAAATATTCTATGAGCGCGGTTGCCAGGATCTTTACCGTGTTCTTTGCGGGGAATGGGATACATGGGATGAAGTGACTGCTATACAAAACCCTTCATTAATCAAAGATGTGGAGAAAAAGGTCGGCAGGCTCCTTCGCGGGGAGTATAGATAGAAAAATGCTAAGCGACGGCGTGGCTCGAATAAATGATTCGTGTAATTCAAGTTAATCAATGGGGAAGGAGTTGTTGGTATGAGGTTAATAGTGGGAATTTCAGGTGCTACCGGAGCCATTTATGGTATTCGTACACTTGAAGTATTGCAGCAGTTGGGGGTGGAGACCCATCTGGTTATATCGGATGCAGGGAAGAAGACAATTCTCCTTGAAACCGGCTATGACATACAGACAATCGAAAAGACGGCTGCAGAAGTCCATGATATACGCAATATCGGAGCTTCCATAGCCAGCGGTTCTTTTAAGACGGACGGGATGATTATAGCACCTTGTTCCATGAAAAGCCTCTCGGCTATCGCTAATTCTTACAATGAGAACTTGCTGATCAGGGCCGCGGATGTGGCGATAAAGGAAAAAAGAAAGCTTGTGCTGGTCGTAAGAGAGACCCCCTTACATCTGGGGCATCTGCAGTTAATGACAAAGGTAGCTGCAGTTGGCGGGATTATTTTACCGCCGGTGCCTGCCTACTACAACCTTCCCAAAACGATGGATGATATTATTAATCATACCGTGGGCAAAATTTTAGACCAGTTCGGCCTGGAACATAACCTTTTCAGCCGCTGGCAGGGTGCAAACAGTTTATGATTTTTTATCCTTGACTTTATTTGCCGGAGGGAGAATTAACTGATAAAATGAACTTGAATGAGAAAACTATAAGCAGCAGGGAAATATACAGCGGTAAAATTATTAGTGTCCGCCTGGACCGGGTGCAGTTATCGGACGGGCAGGAAAGCAGCCGGGAAATAGTTGAAGTAATTAACAGCGGCGCGGTGGGAATAGTCCCTGTTAAGGATGGTAGAATATATCTGGTTAGACAGTACCGTAAAGCGATAGAAAAGGTTCTTTTGGAGATCCCTGCCGGAAGGCTGGAGCCGGGAGAAGATCCTTTACATTGCGCACAGCGCGAACTGGCTGAGGAGATTGGGTTCAGGACAGAAAACTTGCAGCGGATGGCTTTTTTTTATAGTTCCCCCGGTTTTTCCAATGAGGTGCTTTACCTGTATCTTGCCCGTGATCTGGTAAGGGGGGAAACCGTTAAAGAAGAAGGGGAGTTTCTTGAAGTGGAAAGCTATGCTTTTCCTGAAGCTTTGAAAATGGTTTCTAACGGGGAAATCGAGGATGGGAAAACAATTATCGGCCTGCTGATGGCTGCAAATTATCTTTCGAAGATGGATAATCAGGCAGGTTAATTGTTACCGGTTGGAGAAGGATTTAATTTTGCTGTGGCGAAAGTTCTTTGCATTTATTATATTCTCAAAAGCAGTCCGATTGTTATTAAGATTTAATTAATTATCAGTTAAAAGGAAGTGAAACAATGAAAAAACCACAAAAAAGGCGATGCCTGGAGAGCATCACCCCGTATGTCCCCGGAAAACCAATTGAGGAAGTGGAGAGAGAACTGGGGCTTTCAAATGTTGTCAAGATGGCTTCAAATGAGAATCCCCTGGGGCCTTCACCGCTGGCAATGGAGGCGATAAAGGATTACTTACATAAGATCAATTATTACCCTGACGGTAATAGTTACTATCTTAAACAATCCCTTGCCGGCAAACTGGGCTTAAAAGAAGAAAATATCGTCCTGGGAAACGGTGCCGATGAGCTTATTACCCTTCTGGGGGCAGCCTATTTAAACCCCGGGGACGAGATCGTCATGGCACAGCCCTCTTTTTCGGAGTACGATTTTTCTGCCCGGCTGATGGACGCTGTTCCAATAAACGTGCCCTGTAAAGATTTTTACCATGATTTAGAGGCTATGGCGGCGGCAATTAACAGCAGGACGAGAATTGTCTATATTTGCAATCCCAATAATCCTACAGGTACTATTGTTAATAAGAATGAACTGGAGGGGTTTTTAGAAAAAGTGCCTCCGGAAGTCCTTATTGTCCTTGATGAAGCCTACCGGGAGTTCGTTGACGATCCTTCGTATCCGGATAGTCTGGAATTGATCAAGCGCGGCTGCAATGTGCTTATTTTACGAACTTTTTCCAAGATTTACGGTCTTGCGGGTTTGCGGGTCGGGTATGGACTTGCCCCGAAGCAGATCATCACTGATCTTAATACTGTGCGCGAACCTTTTAATGTTAATTCCCTGGCTCAGGTTGCGGCAAGAGCAGCGCTGGAAGATGAAAGACATCTTCAGGAAGTAAAAAAGGTGAATGCTGCCGGCAAGGAATACCTGTCGGGAGAGCTGAAGAGGATGGGTCTTAATCATATCCCTACACAGGCCAATTTTTTCTTTATTGATACAGGGGTGGATTCCAAAGAACTTTTCCAGAGGCTTTTGCGTAAAGGGATTATTGTACGGACCGGGGATATCTTCGGCTATCCCCAGCATATTCGCGTTACTATCGCCACAGAAGAAGGTAACAGGCGTTTTATCCAGGCGCTCGAAGAAACACTGCAGGAAATGCGCTAACGCGACACAGGGGACGGTTCTCGCTGTCGCACTCAAGGTGCGACAGCGAGAACCGTCCCCTGTCGCATTAATGGAAGATATCCCTTATTTTTTCACCAAGAACATTGAGGCTTTCCTCTGCTTCGCTGGAAATTGCCGCCAGGAAAAGGGAAGGAATCTTACCGGCGGCTTCAGCGGCTGCAATTATATCTTCTGTTATTATTTCACCGCGCTGTAGCAGTATATTCCCCTCACCGTTTCTTATGCTGAAGTTCGCTTTTTTGTTTAATGCATATTCTTTCATTTTTTCTCTGGATTCATGCGCGAGCTCTTTCCCTTCCCTGGAAACCTCTTTTTCAAAGCGCCTCCAGATCTCCTTGATGTTGTCGAATGCCTCCGCCAGCGAGCGCTGTATTTCCCCCGGTTTGTACTCTTCTTTAATATAAGGAGGTTCCTCTTCATCCGGTCCTTCAAAGGTTTGCGTTTCTTTATGTTGTTTGTTACCGTTATGTTCGGTACCTCTGAAGATGTAGGAAGATTTTTTTTTAAAATTATGCCATGCTTGAAGAAGACGTTCGCTCCCCTGGTCCAGTTTTTCCAGGGTGAAATCTATGCTATCCAGGAGTTCTCCTGCTCCTGCCGCAAAGAGAACCTGATAAAGTCTGCCTGAAGCACGCGCCCGTTCAATGGTATCGTATGTTATTCTCTGGCCCTTTTCTACAATTACTTCGCCGTGAAGATTTTTTACTGTAAACGCTGCCTCCTTGTGCAGGGCAAATTCAATAGCCCTCTTCTCCAGAGAATAAGCGGCTTCTTTTTCTTTATCATGTTCCTCATCTTCGCGCTGCTCATCTTTTTCTTCCTCACTCAAGAAATCAGCGTAGTTTGCTTCTGCAATAACATAATCCTTTCCCAGTTTTTGAACACCGTGAATACTAAGAAATATGTTTTTATCTATTTTTTCCTTGCTTCTAAAATCATAAAGCAAAAGACTTTCAATTTCCCCTGTTTGAATAGAAAAGGTGAAATCCTGAACCCTGGCAATATAATTCCCTTCACTGCTGATAACGCTGTTGCCTAGAAACGAATAATCCCTGGAAATCTCCTGTTCGGGATGGTCTTCTTCCGCTGTCAGGTTTTCTTTGCTATTTATGGTAATGGCATCCCTGCCGATGTTGGAAACCTGTTCATATAGAATAATCTGTGAACGTCCTTTAAGCAATCCTTTTTCCCCGACCAGGAATCCGGCAACTTTTTTCCCGGCAGGATCTAAAATTAAGTTTTGCACTCTTCCCGCCATGGAACCGTCTTTCAGGTCCACCACAGGGAATCCTTTAATTAATTTTGCCCTTATTTCAAACACCCCCTTCTCCATATTTTTATCTTATTTGTTTGGTTTATACCATATTTAATTTTTATTTTTTATTCTAATTATTCCTTAACGGTGTTTTCATTGTAAAGTTGCTTTTAACAGCAGCAGAAGATATAATTAAGTATGCTTACTTTAAAAAGTACCGGAGAAAATATGACAAAGAAAATCGGCAGAATTCTAGGAGAAATTGTGCCCGGATGTACGGTTATAGCTTTAAATGGTGAACTGGGAGCCGGAAAAACGGTTTTTGTCCGTGGGGTTGCCGAAGGGTTGAGAGTTACCAATATTGTTAACAGCCCCTCTTTTGTGATTATGAACCTTTACAAGGGAAGGCTGGAGTTATATCATTTTGATTTTTACCGCCTGGAGGACGACGAAGAACTGGAAGAGCTTGGCCTAGAAGAGTATTTTTATGCTGAAAACGGTTTAACCCTTATCGAATGGGCGAACAAATTTCCTCATTTTTTGCCCTCTGCCAGGCTGGAAATTGAGATAACGAAAGATCCGCGGGATCTAGAAAATTCCCGTATCCTTCATTTTAAACAATTGGATAAAACGAAGGATTTTTTGATTGAGGAGTTGAAAAAAAGTGCTGCTTCTTGCTCTTGATACCACAACCAGAGTATGCAGTGCAGCCCTTGGCGACACGGAAAGGGTTTGGGGGGAATATCTATTAAATACCGATAATACACACTCACAGCGTCTGATGCCCCTGATTATTTCACTTTTAAAGGATGCCGGCGTACACAAAAGCCGGCTTCAGGGTGTCGCTGTATGTGTGGGGCCGGGATCGTTTACCGGTATCCGCATCGGCATGGCAACAGCAAAAGGATTATGCCTGGGATTAAATATTCCCGTTGTGGGGGTGATGACCCTTGATGCTCTGGCCGAAGCCTGTATTTTTCACAGAGGTTTGATTTGTCCGGTTTTAAATGCCAGGAAAAACCAGGTTTATACAGCTCTTTACCGGGGAGGCCCCGAAGGGCCGGTGATGGTTGAAGGAGCAGCGGCCCTGTCGGTGGAAGAGTTGTGTCGCAAGCTGGATGCTTTCCACGAGGATATCATTTTTTTAGGCGATTATCCGGTAAATATCGGAGAAATTATTAGAAATGCCTTAGGGGAGAGATACCGGGAGATGCCTTATTCTTCACGGCTTAACCGCGCTTCTCTTGTACTCCAGAAGGGGGCAAGGATTTGGGCAGAGAGCGGTCCCATCTCCCCTTATGCTTTAAAGCCTTTCTATATTCGTATTCCCGAGGCTGAAAGGAAGCTGCAGAAAAAAAGCCAGGGAAGGATGTCCTAGCTGTGTTGCATTTAGATATTACTCCCATGACAGCGGCTCATTTAGATCAGGTGCTGTTTATTGAACGGAATTCTTTTGTTTCAACTTCCTGGTCAAGAGAATCTTTCTATGCAGAGATAACTCAGAACAAGTATGCCTATTATATCGTAGCACGCTTTAAAGAAAGCACGATGATTATTGGCTATGGGGGTATATGGATTGTTTTGGATGAGGCGCATATCACCACCCTGGCGGTTCATCCCTGCCACCGAAGGGCTGGTACGGGGACAATTATATTAAATAATTTGCTGGAAAAAGCTTTTTTAAAAGGTGCCGGCAAAATATTTTTAGAGGTAAGGGTATCGAACCAGAATGCACGGAAACTTTATGAAAAATTTAATTTCAAAGTAGTTGCTCTTAGAAAAAACTATTATTTTGACGAAGATGCTCTGGTAATGATGCTTGAAGCAGGTAATTTGCGTTCGGCGGAAGGGAGGAGTGCTTTGGGTGATACGTAAAACATTAATCCTTGGGTTGGAAACAAGCTGTGACGATACCGCTGCGGCAGTAGTGCTCAACGGCCGCAATGTTTTAAGCAGCGTAGTATCTTCACAGGAACAATTTCACCGCCGTTTTGGCGGGATCGTGCCCGAGATCGCTTCACGCTGCCATCTGGATTATATTAATCCTGTTATAGACGAAGCCCTGAGCAAGGCCGGGGTTGCTTTAAGCGATCTGGACGGTATAGCCGTTACTTATGGACCCGGGCTTGTAGGCTCTTTGCTGGTGGGGGTTTCTACGGCAAAAGCCCTGGCTTATACTCTCGATTTGCCCTTAATGGCCGTAAATCACCTGGAAGGACACATCTATGCCAATTTTTTAACAGGAACCGTGATTACTTTTCCGCTTCTCTGCCTGGTTGTTTCGGGGGGACATACCTCCCTTATTTATATGCACGATCACGGGCGAATGGAAACTATCGGCAGAACCAGAGACGATGCTGCTGGCGAAGTTTTTGATAAAGTAGCCAGAGCGCTGGGCCTGGGGTTCCCGGGAGGGGCAATTATCGACCGGTTGGCGCAGCAGGGGGATGCAGAGGCTTTTAATTTTCCCCGTGCGCTGATGACCGAGGAAGGAAAGCTGGATTTTAGTTTTAGCGGGGTGAAAACGTCGGTTTTAAATTGTATCCAGCGGGAGGCGGAAAAGGGGAACAAGGTGAACACCGCTGATCTTGCAGCAGCTTTTCAGGACGCTGTCGTAGATGTTCTTGTCGAAAAATCCCTCCTGGCGATCAGAAAAAAAGGGACAAAACAATTTCTTCTGGCCGGAGGTGTGGCTGCTAACGGTGAGCTGAGACGAAGACTCAGGCAACGGTTAGCCAATGAGGAGATTGAATTAGTTTATCCGCCTGCGGAGCTGTGTACTGATAACGGCGCTATGATCGCCTCCGCCGGTTACTTTTACCTGCACCAGGGCCGTACCGCGCCCTGGGATTTAAATGCTATACCCAATTTAGAGCTTGATTGAGCAAAACAAAGATTTAGTTTATTTTTTATCAATATTTCTCCATTACTTGCTATTTCGACCTTTTTAGCGGTTTTACGACAACAACTTTATGTAACCAATGTGGAAAATGTGGAAAGCAATGCGGGGTTGTCCAAGAAATGGGGCTTTTCCTGTGGATAAATATGTGGATACTGTGAATTACTTGTGGAGACAAAAAGTTATCCTATCATTATATGCTTGTTTGAAGTAAATATTCCTCTTTTTTAATTAACATAATTAAATGGATAAATATTGCATCTATCTTCCTCACAAGTTTAAAAAAAATAAATATGTTATAATATGAACTCCAACTAATATTTTGTCCCGAAAGAAGGGTTTTACTTGTTAGATCGGTTAAGGAAAGTTCACTTTGTTGGTATCGGCGGTTATGGGATGAGCGCCCTAGCTTTTATCCTCCTTGAGGCAGGTTACAGTGTAAGCGGTTCCGATATTAAAGACTCCAGTCTTACAGAACTGCTTAGGGGGAAAGGGGCAAAAGTTTACATTGGACACAACCCTGAACAACTTGGGGATGCTCAACTGGTGGTTTATTCAACCGCTATCCCCCCCCATAACCCTGAAATACAGGCTGCCGGTAAAAGAGGTATTCCATTGTGGCATCGTTCCGAGTTGCTTGCTGCGGTTTTGAATGATAAGTACGGCATTGCCGTGGCGGGGACTCATGGGAAGACAACTACAACAGCAATGCTTTCTTTAATACTTGAAAAAGGCGGCCTTGATCCCACTTCTGTAATCGGTGGAGAGGTTTCCTTTTTTCAGGGCAATGCCAGGCTGGGGAAAAGTAAATATATTGTGGCCGAGGCATGCGAAAGCGATCATTCTTTCCTGAGATATAGGCCCAGCGTGGCCCTGGTTACCAACATTGAGGCTGATCACCTGGAACATTACAACGGTAGTTTTGAAAAGCTTGTGGAATCCTATTGCAATTTTATTAACAACGTGCGGGGGGGAGGCACGGCGATAATTTGCGGTGACGACCCTGTCCTGCAGAAAATAAGGCCCGGGCTAACCACGTCCGTGTTGACCTATGGTTTTACGGATGGTTTGGATATAAGGGGAGGAGGAGTGGAATGGTTTGAATTCGGATCGAGCTTTCAGGTATATTTTAAGCATAATTACCTGGGAAGAATCTACTTAAACGTTCCCGGGATACATAACGCTCTTAATGCACTGGGAGCAATTGCAGTGGGTATTTTATTTGAAATTGCATTTCCTCTTATTCAGGATGCTTTATATTCTTTTAAGGGGGCAAAGCGCCGTTTTGAAATTATCGGAGAAAAAGAAGGAGTTTTGGTCGTGGATGATTATGCACATCATCCTACAGAAATTAAAGCCACTCTAAATGCCGCCCGCCAAAGCGGCAGGCGTCTTATCTGCGTCTTTCAGCCCCACCGTTTTACACGGACCAATTATTTATGGGATGACTTTGTAAAAGCATTTGATGAAGCAGATCTTCTTTTACTTGATGATATCTACAGCGCAGGGGAGGACCCCCTTCCCGGTATTAATTCTCAAAGGCTTGCCCGGGAGATCAGCCTGAGGAAACAAGACGGGGTGCGCCTTATCCAGAGCAAGGAAGATATGGTCCATTTCCTGGAGATGAATTCAAGGAGCGGCGATCTTATCCTTACAATGGGCGCAGGTGATATCTGGCAGGTCGGCCGGATGTTTTTAGAGAAGGTCCCCTCCGGATTCAACTTAAAGCGGTAATAACAGGGGTGAGGCAATGTTAAAAAAAACTTTTTTGCATTTTCCCGGAATAGGGTTAAAAACAGAGAGAAAACTCTGGAATGAGGGGATATGCAGCTGGAACGACCTGGAAAACATACTTGGTATGGAGAAAGAACCCCGGTTTGCCGGTAAAAGGCTCCCTCCCTCATTCAAAAACCAGTTAGAGATTTCAAGAAAAAACTATGAGGAAAGGAAGGCCAATTTTTTTGCCGGCAGACTGCCGCCCAATCAGGTATGGCGTCTTTTTGCTGATTTCAGGGGGAGCGCAGCTTTTCTTGATATAGAAACTACCGGTCTTGGAGGGGACGGTGATCATATTACAACGATTTCCCTGTACGATGGGAGATCGCTTAGCTATTATGTTTGGGGAGAAAATATGCAGGATTTCCCCCGGGATATTGCCCGTTACAGCTTGCTTGTTACATATAACGGCAAATGTTTTGACCTTCCCTTTATAGAAAGATATTTTAAGATAAAACTTGATCAGCATGCGCATCTTGATCTGCGTTTTATCCTGGCAGGCCTGGGATATAAAGGCGGCCTGAAAAGTTGCGAGAAACAGCTTGGGATCAACCGCGGAGATTTAGAACGGGTGGACGGCTATATGGCCGTTCTCTTGTGGCAGGAGTACCGGCGTCATGGAAATGTCAGGGCTCTAGAAACGTTGCTTTCCTATAATATGGAAGATACCGTTAACCTTGAGCTGCTTGCCTGTCTGGCTTATAACGAATTAATTGCTTCTACTCCTTTCCGGGAATGCAAGCTTGCCCTGCCCCCTTCCCCCGGAGTTGAGGTACCTTTTAAGGCCGCACCGGAGATTATAGAAAAGCTGCGGCGAGGGTTAAAAAGCGGTTTTGCAGGCTGACGCAGTAGATAAAGATCCCAATCATTATTCTACCGTTAAACCTGCTTTCAAAGCAACGGCGGGATATTCAACCATAAGATTTGCCTGCAGTACTTCCAAAAGACCGTATATTTCAGCCCGGTTGACCAGGCTTACCGCCAGGGTTTTTATGCCGTCTTTTGTTATTTCCGCCCTGCGTATTCCGCTTATTTCTGCCAAATATACCAGATCTTCGCTCTCAAGAAGAACCAGGGCCCTGAGCAAGGTGGCTTTATCAGTTTTTTTAGTGTTATTGCTTTGTCTGCCGGTATTTACAGGGCTGGCTTTTCGGGGATGGATCTGCGCCAGAAGGCGTCCGAGTTCTTCTTTATCATCAAGTCCCTTGCGAAGATCAACCCATGTTTGCTGGGCGAGGAAAGCCGGTAACCGGTCGTGCTTTGCAGGTTCTGCTCCGGGCAGCAAAATCGGAATAACGGGATAACCCTTTTCCCTGAACGTTCGGTAGAGCGCTGCCCGCATTTCGGCTACTTGAATTGGTCCCAAACCTGTAGGGCCGATAAACGCACCGAATGCCCTGCTGGCTTTCAGCGCCATTTCTATCTCTGCCAGCCAGGGTTGACCCGGCTTAATATTCCATTTATCGAGAAAAGGCTTAATGCCCTGGTTCGACAAGATTTTTGCGACATGCTTGACTACGGTCTCATCTGTGCTGTGGTAGCTGAGGAAAATATCATAATAGTCTTTCAAGATAGCATTCTCCTTTCATGGTGATCAACTGGTTTATTGAACCCACTTCTCCTTTTTTATAATTTATGTGGCAGATCGGGAGAAGGTGAGTTCGGCTTGTTATGAAGTATAATTTTCTTTAACTAACTTTGTTTTTTCTGTATTAGAAAGGAGATAAAAATGCCAGGTAGAATACAAGAAAATACAGAACTGGAAAAACCTCGTTTATGGACGCTGAACTTTTTATTAATATGCCTTTCGACATTAACTTTAAGTCTTGTTTTTCACAGCTTTAATACCACTTTGCCTGTTTATATTGAGAGATTTGGAGGATCGGCCAAAATCGCCGGTCTGGCTTTATCTTCTCTGACGGCAGCGGCGTTAATATCCAGGCCGATAACGGGTTATTGTCTGGACAGGTATGGACGCAAGCTGATTTTTCTCGGTGGGATCATGCTTTTTATGTTACCTACAGCAATATATCTACGCATGATTCCTGTGGTTATGCTCATTGCTATTCGTTTTATTCAAGGTTTGGGCTGGGGAATTGGACATACATCAACCGGCACCGTAGCACTGGACATTATCCCCAGGGAAAGGCTTGGAGAAGGCCTGGGTGTTTACAGTTTAGCAAATAGCGTTTCCATGTCCTGTGCGCCGGCTATTGCCCTCTGGTTAATTAATAATTATTCTTTCAAGTTACTTTTTCTTATCTGTTTGTTTATTACCGCGCTTACGTTTATCCTTGCGTTATCAATCAGATATCCCAAAATAGAAAAGCAGCAGGGTGTTTTTAAGTTTGTTATATTTGATAAAACGGCCCTGCGGCCTTCATTAATAATGCTCATTGTTTCCTTTATACACAGTTCACTAATATCCTTTCTCCCTCTTTATGCAAAGGAACTGGGTTTGACAACGGCAGGTTACTTCTTTACCGCCATGGCTGTTACCCTGCTTATCTCCAGGTTTTTATCGGGAATAATAATTGACAGGGTGGGCTGGAAGGGTTACGATTTAAATATAATCGTTGGAACCTCTTCAATTGTCTCGGCAATGTTAATCGTCGCCCATATCGGCAAATTGTATCACTTGATTGTTGGCGGACTTTTATTTGGTCTGGGATTTGGTCTTGTTCAATTTACATTGCTTATTCTCGCTGTGAATAAAGTGCCTCCGGAGAAAAAAGGGTCTGCCAACGCTACCTACTATACTGCGGTTGACCTGGGGATAGCTGCCGGTTCTTTTTTCTGGGGTTTTGTAGCGGCTGCATTTGGCTATAAATCAATGTATTATCTGGTTATCATACCTTTAGTAATTGCTTTTTCCTTTTATTATAAATGGAAGAACCGGATGATACATATTGAAGCTGCAACTATTACAAGAAAGGGGTGATAATATGCCTACCATATTTTTTTACGGACCGGAGCTTGAAAAGGATAAGCGCAAGGAGTTGATCAGTGCTTTTACAAAAAAGGCCAGTGAGCTAACCGGGATTGAAGAGGCGGCTTTTGTTGTTTATCTAAGAAATACAGATCCGGGCCATGTGGGAGTAGGTGGGGTGCTTCTGGAAGACCGGAAATAAAACGGCAACTTTTTGCCGGCCGCAACCTGAACTGTGCACCGCCTCTTGACCATGCTTACTTAACTTCCCGGGAGAGCCTTTCTATGGCCTCCAGGGCCCAATCGATGCCTTCATCGCTGATATCCAGATGAGTAACCATACGGACCCGGTTTTCGCCGAAAGCGATTGATTTTACCCCGTAGGACTCCAGGCGCGATAAAAACTCTGCGGAAGATAAAGGTTCTGTATTTATGATGACCATATTGGTTGGGGGAGGGGAGGGGGTTACCCTAAAAATCGTCCGGCTGGTGATACCCTCTGCCAGTATTCTCGCCCGTCTATGGTCTTCCGAGAGGTAAGGTATGTTTTTTAAGGCAATCAATCCGGCGGCTGCCAGAATACCTGCCTGTCGCATTCCGCCTCCAAGGACTTTGCGATAACGCCTTGCCCGTTCAATAAAGGACGAAGATCCTGCCAGGATAGAGCCCACGGGTGCACCCAGCCCTTTGGAAAGGCAGAACATTATGGAATCGCAGGAGCGGGTAAGGTCGGTAACGGGGCAGTTCAGGGCTAAAGCGGCGTTAAAAATTCTGGCTCCGTCCAGGTGCAGGGGAATTTTCGCTTTACAGGCGATTTCATAATATTTGTCCTGTTCCTCCGGTTTTAAGATAGTGCCCCCATTGCGGTTATGTGTATTTTCCAGGCAGAGAAGGGCTGCGGGGGCGAAGTGCTGGTCCGGCGGGCGAAGTGCTTTTTTAAGGTTGTCGATACCTTCATAAGAATGCAGGTTTGTTACCGGCCAGAGCTGAACTCCCCCGATAAGCGACGCACCTCCTGCCTCGTAATAAAAAATATGGGCTTCGGGATCTAAGAGAACGGCATCTCCTCTTGAAGTGTGCGTAAGAATGGCAATCAGATTTCCCATAGTGCCTGAGGAAACAAAAAGAGCAGCTTCTTTTCCAACAAGTGCTGCGGCCTCGCTTTCCAGCAGGTTAACGGTCGGGTCTTCACCATAGACATCATCTCCCACCTCTGCCCTGGCCATTGCGGCGCGCATTTCCTTGCTTGGAAGGGTAATTGTATCACTGCGCAGATCTACTGTTTTAATATTCATTAATAAATGCCTCCTTTTGCCCTTAGCCGATGGCGAAGAAAATGGTTTTACACATTATACAATTTAACGCATATCATCATTCTTTCGCCACGTTTGAATAAATTCCTTTTGGGGACGGTTCTCCTGTCGCACTCTTGTCGCATCTTCGCGACAACGGGGACGGTTCTCCTGTCGCACTCTTGTCGCATCTTCTACCGGGGGAGGGTTGAGAATTCTTGAATGAGGAAGATAGAGAGCTATTTGCGGAATTAAATTACCGGTATGGAGATGAAGAAGAGAAGGATTCCCGCTCTTCTATCCACAGGCGGCGGAGATCGCTTTTATTTAAGCCGGCGGTTTTTCTTGTTGTAATAATCTTTGCAACCCTTGCTCTCGGGAGTTTCTTGAATATATTCACCCTCCCGTCACTTGATTTCCTGGTTGAATCTCAAAGGCTAAGCCGGGATCCTCTGGTAAAGGATTTAAGGGAGACAGTTGTCGGTATTGTTGCGACTCCCGAAGGCAAAGCGTATCCTGTTTCCCGGCAGCGGAGGGGGACCGGCTTTAATATCAGTGCCGGGGGGTTGATTGTAACAAATCGCCATTTGCTGGAGGACGCCGGTTCAATTACTGTTACCTTTCCCGGGCGGGGAAGTTGCCGGATTACCGGATGGTCGACCAGCGCCCTGGCAGATTTGGGTCTAATTTATCTTGCAGGCGATAACCTTCCCTTTGTTGATCTTGAAAAAGAACAACCACCTGAAGTGGGTGATAATGTACTTATTATCGGTAATCCGCTCAATTATTCCAGGATTGCAATGAGCGGCAAGATTACAGGATACCGGCAATTGGATGATTGTCCGGTGCCGGTGCTGGAGATCGGTGTTCCGGTGTATGGAGGCAGCAGCGGCAGCCCGGTTTTTAACGATAAGGGTAAAGTTGTAGCCGTTATCTTTGCTGTATTAGAAGGCGGAAATGAAGGAGATGCCAAGGGGTTGGCGCTGCCTGTAGAATTGCTGGATGATTTATTACAGGAACAAAAATAATCCGGAAGACAAAAAGGCCTTATGAAACCGCTTATACTGGCAAGGTTTATAAAATTTATGATAACCATCAATTCTTTGCTCTAGCATTGTTAATAACTGCATTTTCCAAAACGTTGACAAATTTTAGGATGTATGATAATATAAGAAAAATTTTATTTTTAAGGTGAAGTAGCTTGCGGAAGTAAGCCCGTTGTGAGCCACTATACGTCAGTATTCTATAAGTGATGGATACTGGTGGATAGAGGTAAGCTTCGTTTATGTGTGGAAACCGTAAGTGAAAAATCGTTTAAGAGAACTGGGGCTTTTACTGGTTCAAGCGGGCCAGCAATAGGCTACAATAAGTTGTGGTTTAGGGTGAGTCTACATGGCGAAACCCAGGCACTCTAACCTCTTCTGAGGTTTAGAGTGCTTATTTTTTTGGGGAGGAGGAAAAGATTAGTGCCGAAAATTGAAGTTAAAAACCTGTATAAAATATTCGGCCCGTATCCGCGCCAGGCTTTAATAAAACTGCAATCAGGGTGGTCAAAGGAAAAATTGCTCAGGCAAACGGGCCATACGGTTGGCATTCATAATGTTTCCTTTTCGGTAGAGCAGGGAGAAATATTTGTTGTCATGGGTTTGTCGGGCAGTGGAAAATCAACACTTATTCGCTGTATAAACCGCCTCATTGAGCCCACTGACGGAGAAATATATATTGACGGAGAAAATGTTACCGCATTATCGTTGGATAAGCTTCGTTTGGTGAGACAAAAAAAGCTGGCCATGGTATTTCAACGTTTTGCACTTTTCCCTCACCGGACTATTCTTCAAAATGTAGCGTATGGTTTGGAAATACAGGGTGTTAATAAAAGTGCCCGGGAAGAAAAAGCTTATGCGGTACTGGAGACGGTGGGATTAAAGGAGTGGTCTGCTGTTTACCCGGAGCAGCTGAGCGGAGGGATGCAGCAGCGGGTGGGGTTGGCCAGGGCGCTGGCAGTCGATCCGGACATTTTGCTGATGGATGAGCCGTTTAGCGCGCTTGACCCCTTAATCCGCAAGGAGATGCAGGAAGAATTGATGGAATTGCAGGGAAAGGTCCAGAAGACGATTATTTTTATCACCCATGACCTTGACGAGGCGCTTAAGCTGGGCGACAGTATAGCGATCATGAAAGACGGGGTAATTGACCAGATCGGTACGCCCGAAGAAATCTTGACCAATCCGGCTACAGAGTATGTGGCAAATTTTGTAAACGATGTTGATCGTTCTCGCATTTTAAAAGCGGAGAATATCATGGTCCGTCCTACCGCACATGTATCGTCCAACGACGGACCGCGTGTTGCCTTGCGCAAGATGAAGGAAGAAGCTTTATCAAGTATCTTCGTTATTGGAGAAGACCGCACTCTCTATGGCATTGTAACTGTTGATCGGGCAGTCGAAGCTGTGAAAGATAAGGTCACGGATCTTAAAAAAATTGTGGAGACTGATATTCCCGTAACTGCGCCGGACACTCTGATACAGGATCTCCTCCCTTTGGCTGCAACAGCCAGAGTTCCGATTGCGGTGGTGGATGAAAATAGACGGCTGCTAGGTATCATCATGCGCGTTTCTGTTCTCGCAGGATTAGTTGGAGGAGGGGGAGATGACAATGACAGCGTTGCTTAATGAGTGGACTGTTTTCCTGGTAAAGTATCGGCTTCCGCTAAGGGAGTGGGCTGATTCTGCCGTAATGTTCCTGCGCAGTAATTATCGGGATTATTTTAGATCAATTAGTGGGGTTATTGAAGGTTTTGTAAATGGCTTGGAAGGTTATCTGCTGATGATTCCAATTGCCCTTTTTATCCTAATTTTAGTGCTTGTTGCCTGGAAACTGGCCGGACGGGGTGTGGCAATATTTACCCTTGCCGGCCTTCTTTTACTGGTTAGTATGAATATCTGGGATGAAACAATCCGCACTTTGGCACTTATCCTTACGGCAACTTTTATTTCATTGTTTATCGGTATTCCCTTGGGTATCTTGGCCTCGCGCAGCCCCCTGGTAGAAAATATAATGCGACCTATCCTGGATTTTATGCAGACGATGCCTATTTTTGTGTATCTTTTACCGGCAGTGATGTTTTTTAGTATCGGCGTTGTGCCGGCGGTTCTGGCTACAGTGGTTTTTTCCATGCCTCCGGCGATCAGGTTGACCAACCTGGGAATCCGGCAGGTGCCGGTGGAGATGATTGAGGCCGCTACTTCTTTCGGTTCCACACCGATGCAGATGCTGATCAAAGTGCAGCTTCCGCTGGCTTTACCCTCAATTATGGCTGGAGTAAACCAGTGTATCATGCTAGCCCTATCCATGGCTGTTATTGCAGCAATGATCGGGGCAGGCGGTTTGGGGGGAATAGTATACAGGGCGATAACGCGCCTGGAAATTGGATCCGGCTTTGAAGGGGGTGTTGGGGTTGTTGTAATTGCGATCATTCTGGACCGGATTACCCAGTCTGTGGGCAGAGAATCCTCAGGAAGAAAAAAAGCTTAAAGAAGAGGAAAGGGGAAACTTAAAATATCCCAATAAAAAAGGAGGTTGTTACTTGTTGAATAGAAAGAGAGTTATTATCAGTATTCTTGCAGCAGTGCTATGTTTAGGATTATTGTTGGCAGGTTGTGCCGGTAACGGAACACCTGCTGAAACACCCGAGGGGTCCGGTGAACCTTCCGGCAAACTTGAAGAAACTGCTAAAGGGACGATAAAGCTGGGCTATGTACAATGGGCATGTGCAGAAGCATCCACGCATATAGCCCAGGCAGTTATTATGGACAAGCTGGGGTATGATTGTACCACGACCTCCCTGGAGGTGGGCGGATTGTATTCAGGTATTGCTGAAGGCGATCTGGATGCCCAAACTACATGTTGGCTGCCGGTAACTCACAAGGACTATATAGACGAGTATGGGGACCGGATGGATGATTACGGCCATGTATATAACAATGCCCGTATCGGTCTGGTAGTACCAGGGTATTTGGAGATTAATTCAATTGAAGAATTAAACGACCATGTAGATGATTTTGGCGGACAGATTGTCGGTATTGATGGTGGCGCCGGCATTATGAGGGCTACGGAACAGGCCATTGTAGATTACGGACTGGAGCTGGAACTTCTGGAAAGCAGTGATATGGCGATGACCGCAGCCCTTGCCGATGCTTATATGGAAGAAGAATGGATTGTTGTAACCGGCTGGACACCGCACTGGAAATTTGCTCGCTACGATTTAAAATTCCTGGAAGATCCAAAGGGGATTTATGGCGGTGCTGAGGATATACATGTTATGGCGCGTCAGGGTCTCGATGAGGACGCTCCCGATGTAGCAAACTTCTTAAAGAACTATTACCTGGAAGATTACCAGCTTGGTGCGGTAATCGGAGCGATTGCTGATGGGGCGGAACCGCTTCAGGCTGCGCGCGATTGGATTGCTGAAAATGAAGATGTTGTGAATGGATGGCTGCAATAAAGAGAGTATGCGACAGGGGGACGGTTCTCTGTCGCATTATTCCCCTGTTGAACTGTAACCTGTTTTCAGGTTGCAGTTTTTTTTTGCAGGAAAACTCATATTTTGGATGAATATCTATTTTAAAAAGAATTCCGGTGAAAGGGGAAGATATTATGAGAGGATTGGTGTTGCGCTGGATACTTAATATTGGTTGCATTATCCTGACTTCTTATGCAATCAGCGGTTTTGAGGTTACTTTCCTGGGAGCGGCCTTTGGGTCCCTTGTTCTCGGCATTGTTAATGCCGTAATCAGACCTATTATTGTGATACTCACCCTGCCCCTTAATTTCCTTACATTGGGTTTATTTACGTGGTGATCAACGGTCTCATGTTGTGGTTGACCAGCACGGTGGTAAAAGGTTTTTATATACAGGGTTTTGCAACGGCGGTCATTTCTGCTCTTGTCTTCTCCTTTTTCAGCTTTATAATCAGCCTTTTTGTAAAAGATGATAGAAAGAAATAATAAGTTGATCAAAAAGGATTAACCCCTGTGGGAGTAACATCCTCCGCAAAATTTAAACTAAATAAAATGTTTTTTAGATGGTATCAGATAGATGGTTAATGTTTCTCATTAGATAGGATATAAATATTATTTACAGTGTTATATCGGGATAGATCATTAACGAATAAAACTATAAATGTTGGTAGTACTTTTTTTTCAAACAAATATCTGGTAGTATTATTTTAGGTTGAGTGTGCAGAGAACCGTTCTTTTTAAGGAGCGCGTGGATGAGATGCAATCCCCTTCCCACGCGAGGACGGTTCTCTGCACAAAGATGCGACAGAGAACCGTCCCCCTGTCGCACGACAGAGAACCGTCCCCCTGTCGCAAAGATGCGACAGAGAACCGTCCCCTGTCGCACCCTGTCGCAGTGGGGTTTTACCGTCCCCAAAATGTATACCATTACGGGGTCACTCCAAACCGTCCTCATTGGAGGGTTAATTGTATTTGAAACGAAATAAAATATTCTTCTCCATCATGCTTTTAGTAGTTTTTCTGGTTGCAGGCTTTTGGGGATTTGGAAAAACAATCCTGGGAAGTTGTCCGGCAGGGCTGTCCCGGGATGAATCTTTTATCGGAGATCTTCGGGGATTTTTTTCCGGAGAAAGCAGCTATTCACCGGTAGAACAAATCCCCAAGGAAGAGCGTACCGTCCCCGACCTTATTCTTCTGGGTGCGCGCAATGAAGTGACAAACGGGACCCGTTATGATGCTTCTTATGTTTCAATTGATTATCCCGGAGGGGACGTTGATCCGGATACAGGTGCCTGTACCGATGTGGTGATCAGGGCCTTCCGTCATGCCGGTATTGACCTGCAGCAGTTGATTCATGAGGATATGCGAGATAATTTTCATCTCTATCCTGATAACTGGGGATTGAATGCACCCGATCCCAATATTGACCATCGCCGTGTTCCAAACCAGATGCTTTTTTTTGAACGTTTTGGTACCGCTTTGACGCTTCAAGTCGAAGATCATCTCCAGGAATGGCGGTGGGGAGATGTGGTCTACTGGCGTTTTGTTGACGGGCGGGAGCACTGTGGTATAATTAGCGATCGTACAGGAAGAGACGGGGTACCTCTTGTTATTCACAACGCCGGGATAGCCAGAGAGGAAAACTGCCTCCAGCGCTGGGAGATAATCGGGCATTTCCGCTACCCGGGAGAACGATAACCTTTTTCGGAGATTATAGAGGGATTATTCAAAACTAAAAGGGGATATAGCGTAAATGGATCTTGAGTATCTTCGAAAAATTTTGCAGGATTACAAGAACAACAAGAAAGATATAAGCGAGGTTCTGGAGGAGTTAAAAAAACTTCCCTATGAGGATCTCGGATTTGCCAGAATAGATCACCATCGCGCTTTAAGAGAGGGTTTCCCCGAGGTTATATTCTGCCAGGGGAAGACGGTGGAACAGGTGGTTAGTATTTTTAAAAGCCTGGCAGAATGCAATACCGGCGTTCTTGCAACCCGGGCCGGGCAGGACGTCTTTGAGGCTGTGAGTAATTCATTCCCTCAGGCCAGGTATCATAAAACCGCAAGAATAATTAGCCTGATCGCCGGGGAGATAAAAAAATCATTGCGTAAGATTTTGATCGTTTCTGCAGGAACTGCTGATATGCCTGTTGCGGAAGAAGCCGCCGTTACAGCGGAAATTATGGGCCACACGGTGCAAAAGATTTATGATGCCGGGGTAGCGGGTATACACAGGCTTCTGGTATTTCGCGAGGAGTTGCAATCGGCAGCGGTAATTATTGTTGTCGCCGGGATGGAAGGGGCGCTCCCCGGCGTGGTCGGAGGGCTCGTTGACGTCCCCGTCATTGCGGTTCCAACCAGCATCGGCTACGGAGCCAATTTTAACGGCCTTTCGGCGCTGCTGACGATGCTAAACAGCTGCGCCGGCGGTATAGGCGTTGTCAATATTGATAACGGATTTGGTGCGGCTGTTCTTGCTGATTCAATTATCCGCAGCGGTTTAAGGGGGCAGTTGGGTGAAGGGTAATACA